>JAJBUT010000059.1 GCA_020860185.1 Lachnospiraceae bacterium | reverse complement strand
CTGATTTTGCAACCCGTTTTTCAGGGTAGTGCGGCCTTTTGGCTGCACAAAAGGGAAATCTGCGGTAAATCGCTGCGTACATACGTACACAGAAGAAAAGGGGGGATTTCAATCCCGCCAGTCCTCCGGTACGTACGTACATGGTGAAATACTAAAAAACCCGTTCACATCAGGTCTGGCTATTGCTTCGATTCCCATAAAGCCCCATACACGGCGACCTGCAGCATTCGTAATTTTATTGCAATGCTCCAGGTTGTACCTCTCCTGACTGGCTATCATGCCGTCACTGAAGCTGCGTGACTTTAACGGTGTCAGGGAATTTTCCTCACACCACATCCGATAAACCTCATACAACTCTTTGGAGCTGATAGAAGCATCCGCTTTCAGCCGAATATAACCCTCGGACTCCAGAAAATCGAAAATATTGTTATTATCCCGCTTGACGGCTTCCCGGTTATCCCTTGCATAATGCGCACCAACGCCAGTTCTGCCAGCTTGTATAACAAAAATAGGGGGAACCCATCTCCCACACAGGTGAGGGATGGATTCCCCATCATAAATCATGCAGCGGGTTTTAATTCCTCGTCCCGTTCATCAGTGTGGGGACAAGGAGCATCCGCTTGTGGAAATTCAACTTTGTCGCCATACTTTTCAATCATTCGGGCGAGAAAGTCCATGCACTGCTCAAAGTAAACGTTTTTCTCCATAGGCACTGCTCCTTTCATCAAAGCTCCAAGTCCTGCCCACGGCGACGGGCAGGCTGTGTGTGTTCTTTTGTTTCCTTCGGTCTGGTCATAATGGCATTCAAAAAAGCCCGCACTCTCTCTGGTGCGAGCTTGATGGCATCTAAATATGGCTGAACCTGGTCGAGTAGTTTTTCATACCGCCGTTTCCAGATACCGGCGTCCTTCTGGGCACGGGCAACCTTTTCCTCCAGCTCTGAAACCCTACGATCAGCGGTCACGCCCTTTTTGGCAAGTTCCTTTAGCTCCCTGGCTTCGTCGGGTGCAAGGGCGATATTGCCGGTCAGCGTTTTCTTGCCCATACTTCCCGGATTGTAACTTTCGTCTCCTGTATATCCATCTTTATACTCCTTTCGGCTGTTCCGGATGCTTGTTACGGATAAGTAATCTCGCATATGTCGATTTCAAAGTCCCATCGGAAAGTCTTATGGCACCACGACGATTGCAGTCGCTATAATTCGATCCATCTTCTTTTGAATAAACTTTTATCGTAAGTCCGTATGGATTATTTCGATCAGTAATTCCGAGAAGTTCAAACTGTTCCGGATTATATTTATCCAAAAATGTAATCGGGACACCCATCAAGCCTGAATAATCACACGGAATATCTGTTACTTTCGACACCTCAATCGCATCATAATTATCATATTTCGGATAATCTTCCGTGTTATACCGCTTCACAAGAATCAAATCTTCATGACGCTTCCTAATATCCAGATTTGTAAACCAGCAGATATTCCCCAGCGAACGCCATTTCTGACCGTTCTCATCCTGCCAGTAACGTGTTTCCCTCGGCTCGTAATAATCCGGCACCGTAAACGCCATATCCCCGGCTTTATATCCCAGCCAGACCTTGTTATCCATCATCAGAGAAAACACGTCTTTATAAGTCACGTTGTTCTGGCTCCCGATAATTAGAAACTGCTTTCCATGCTCAACCAGCGTCGCAATGTATTCACGGAAAAGCGAGAACGGTGGATTTGTCACGACAATATCCGCTTCATCCAGCAATGCCAGACACTCCGGACTCTGAAAGTCACCGTCACCTTCAAGCTGTGTCAGCTCATTCTCTCCGGATCTGAACAGTTCAGCCACGTCAAGCATATTCACGCTGCCGTCTCCGGTTTTGTCATAAACCGTTGTGACAACAGCTTTATACGGACGCTTTACTCCGTCACCGAGTTCTTCACCATCAAGCGGAAAAGAAAGCTGCCCGTCTGCATCCACACGATAGCGAAGCTGGGTTCCCGAAATAGGGGACGTTGCATAACAAGTGGATATCAGCTTTTTCAAACCGAGACGATTAAAATTCAGCACGAAATACTTGAAAAAATTCGACTCGAACGGATCATCACAGTTGCACAGAATAGTTTTCCCCCGGAAATGCTGCCTGTAATAACGTAATTCCTTCTCTACATCTGTCAACTGCGTATAAAATTCATCATTTTTATTCGCTTTAGCTGCTCCAAATGAACTATTTCCTGCTGCCATCAGTCATTCACCTCTTCATTCTGATGCTCTTTGAGCCACTGCCGGATCAGAGCAGATACCGAAATATCCTGTTCCAGCGCAAGCAGTTTCAGGGCTTTGCGCTCCTCTTTCGTCAGCACGATCGTCAAATTGACCGTATTTTTGTCTGTCATAATTCCACCTCTTAATCACGTTTGTCTGTGTATCTGTGACTAAGTGTATCACAAACAAACAGATATTTCAACAGGACTTTTCCTGCTGTATGACCATGCCAATCATGCAGACCATCGGCGGCGCAGCCGCCCTCATGAAAATATCCGTTTTTTATACCGTAAAACGCTTCAAAACGTCTTCGACGTATAAAAACACGTTAAATGCCCCTGAAATTGATTCCAGGGGCATTTTCAGGGCATTATTTGAGGTATTTTTGAAGGGGATTGTATCTTTGCGGGAACTGGCATTTTTATGAAGGCTCGCATTCTCCTTCCTGCTCCTGCTGCGTCCCAAACTTTTCATTGAATCTCTGTATATCCCTCTGTATTGTCTTCTTTGACACTGCTGTCTTTTTCCGCGGATCATCGTCTCCGTTCAATGTCAGCGCAATCTGCACGGCATTCGTAATCTGTCGGCCGTACTGGCTCCAGATTGTCACCGGACGGCCATCTTGATATTTCCATGTCTGCCCGTTTCTCGTTATCGGCGCACCAAGCTGCTGCCTGACGGTGCTAATCACATTCTGGCTGTATCCGTATGAATCCGTGTCCACTGACGGTATCGCGTCAACACTGGCTTTCAGCTTGTCCATTTCTTTGCGCATATCCTGCATTTCGGATGCATTCTGTGCTTTCAGTTTCTTTTTTTCTTCTGCAAGCTCCTTCTCGTTCTCCTCGTCCATCTGTCTGCGCAGCACGGCGACCTGCGCGGCGACCTGGCTCTGTACCTCTGCATCCATCTGCCGCTCACGTTCCGCAGCATTCTGTTCGCGATCGGAAGCTTCCTGCGTTTTCTCCTGTGCTTCCCTCTGTGCTGTGCGCACGTCTGCCCATGCTTCCGCAACCGCCGCCTTCTCGTCCTGAAACGCCTTAAACTCACGCGGATCATCCGGAGTGGCTTCGCGCTGCCTGTCCTGCACCGGATGCACAAATTCAACTTCGATCCCGTACTGCGGCGCCAGATCGCGCGTCAGCTGCTCGATATAATCACGCTCCGCCTTCTGCCATTCATCGTACCTGTCATATCCCTGCTGCTTGAGTGCTTTCCCGATACTGTTCTGGTGCGCGAGACCCGTCTTACCCCCGTCTGCATATGGAACATATAAGATCGACAGATGCTCCGTATCCTGCTCAAGCACTCCCCGGTTATTCCTGAATCCCTCGTCACAGTGGTAATTCGCCGTCATAATCCGCATATGCGGGTTCCGCTGCTCAAAAGTCTCGAAATACCTGAAACACACGGCTCTATTCAGTTCAGCGGGCAGCCGTCCAGGCATAATCAGATGATCCGTATCGTCATACATGATATGCCCGTCCGCATCCTTCTGACGGTCTACCGTATTGCCGACGGAAACAACCAGTTCGTAATAAAGCTTTTTTCCTTTTTCCACGCTTGTATCCACGATCCGCTGTCCGTTTTTCCCCCGTTTCGTTGCAAGCTTTCCGCGCGTATCGGCTTTCACCTTCTCCATGTATCCCCTGTATCCGTCTATCTGCCTGCTCGGCTTTTTCCCCTTGTTGTACTCAATGATGTCATCGTCAAACAACTCTTTGTAAGTCTGTTCCGGACTTCCCTTCTTCCAAGCTTCATTTGCCCCAAGTTCCGGAAACACATGCGGCTCTTTTGCCCTCACCTTATCATCCGTAACATGCACATAGTCCTGCCCGCCGTATCCATGAACACGGCTTGTCGTAACTACTGTCTGCATTATAAATCACCTGCCTTTAAGTACAAAATAACACAAATCTTTCAGAACGCAACCCCTCTCCGGTACATTTTTATCGCGGTGTCTTTTATTAGCTCCACTAATAAAAGCGTCCCGGACAATTTTACAAGTAAAATTGCCCGTTACACTTTTTAGTGGACTCTCCGAGGGGTCTGCCGACGGCTTAAAACCAACAGAAAAAAATTTCGATAAGATAATCAAGAAAGCGGCCATAACAGACATAAAGTATGTCACAACCGCTTATCCATATCAGTTAAATTCACAGCTCATCATAGAAAGCCATTTCCAAAACCTGACGAACCACGTTCTTAGAATAAGATTTAACTGCATCATATACCCTGTGTTTTTCGGCTGCTGAATATATCTGGTTGACAAAAAACCATCATCGTCTTTCAGCTTCTGCAAATACTGGTATTCGTAACCGTCTAAGTCAATCCGATAGGTCTTTATCCCACCAATGGTCTCAAAATCTCTCTTATGTGCCTGCATCTCCTCAAGTTGTTTTTTATAATTTTCGTCATTGCGAAATTTTATATATAACGTAGTATTCATGTAATCGTTGTAACCATAATCATCATAGCCGTTGGATTCCTTCCAAAACCAATGAGCAAACTCGACCAGCGTATCAAACCGCTTCATTTCTTCCGCTTCATACTCTTCGATAAACCGCTCACGTGCAGCTTCCCTTGCGGCTTCCTTTTCAGCTTCTATATCTTCCGAGTATTTCACAACAGGTACCATTGTATCCGGAACCTGTTCCGGATCTGAAATCTTATCATCGTGGTTCTCCGTAATCATATGTGCAGCTTCAATAACAGGCTGTCCGTATTGCGCGTATACCTGTTCTTTTGCGGATCCATCCAGACGCTCAACAATAGACTTTAAACTGCCGCGCACATTCGCGTAAACTTCCATCGTTTTCATGGCGCTCAAATCCCTGTTCACAAATCCCTTATTGATAAGAATATCAAAATCATTTTCGTGAACACAGATAATCATCGGGAAACGCCGCCACGCCTGATTTTCATCTTCTGCCGGGCGATTCCATCCATGATAATCCGTATATCCAGTAGCCAGCATTGATATAAAATCTTCATATGAGTCTATGCCGTTAATAATATTCAACGTATTGTTCAGAATCACTCGTGTATATTTTGCATTCTGCGCCATCTTCTTCGGATGCGGATCGAGCAGTTTATAAACCCCATTCGCACCGAACTGCTGCAAGAAATCTGCTGCACGTAAATCATCATAAATAACCGCCGGTTCACCGTCATACCCGTCAAAAGTAACGCGTTTGTCATTGCCCACATGAAAAAACGGATTCGCACTTTCCGGACATAAAGCCTGTGCGAGATATTCCGTAAACGAAGACTTCCCGATTCCGCCCGGTCCGTCCACATAAATAGTCAGCCGGAACGGGCAAGGCGGCGCATCCAGCAGATAATCCAGCCGAAGCGGCGGAAGCGTGTTCTTAATCTTGGAATATGTAAGCGGATCATCTTCCCGGCATTCCCTCATCGTCCAACCGTCCCGCATAACATGCAGCCGCATCGTATCCTCAGGGGACATTTCACAGGCGAGCTTTCCATTCTTTGCCGTGTTTGGCTGAATTTCCGGTACTTCTT
>JAJBUT010000104.1 GCA_020860185.1 Lachnospiraceae bacterium | reverse complement strand
TAAATCCCCATCTGTCATTTTAACAAATTCGGTTCTTTCGGACTTGTTGTAAAATGGGTTGTTATAATTAACACAATTTTTCCAAATTTCTAATTTTACGAAGAATTTTTCTCTGTATTCCGAAATTCTTTTTTTTCGTTGGATATCAGTTTTTGTAAACGGTCATATAAGAGATAGATTTTTTCCTGATTGCTCATCCTGTTTTAACTTTCCTGTTTATTTTTGAGGTGTGATCCGGTTATTTACGCAGGCCTCCAACACAGTTACCGTGCCGTCTATACCAAACACTCCACTGTCAATACAAAGATGATAGTTGTCTGTTTTTCCCCATTCGGCGTCTGTATAATAATTATAGAAGGCTGCTCTGCCTTTATCTGTATTCTTAATTCTCTTTTTCGCCTCCGCTTCCGAAATCTGATTGCGTTCCGAGACACGTGCGACCCGGAGTTCCATATCTGCATGAATAAAAACAGAAAGGATATTTGCCCGCCCTTTAAGAATCTGATCCGCACAGCGCCCGACAATCACGGCGCTTCCGCGTCTGCCGATTTTTTCCACTTCCTCAAACTGTCCCAGTGCTGCCCGGAGCGGAACCGGCAGCTTATGGCGGTCTGAGGCGGCTGACATTCCCAGTGATATGCTCATCCATTTGTCGTGCAGTTTTTCATCATATTTTGATATGATTGCGTCAGATAATCCGCTGTTCTTAGCAACGTTTTCTAAAAGCAGGGTGTCATAATAAGCAAATTCCAGTCTGTCGGCCAGCTTTTTCCCAATTTCCCTGCCGCCGCTTCCATACTGCCGCCCGATTGTAACAATATAGTTTTCCAACATTTTAAAATCCTCCTTAATAAAACTCGTGTCTTCAGAAAACAGAGAATGAAAGATATTATTGTTTTCTGGTACATAACAGATCCATAATTTTCAGGATCATTATATTCCAGGAATGCTTGAAATGGAATTGAAAAAGTGGTATTATCAATGAGAGAAACGCAATAATTGAATAAAAAGGATGGACAGAATGAACATACAGAATTTAGAAACATTTATACAGGTAGCAGAAAATCTTAATTTTGCCAGAGCCGCTGAAGTTCTGAATATGACGCAGTCTGCGGTCTCCCGGCAGATTCACGCGTTGGAAGATGAACTGGGGGCGAAGTTATTCCTGCGCACAACCCGAACGGTAACGCTTACGCCCGCCGGCGTCAGTTTTCTGGAGGACGCAAAAAAAGTAGTAACTACGCTGCAACTCGCTTCCGCCAGAATTCATCATCAGACGGAGTCTGATATCCGGGTTGCCTCCATCGGCTGCGGAAATGAGGTGGATCTTGATTTCCTGTGCAATGTTCTCAAACAATGCATCCGGCAGGCACCGGACATTCATCCTTTTATAAAAGTAATTCCGCATCGTTTCATTCTGACGTTGTTTACGCAGGGGGATCTTGATTTCCTTGTCGGTTTCCGGGAGGATATTCCGCTTCGTAGCGGATGTTCCTATATGGAGCTCGCGCAGCTTCCGCTCTGTTGTGTTGTATCAGAGTCGCATCCGTATGCTTTTCGTGAAACCGTATCGGAATCAGATCTGTATTCTGAGCGTCTCGTTCACTGTAATGCTGTGCCTTCCCGCGCACTGGAGCTGCAAAATCAGTTGGCCGGGCAGATCACACCGCAGAATACATTCCTGTGCGAAAATCTGCAGGCAGCATTGATGCTGATACGGGCCGGCTACGGGTTTACGATTCTTCCCAGAATCGGTTTTACGAATGTCGAAATAAACTATATACCGTTGCAGGACACAGCGCCTCTTTCTTACGGTGTATTCTATAAGCCGAATTCTCTTTCTCCGCTGTTAGAGGAATTTCTCTCTATGATTAAAGCGGCTGCAAATATTCCGGATATAGGGAAATAAGTATTATATACCATGGACTTCATAGTGCCGTTTGAGAACCTCTGGTTCTCGAACTGTCCGGGCAGTCGCTTTATGAAAACATTGTCTACACTCATTATCTCGCTTTTGTCATTGATAATGCGGTAATTTCACATCTCTTTTCCATGTATCCATGTTTAAATTTTTACAGATACAAATTTCCGAATAAATAATAAAGTGAATGGCTTTTAAATAAGGAAGCAGAAAGGCAGGAATTCATGGGAAAAATTGAAAAAATTGAAAAATATGCTGCAATCGGACAGCAGTATGGAAGTTCAGTATCGTACGTGATAAAAACCCCGGCTAAGAGCAGCCGGGGTTTTAAAGAGCCATTGGCATTTGCTTATGGAACTGGAGCCGGATTTTTTACTACTTTCCGGCATTTATTTCGAAGCTATACTTTATTTTTTTCTGATTCTCGTTTGCGGTTTTCAACGAATCCTGCATGGGGAGGATTGCCGTAATCATGCCATCTGTGTTTCGGGTGCACGGGAAGAAAACCAAGTCTTTCCATCTCATCCGCGATATCCTTTAAACCATATTTTTCATAGGTCTCCCGGTACGGCCAGCCGGTTTCCAGATCCCAACCGCGGCTTTCATAGTACAAATCCACCATCTCGTTCCATAGCTTCCAGTCTGCGACTTCGTTCCAGGAATCAGGGATGGAAATTGTGCGCCAGATGGATTCTATCTCTTTGCGCCTGGTACGTCCGTATCCACGTATCAGGATGGCACGGAACAGAAGCTTGGATCGAATGGCATCCTCTTCCAGTTCTTCGGATGTCATGGGATAGCCGGTAGCAGCTTCATACATTTCCGCTTCCATAGATGGCCACCATAAATCAGGGCTTTGCCATTCACAACTCATGATGGAGTCCTTGATCTCGGCACAGTTTTGCGTGTGATTGATGGCGTTGATGATATGCGGACAATGATAGGGATCAGCCATGGCCTCTGCATGGTAATCATATTTGCAATGGAAGTGTTCTACAGTCTGAGCATCTCTGGTGGATACCATATTGATTAGATTCATAGCCAGCCAGGTTGGCTTTTCAATTGCCCCTTCAAAGCCCCGTCCCTGCCAGTGTACGCTTTGTCCCCATGCGGCCTCCAGACTGACGGGGATATCTATTCTTTTACCCTGCAGCATCTGAGAGAATCGACCATGATAAATTGTTTCGCTGAATTTATCGTAACCCATTTTCCGTAAGGTCGGAAAATATAATGTACCCTATTTTCTTATCTGTGTAATTGGAGGTCTGGGTTATTTCCTGGTTTACAAATTTGTGCCGGTTGGTATTCCCATAATGGTTGGTATGGGAATCTGTGCCTTTATTGTGGCGGGCTCGATCGGAGTAAATATGGGGCGTATCAGTTTGATTCCCATGACCGGAGAGTTTGGGATTGAGATGGCCGGCGCAGCCAGTGGTATGAACCAGACATCAGCGGGATTATTTGGCTGGCTGTTCCCTCTCATTATCGCTACGATTTTCGGAGATAATTATGTAGGTATGTTTACCTGCGGGGCAGTATTCTTTGTTATTCTCGGTGTGTTTGGCCTGACAGTGCCGGAACTCGGAAGCAAGGGGAAACTGGCTCAGAAAGCGGCCGCAGATCAGGCAGAAGCCTAATGGCAGACTGTCAAAAAACAACGATCTATTTTATATTATTAATATAGCTTAAAGGAGGAATAATTTTTATGAACAGAATGAATGGTAAGATTGCAGTGGTTACAGGTGTCGGTTCCGGTATCGGAAAGGCTATTTCAGAAATGTTTGCGGCCGAGGGGGCAAAGATTATCGGAGCTGATTTTAATCAGGTCAGCGGACAGGCTACCATAGACGGCATATGTTCGGCCGGCGGTGAGGCAACATTTATTCAGGCGAATCTTCGTCAAAAAGAGGATGTGGAAAGGATCAGGGAGCTGGCGGTTGAAAAATATGGGACTATTACTACTTTAGCCAATTGTGCCGGGGTTCTGATACACAAACATTTTCTGGATCACAACGATGATGTATACGGTCGCCTGACGCCGGATGAGATCGACGGGATTCTGGCAAAATATAACTGATATCTCCAGAAGAATACAGGGTTTTGAGAGACTATCCGGAAAAAACGAAGCGGATGTGGAGGCGTTGTCAACAGGATGACTTCTGCCATGCTTTCATGTATACGATTTACTGATTTTTGGGAGGAATACGATGAAATCATTGGAAGAATTAAAAGCAATCCGGGAGAAGATGCAGGGACAGGTCGGCCTTCGCTCCAGCGATGCTGACAGTACCCGTGTCGTAGTCGGTATGGCTACCTGCGGGATCGCCAGCGGCGCCCGCCCTGTTTTAAATCTGCTTTCGAATGAAGTGCAGTCCAGACAACTGGACGGCATTGTTGTTACACAGACCGGATGCATCGGTCTTTGCCAGTATGAGCCGATCGTGGAGGTGTTTGAGCCGGGCAAAGAGAAAATTACATATGTTAAAGTAGACGAAGAGAAAGCGAAAGAAATTCTCGAAGAACATCTGATCGGCGGAAAAGTTGTCGGGAAATATCTGCTTCGTAAGGATGAGGCTAAATAAAGGAGGGAGAGACTGATATGTATCGGACACATGTGTTGGTTTGCGGTGGTACCGGTTGTACTTCCTCCGGAAGTGCACAGATCATCGAGGCATTCAAAAAGGAAATTAAGAATAACGACCTGGAGGAGGAGATCTCAGTTGTCCAGACCGGCTGTCACGGACTTTGCGCCGAGGGACCGGTCGTGATCATCCAACCGGAGGGCACTTTTTACGCGAGAGTGCAGGCGGATGATGTAGAAGAAATTGTTGCTGAGCATCTGCTGAAGGGAAGAGTTGTAGAACGTCTTGTTTATTATGATGCAAAAAAAATTGACGGATATGCATCACTGAATGAGACTGTTTTTTATAAGAAGCAGCACAGGATTGCGCTCCGTAACTGCGGTATGATCAATCCGGAGAGCATTGACGAGTACATCGGCACCGGTGGATATGAGGCTCTTGGCAAGGTTTTGACCGGGATGACGCCAGATGATGTCATTCAGACGATTCTGGACAGCGGACTTCGCGGACGCGGCGGTGCCGGATTCCCGACTGGCCTGAAATGGAAATTCGCTTCCGGCAACCGCGGCAATGTTCAGAAGTATGTCTGCTGCAATGCGGACGAGGGCGATCCGGGTGCTTTCATGGACCGTTCTGTTCTTGAAGGTGATCCCCATGTCGTTCTGGAGGCTATGGCTATCGCCGGTTATGCGATCGGCGCGATTTACAAAGAGTGATGGAGGTATCAGTAATGGAATATGTGAATATCAAGATTAATGGTGTAGAGATCTCTGCTCCGGCAGGCTCTACCATTTTAGAGGCAGCACGCCTTGCGAACATTGAGATACCGACCTTATGCTATTTGAAAGAGATCAATGAGATCGGCGCCTGCAGAATGTGCGTTGTGGAAGTAAAGGGTGCGAGAAGCCTTGTGACTGCCTGTGTATACCCGATTAATGAAGGTATGGAAGCCTGGACCAATACCCCGAAGATCATTTCTTCCCGGAGAAAGACGCTGCGGCTTCTTCTCTCAGCTTATGACAGAAAATGTCTTTCCTGCGTCCGGAGCGGCCGCTGTGAGCTGCAGAAGCTCTGCCATGACTATAACGTGGATGATGAGGGACTGTATGACGGTGAGAGAAATCATTTCGAACTGGATACCTCTGCAGCCCATATGGTGCGCGACAATAACAAATGTATCCTCTGCCGCCGCTGTACCGCTGTCTGCGCGAAGACGCAGGGCATCGGCGTGATCGGCGCAAATGAGCGAGGATTTAAGACCTTTATCGGTTCTGCTTTCAATATGGATCTGGCCGAGA
>JAJBUT010000185.1 GCA_020860185.1 Lachnospiraceae bacterium | reverse complement strand
AGGAGATAGAGGTAAGAGAACTGGCAGAACTTGTCGGAAACAGCGGACATGCCATAGTTCCAGGGCACATGGTTGGCGGTATGAAGTCTGAGAATTGTACAGAGATGGAGTTGTTCGCATTGGATTTTGATGATGGTGCCTCATTTGAAGAAGTAAAATGCAAGTGCAATCAGATAGGTCTTCCGATTACGTTTGCTTACCATACCTACAGTTCATCAGAGACAGCAGAGCGGTTCCGTGTAGTGTTTGTACATGAATGCTTGATCAGAGATCTGTTTGTGATCAGGGTGGGTTTGGGTATGCTCTACAAGATTTTCCCTGACTGTGACAGAGCATGTAAGAATCCTGACCGTTTATTCTTAGGTGTGTATGAGTTAGCTAAAAACACGACTTTCTTTCTGCTTCGTTCTTACGCTGTGAATTATCCTGTGATACGGGAGAAGGGGTGCGATCTTCCCAAGGCGATCCTTCTTATTGTAGGAGAAGGAAAAGGTAGAGTGGCATTAGACCTTCTCGTGTCTGATCTGGATATCCGGATTGATGAGCAGATGAGAGCAAGTCAGATGGTTGCTCTGATGAGCGATGTGAACTCGGGATTTATTGTATACTACGCCGTTGCCTCAAGGAAAAGCATTGATTTTCTGGAGAATCTGGGAATCATGGCTAGGACAGGCAGGTTTTTCGGAGCTGAATTAACTGCGCCGATCCTTGTGGTCGCCGAAGGCATCCCGACAGGCGCCGATTTGAGCAGTTTCTTCCTGGTTTTTCATGAATCGCCGATTCGTGACGTGCCTGTTCAGATGGAAGATGTGATCCCGCTGGATAATGCCTTGCCGGTTGTCTTTGATAAGATGCAAAAGCATTGCCGTGGCAGCGTGGAACTTCAGGCATGGACTGCAGCCGCTTGCTTCATGTATACGCAGCTGCAGGAAGAGGAGAGAAGATCGCTTTTCAGATTTCTTTTGAACTCGGCCAGAACAATGGTGAGAGAAGACGAAAATAACCAGGGGGAAGAATTGCTGGGAGAACTTGTTGTCGATGCATTCTACTCATGGCAGACGCAGACGGTGTTTTGTAACATTATCGAACTGCCCGACATTGATAAGTGTGTGAGGTTTCATGAGAATGAATATATTTTCTTTGATGACCAGTATATTTATCTCACGAGCAGTCTGTTTAAGGACATCACGAAGCAGCTTCTGTATACCTTTGCGATCACTCGATTAAAATGCGCTCTTCGAGAGGAGGGTATCCTTTGCTCTGATCATTCAGATACATACACCGCGAAGATGCGCTATTACGATGTAAAGAGCGACTGCCATAGAAGCAAGAGAATGCTGCGTCTGAGACGTGATCGGCTCAACCGTGTCGGCGACATGGATTTTGTCGAATTGTGTCTGGAGACGAGAAAGGAGGAGTATGATGATTGATTTAGGTAACTGGCGTGGCAAATCTGTCTCGACAAATGATGAGGCGCTTCACAACCGTCATATCGCAGTCATTGGCAGTTCTGGGAGCAGGAAAACCGTTCAAAGTCAGCGTATGATCTGCAGCGCTGTTGAGCAGGGATGCACGGTTCTTGCGCTGGACCTGCATGGAGCACTGGCTGACGATCAGATTTTTTGGAAGTACAGACCGATCTTTGAGCAGTATGGGCATGACATTGACGCTCATTCTGACGGAATTACGTGCCCCCTGTTTTCCCCAGTGCGCTATAGTGACGGCTCGGTGGAAGACAGTATCGACACAGTCGGATCGATCACAGACGTACTGGCGACTTCCTTCCGGTTGGGGTGTGCTCAGAAGGCAGAGCTTCGGAGCGCCGTCCGGTTTGTTTACGATAGCGGTGGCTATGAGACTCAGGGAATTCGGGCACTGGATCGTGCGTTGCGCGATGCCGGCAGTGTGCCGGCTCAGCGGGTACGCGAAAAGTTGTATTTCCTGACCGAGCACAACATTTTCCGCCCGGGTGATAAGCTGTTCTGCGAGCAGAAGATCAATATCTTCAGGTTGAGCAAGTTTAACCTTGAAACACAGCAGACTGTCGCGGAAATGCTCCTGTCTTACATGTGGCGTTTGGCGAATGCGGGAGAGTTCAAAGCGAATCCGATTTACATCTTTGTGGACGAATGTCAGAATCTCCCGTCCGGGAAAGACAGCGCCCTGGCGCAGATGCTCTCCGAGGGCAGGAAGTTTGGGGTCAATCTGATCCTTGCCACTCAGCTGATCCAGCAGGGAACGGCTTCGGCAGTGCAGCAGAGGATTTCCCAGTGCGGACTGATGCTTTATTTCAAACCGGCAGCGAACCTTGTGGGCGCGACTGCGAGGATGATCGACTCAAAAGCGGAAAGCGACTGGAGCAGGCTGCTTCGGACACTGGAGGTCGGAGAGTTTATTGCTGATGGTGACTTTCTGATCGATGGCCGGGAACATAACGGTGCTTTAAAGGTATCTGCGGTCATTAAGGATTCGGAGCAGTAAAGACAAAATATTATTAAAGAGACTTTTCCTGCGGGTCGATTGTGGCCTGTGGGAAACCATAAGGAGGAAGTAACAATGATCAAACAGAATACAACACAAATAATTCCGATCTGGGAAAAGTACACGCTCTCTATCGAGGAGGCGGCCGCGTACTTCCGCATTGGCCAGACCAGGATTCGCCAGATTGTAGCGGAAAATCCGAACGCAGACTTCGTCCTCGCAGTCGGCAATCGTATTCAGATCAAGCGGAAGCAGTTCGAACATTATATCGACCTGGCCAATGTGGTTTAATCGTTTTACGGAAAGGCTCCGGTATGGCAGGGAACACTTGCCTGCCGGAGCTTCTCTGCAATTTTACATGAAAATCAGGAGAAAAGCAATGAGTGAAAAGCGAAGAGATAAGCGCGGCAGAGTCCTGCGCAACGGAGAAATACAAAAACCAGATGGCAGATACCGTTATAAGTATCTGGACGCAAACGGACAGGAACAGTATGTTTATTCCTGGCGCTTAGACAGGAACGACAGGATGCCCGCGGGGAAGAAGATGGAGCCGTCTTTGCGGGAGAAAGAAAAGCAGATTGCAGCGGACCTTTTTGATAAGATTGTCCCCAACGGCGGCAATCATACGGTCTTAGAACTGGTGGAGAAATATGTTTCTCTCAAGATGGGCGTGCGTCCCAGTACAGAGGCTGGATACCGTACGGTGATTAATCTGTTGAAGGAAGACCCTTTCGGGAGTAAACGGATAGACCAGGTGAAGATTTCCGATGCCAAACTCTGGTTGATTCAGCTCCAGAAGAATGGCAAGGGATTCAGCACAATCCGTTCTATCCGCGGTGTCCTGTGCCCGGCCTTTCAGATGACTGTGGATGACGATCTGATCCGGAAGAATCCCTTTGGGTTTGAACTGGCATCTGTCATATATAACGATAGTGTCACGAGAGAGGCGTTGACCAGAGAAGAGGAGCGTAAGTTTATGTGTTTTGTGGCAGAAGATAAACATTTCAATCGGTACTATGATGGAATTTACATCCTCTTTAATACCGGCCTTCGAATCTCTGAGTTCGTGGGACTGACGATCTCGGACATTGATTTTAAAAATATGAAAATCCATGTGGATCATCAGCTGCAGAGGTATGCGCGGGTGGGTTATAAGATCGTGGAACCGAAGACGGAGAGCGGCACCCGGCAGATTCCTATGACACAGGAGGTGACGGCAGCATTCCGACGGATTATTAATAATAGAAGAAAACCGAAAGTGGAGCCGATGATTGATGGATATGCGGGGTTCTTATATCTGGATAAGAATGGGATGCCTCTGGTAGCCTTGCACTGGGAGAAGTATTTCCAGCATATCTGTGAAAAGTACAACAAGATATATAGAGTGCCATTGCCGAAAGTGACGCCTCATGTCTGCAGGCATACTTTCTGCAGCAGAATGGCAGCGGCACGGATGAATCCGAAAACTCTGCAGTACATCATGGGACACAGTGATATTGGGGTGACACTGAATACATACACGCATCTCGGATTTGATGAAGCCAGTGAAGAGGTAAAGCGGTTGGAAAGTGAAGGATGATATGTATTCTAAGATCGAATTGCAAGCTGTAATGTTTCGAGAGAACAAAAAATATCGAGGTGCAGATAATAAAAAGCACCTCGATTTTTTCACTTTTATTTCAGGTTGTGCGTTCCGGCAAAAAGGTTTTCATTGCTTCATCAAACGGTATGCCCTCGCCGGCTTCGTTCTGTGCGCGGCCGACTGCAAGTTTCTTCATAATTTCATCGGCAGATAACGGTTCAAATGGGCTCGGTGCCGTATCTGCGCTATAGATTAATCTTATATAATCCAGTACTTTTACCCGGCCGGCTTCTGACATTCTCTGCATCATGGAAACAGCAGCATCAATGGTACTCATAAGAAAACCTCCTCTCTCATTACAACCATATGACTATTTATAAGATAGCACAAAAGGTGCTCGTTATCAAGTGCCAGTGATGAGGTAAAATGGTTGGCAAACGAGGGATAATATGGTATTCTGAATTCAGATTTTTGATGTGTGATCATGAAAGGTGCAAAAAGGCCGAGGTGCACAGACAGTGAATTTGCACCTTATTTTGCACCTTTTTGTGACAAAAACATATGAAAATACATCAATCTCCGATAAGATACAAAAAATAGGATAACCCACTGCAAACCGTTGAAAATCGGGGGTTTTTCGGGAAATAACAGGTTTTGAAAAGGAATAAAAAAAGATGATAAAAGTATTGTTTGTCTGCCACGGCAATATCTGTCGCAGCCCCATGGCTCAGAGTGTTTTTTCATATCTGGTGGAAACTGCCGGACTTGCGGATCAGTTTCAGATTGAATCCGCGGCGACCAGCCGGGAAGAAATCGGCAATCCGCCCCATTATGGTACGGAACGAAAGCTGAGGGAGGAGAAGATTCCGTTGATTCCTCACTATGCGATTCAGATGACGAGAAAAGATTATGACAGATATGATTATCTGATTGGCATGGACAGAGAGAATATTTGCAATATGAATCGTATCGCGGGTGGTGATCCGGAGGAGAAGATATACAGGCTGTCTGATTTTACCGGAGAAGGCCGGGATGTTGCGGATCCGTGGTATACTGGAGATTTTGAGGCGACATTTCATGATGTGATGGCAGGATGTTGTGGATTGTTACGGTATATATTTCGGGGAAAGGGAAATTGACAAAAGAGAATACCGGCTATACAATAAGAGAAAACTGGCGCATACTTTAGGCGTTGTTTTGAAAACGGAGGTTTGCAGATCTGTTCTCAGGACGCCGCATTCGGGGGTTTTAAAGGGGATTGCGCGAGGGAGAAGTAGAAGTTATGAAAAAGAAAATATTACTCGCAGATGATTCCGTGTTTGTGAGGCGGCTGTTGGCGGATATTCTGACCGGTGAGGGATATCAGATTATTGGTGAGGTGGGGAATGGAGCGGATGCTGTTCGCGGATATCTGGATTGGAAACCGGATTTGGTTTTGATGGGTGTTGTCATGCCGGAGGTGAACGGTATACAGGCGTTGGCAGAGATTCGGGCAGCGGATGTGGGAGCCAATGTGATTATGTGTTCTTCCGTCAGTTTGAAGGAGTTTGTGACAGAGGCGTTGCAGCACGGAGCAAGAGAATATATTTTTAAACCATTTTCTGCGGAAATGGTTCTGGAGGCGGTTCGGTCATGTCTGAGTGAATGAGACTGTATCCGTAAACTGAGTCGTCATAATGTTGCCTTTGTATACGTTTATAGATTTCTGAACAGATGAGATTCATTTATCAAAGGTATCAGCCATTCATTTTCATGAATGGCTGTCGGTCAGAACAGGAAGCTTAGTCGAGCAGCCGTATTCCGTTTCCTGTAAATTCGATTTTCCTTTCTTTATAAAGATGCCCCACGGCGCGTTTAAACGCATTTTTGCTCATGTATGCTTCCTTTTTGATGATTTCAGGTGAAGCCTTATCATTGAAAGGAAGGAGACCTCCATATTCTTTGATCAACTGCAGCACCGCTTCGGCATCGGTGTTCATCTGAATATATGCTTTTTCTCTGATGGTGAGATCCAGCTTACCATCTTTTTTTACGTTTGTGACAGTTGCGTGGATGAGGTCGCCGATCTGAAGGCCGGCTATATTTTCGTGTGACGGGATCATGGCGGAGTAGCGGTCATCCACTGCTGCAAAGATGCCGAAATTATCGCTGAATTCGTAAATGCGCGCAGCCACGGCATCTCCCTTGTGATAGGGAGAGTCGGTGTGAAGCAGATGGTACAGTCCCTCCATGGTTGCACAGAGACGGTTGCTTTTGTCGATATATAAGGTTACCAGGATTTCGTCGCCTTCGTGTACCTTCCGGAGTTGTTCCTTGTAGGGAAGGAAAAGATCTTTTTCCAGTCCCCAGTCCAGAAAGGCACCGATGCGGGTTACCTGTGCTACACGCAAGGCCGCAAAAGAGCCGATGGTCAGCCGTGGTTCTCGGGTGGTAGCGATCAGACGATCTTTGGAGTCTTTGTATAGAAAGACCCGCAGCTGATCATTCGTGTGAGTGCCTTCGGGAACCTGTTTTGCGGGCAGTAATACCCGGGTCTCATCCTCGGGATGCTCTGCGAGATAGACACCGAAGTCTACCTGTTTTACAACGGTTAATGTCTGTATTTCTCCTAATTTCATGGGGGTATCTCCGTTTCGGGTTTATTTGTCAGAATACAACAACATCTCCGTCAATGTCCGCGTATTCTACCGGATGGCCGGGCTCAACGGCTGCTGTTCCCCGGGTGGTTTCTGTCACTTGATCCAGGAAACTCACAACTCTGTTTTCCGGCACAATCAAATCTATCTCCACAGCATTGGTATAACGACTTTCAAGGATGGGAATGTGTTCGTTCATCATGAGAAACTGCAGCCGGCCGATATGGTTGTAGTCTGTGTAAATCGTCAGTTTTCGTCCGTTTTGCCGTGTGATGATCACACTGGCCGCCAGACCGGCCTGCGTGGCCGCCTGATAGGCGCGAACAAGTCCGCCGGTTCCGAGAAGTGTGCCGCCGAAATATCGTGTGACGACCACAATGCAGTTATGAATCTCTTCATTCAGAAGTACGCTGAGGATGGGTCTGCCGGCGGTGCCGTTTGGTTCGCCGTCGTCACTGCACCGCTGCAGTTCAAAGCGGCTGCCAATCGTGTAGGCATAGCAGTTATGCCGTGCGTCCCAATATTTTTTCTTCATGGCTGCCAGAAAATCCAGTGCTTCATTTTCCGAGGAAATCGGACGGACAGTGGCGATAAAACGTGATTTTTTTTCTTCAATCTCTCCCTGCCCGCCGATGTGGACAGTTTTATATGGCATGGATCGCTCCTTTCCGCTGTGCTGCTGCCTGGGTTTTTTGATAAAAAAAGTGAACAGGTATTTTGTATTCTGGTTTTTCGCGGGGAAGAACCGGTGGGGTGTGTATCCATTGCCTTGCCATTATAGCATATTAATGGTAAAATAGTAAACATCTTAATGCATGGAGGCTTACTATGAACTATGGCAGAAAAGCGGTAAAGCGAAAAAAGGATCTGTTGATACCACGCGGTCTTTGGGTTGGCAACAGGATTAAAGCGACGGTTTTTCTGATTGTGCTGATTCTTGCGGTCGGTGCGGCGGGATACGGAGTACATTGGGCTTATGAGTATGTGCAGGAGATTCTGGAAGAGGCACCTGATATCAGTGCGGTTGACGCCACGCCAACCGGTTATATGTCTACGGTTTATGATGCAGATGGAAATGTAACGGCACAGCTGGTCTCCAGCGGCTCCAACCGCGTGTATGTGACGCTGGATGAGATCCCTGAGAACCTTCAGCATGCTTTCGTAGCTATTGAGGATGAGCGTTTCTATGAGCACAATGGCATAGATCTGCAGGGGATCGCGCGGGCCGGTGTGAACACGGTTTTGTCGGGTTCACTCAGCGAAGGCGCCAGTACGATCACACAGCAGTTGCTGAAGAATAATGTCTTTGAAGGATGGACCTCTGAAACGACGGAGGAGAGTATCAAAAGAAAGCTGCAGGAGCAGTATCTTGCGATTGAACTTGAAAAAGAAGTATCCAAGGACTGGATCATGGAGAATTATCTGAATACGATCAATCTGGGACAGAATACGCTGGGTGTGCAGGCGGCCTCCAACCGTTATTTTGGAAAGGATGTTTCCGAACTGACCCTGTCGGAGTGTGCCGTGATCGCGGCGATCACACAGAATCCTTCGAAATATAATCCGATCTCTTATCCGGAGAACAATCGTGAACGGCAGGAGAAGGTTTTACAGAATATGATGGAGCAGGGTTATATCACGCAGGAGGAGTATGAGGAGGCGATAGCGGATGACGTTTATGCAAGAATCAGCGAGCACAATGTTGTTTATGAGAGTGATACGACGAATGTGACTTCCTATTTTGTAGATGCTCTGACGGAACAGGTGATCGAGGATCTTCAGACAGAATTGGGTTATACGGAGTCGCAGGCTTACACTGCGCTGTACAGCGGTGGCCTGACCATCTATTCGACGCAGGATCCGGAGATTCAGGAGATCTGTGATGATGTCATAAATGATAACTCTAATTATGATATTTCAGAAGAGGTTTCGTTTTCCTATGAGCTGACAATCCAGACAGATGACGGTTCCGTGGAAAATTACAGCGAACAGACGATGCTGACCTGGCTGAAGGCGGAAAAGAGTATATATTCTCTGAATTTCAGCAGTGAGGAGGAGGCGATGGAGGCAATCGATGAATATCGTGAGGCGATTTTACTGGGAGGTGGTACCGTGCTGGCTGAGAATGTCACCTATACGGTTCAGCCGCAGGCTTCTATGACGGTAATTGACCAGAGTACCGGGGAGGTGAAAGCGCTGGTCGGCGGAAGAGGTGAAAAGACGGCAAGTAAGACTTTAAACCGTGCGTCGGATACGACGGCGCAGCCGGGGTCTACATTCAAGATATTGACAACCTATGCTCCGGCATTGGATCAGGGGCTGATCACACTTGCGACAACGATGGTGGATGAAGAAATCACATATGCAAACGGAAAGACTGTGAATAATGCCGACGGGAAATACCGGGGAACGGTTACGATCCGAAAGGCGATTAAGGATTCCATCAATGTGATCGCGATTAAGACAAGCCGTGAGTTGACCATCGCAGAGTGCTATCAGTCGGCGTTGGATTTCGGGATTACAACGCTTACAGATGAGGATGAGGTAGAGGCACTTCCGTTGGGCGGCATTACGGATGGCGTGACAAATCTGGAACTGACGGCAGCTTATGCGGCGATCGCCAACGGCGGTGTCTACCATGAACCGATTTTATATACGAAGATTCTGGATTATGACGGAAATGTTCTGATTGACAGGACTCCCGAAACACATCGGGTGATTCAGGAAACGACGGCTTTCCTTCTGACATCCGCGATGGAGGATGTAGTGGACTCGGGTACCGGTACGCTGGCCGGATTCTCCGGCATGTCCATTGCCGGAAAGACCGGTACGACGTCTTCCACCCGCGCATCCTGGTTCGCGGGATATACGCCCTATTATACCTGTGCTGTCTGGGGTGGGTATGACGACAACTCGGAACTTTCCTCAACGACGTTTACGAAAAATCTCTGGCGGGAGGCAATGTCGCAGATTCATGAGGGTCTGGAGGATATAGGGTTTGAGGAACCGGAAGGGATTGTGACCTGCTCTGTCTGCACTTCGACCGGGCTGCTTGCTTCTAAGTATTGCACGTCGGTTACGACGGAGTATTTTACAGAAGGTACTGAGCCGACGACGGTCTGCTCCTCGCATCGGAGCGAGCGGGTGCGTATCTGTTCAGTTTCCGGTAAGGTCGCCGGAGAGTATTGTCCGGAGGAGGATGTGGTGACGCAGTATTTTAAGAAGGATTCCGAGACGGGGAGATCGACGGCACCGACGGAGAAGTGCGATGTCCATACATCCGAGACATCCGAAAGCTCTGAAACATCCGACAGTTCCGATACGGCAGGAGATTCAGAGACATCCGACTCATCCGGGGACGCGGACACAACAGATACTTCCGGAAATGCCGACACGTCGACATCTTCCGGTGAGTAGACTGTGTATGGGAATAATAATATGTTATAAGTTTGTGAACAGCTTGACAGGAAGGCAGGACTATGCTATCATCTCCCTTGTAATAAATTTAACATTTTTGTAATAATTTGAAACATTAGGAGATAAGTTTATGAGAACACGAAAAATCCGGCTGGCAGCCTGCCTGCTGGCAGGCACGGTGGTGTTTGGTATGGGAGCATCTTCAGCACTGGCAGCGGATACAGCAAATCAGATGTCCTCGTTTTCCATTGTTCTGAGTGATTCGCAGAACACAACCGGGAGCGCACTGATGGCAGATGTTCGCGCAGCCGTAGAATCTGCCGGGGCAGCGAAAGCAGAGGCGGCTGAGAGTGTAGAGGCAGAGGAACAGAATGAGAATCAGGAATATGCAAATATTGCCGTGGCGGTTGTGAACGACTATGTGAATGTTCGGAGCGTGGCTTCTACTGACGGTGAGATTGTTGGTCGGATGGAGAATGGTGCGGTTGCTGTCGTGGAGGGGGAGGAGAACGGATGGTACCGAATTACATCGGGTTCAGTTTCCGGGTACGTGCTGGCGGAGTATCTTACTGTCGGAGACAGGGAATTGATTGAATCGGTTCAGATCCGTGTGGCGACGGTGCAGGCACAGGCTCTCAAGGTTCGGTCGGAAGCGTCTCTGGAGGCGTCCGTCCTGACACTGGTTTCTGAGGGAGACCAGCTGGAGATTCTGGATGAGGATACCGAGGGCTGGATTCATGTGACAGCTTCCGATACAGCAGGATATGTATCAGCGGATTATGCTGTGATCGAGGAGACATATTTATACGCAAAAACACAGGAAGAGGTTTCCGGTGGTACCGCAGTCGTGGATTATGCACTTCAGTTTGTCGGAAATCCTTATGTCTGGGGCGGAACCAGCCTGACGAACGGTGCGGACTGTTCCGGTTTTATTATGAGTGTGTATGCACATTTTGGTGTATCTCTGCCGCATTCTTCCGCGGCTCTGCGCAGCGTGGGAACTGAGGTGAGCTACTCTGAAGCACAGCCCGGCGATATTATCTGTTACGATGGACATGTTGCTCTTTATATCGGAAACGGACAGGTGGTTCACGCGGCTAATGAGAGCAAGGGTATTATTGTTTCTTCAGCTACACATAAGAATATCCTGACGGTGAGGAGGATTTTTTCATAACCGTTCAGTCGTGATATAAACAGAAGCCGGATGGGCGCCTGCGCGCTGTAGGGCTTCTGTTTTTGTTTTCTGTCTGATGCAGTGAAATAAAATCAAAATTATCAGGAATGCACAAAACGTTTGTTCCGGAAAGCAGTGTTCGAAAGCGGTTTTTTTCCTTCATTTCTGTGGATAATGTGAATAACTTTGTGTATAAGTCCGGAAAATAGCGGTTTTTTCTGAAAAATATAATGTGGATAACTTTTTTATTGAAATATTTTTTTGTATATTTTTTCTGCTTGCATTTTTCGGTTTTGTTTATACTGCTGATATTTCAACCGTAAAAAAATAAACCTTGACAGGCTGATGCTATGTAATTGCCGGATTGCAGCTGGTTAAATGAGTGTGGTGATTGCCAAAAGCCCTACGTTTTTTTTGAACATATGAAGAAAGTCTGAATTTTAGGAAAAATGACAAATTTTTTTTTGAAATGCTCTTTACTTTTTTGGGTGTTTTGACTTAGAATAGATGAAGTGAAGGTAAGTGAAGGGGTAAACGGTGGCAGGATCGGCATAGTTCAGACAAGAGCAGGGGGATATCTATATATGATTTCAAATCAGGTTTTACAGACAACGATTGATGGGTTAAGGAATATTACCAGGATTGATTTTTGTGTGATCGATACAGAGGGAAAGATTCTGGCGAGTACATTTTCAGATGCCGAACGCTATACGGAACCGGCAGTTGCTTTTGTGGATTCTCCGGCGGACAGTCAGGTGGTATCTGGGTGTCAGTTTTTCAAGGTGTTTGATGAACATCAGATGGAATATATTCTGCTTGCTTACGGAGACAGCGACGATGTCTATATGGTTGGGAAGCTTGCTGTCTTTCAGATTCAGAATCTTCTGATTGCATATAAGGAACGTTTTGACAAGGATAATTTTATCAAGAATCTTCTTCTGGACAACCTGTTGCTGGTCGATATTTATAACCGCGCCAAGAAACTGCACATTGAGACTGATGTGCGGCGCGTAGTGTATATGATCGAGGTGGGCCATGATAAGGATGGGAATGATCTGGATCATGTGAGAGGTATTTTTGAGGGCAAAAGCCAGAATTTTGTCACGGCGATTGATGAAAAGAATATCATTGTTGTGAGGGAAGTAGAGCCGACGGAGACGGCTGAGGATCTGCACAGGACAGCTGAGGTGATTTATGGACTCTTTAAGGGCGATAAGTCCGTGCATGTAGCTTACGGTACGGTCGTGAATGAAATCAAGGAGGTTTCACGTTCTTATAAAGAGGCGCGTATGGCACTGGATGTCGGGAAGATTTTCTTTGAGGGGAATAATATTATTGCTTACGCGACACTGGGCATCGGACGCCTGATCTATCAGCTTCCGATCCCGCTGTGCAAGATGTTTATCAAGGAGATTTTCGGCAGTCGTTCTCCGGATGATTTTGATGAGGAAACATTGACGACGATTAATAAGTTTTTTGAGAACAGCCTGAATGTTTCCGAGACGTCGCGGCAGCTGTATATCCACCGCAACACACTGGTATACCGGCTGGATAAACTCCAGAAGAGTACAGGTCTTGACCTGAGGGTGTTTGAGGACGCGATCACATTTAAGATTGCACTGATGGTTGTTAAGTATATGAAATATATGGAGTCGTTGGATTATTGATCGCGGAAATCGCATGGTTTCAATGCTGCGCAGCTGTGTGAGTGTATCATGCATCGCTGCACAGAGGCATGGACATGTGACTGCGCACACGAAAAAGATCATCCGTATGGGGGCACGGAAATAAAACAGAGTGCCCCCATTTTCATATATAAATGTCGTCAACAGGAGGAAACATAAATGATTACATTACAGAATATCAGTAAATCCTATATAGAGGGTGTTCCTGCATTGGAAGATGTGAATATTCATATCGATGAGGGGGAGTTTGTATTTGTTGTGGGAGACAGCGGTTCCGGAAAATCTACGCTGATCAAGCTTCTGCTGAAGGAACTCGAACCTACGACAGGAACAATTATTGTGAACAATAAAAATCTGAGCAAGGTGCGCAGAGGACAGATTCCGTACTTCCGCAGGAATATCGGATGTGTGTTTCAGGACTTTCGCCTGTTAAAGGATAAGAATGTTTACGACAATGTAGCGTTTGCACAGAGAGCGATTTCCGCTTCTAACCGTTCCATTAAAGAGAGGGTTCCGAAAAGTCTGTCCCAGGTCGGCCTGGCGGCGAAGTATAAGTCAAAGCCGCATCAGTTGTCAGGCGGTGAGCAGCAGAGAGTAGCCATTGCCCGCGCTCTGGTGAATGAACCTAAGATTCTGCTGGCGGATGAGCCGACGGGTAATCTGGATCCGAATAACGCGTGGGAGATCATGAAGCTTCTGGAGGAGATTAATCAGCGCGGTACGACGGTTCTGGTAGTGAGCCATAATATGGAAATCGTTTCAAAAATGCAGAAGCGTGTGATTGCCCTGCAGCAGGGGCACGTGGTGAGTGATACACAGATGGGTGGTGAGTTATCATGAAGATCAGTACATTGGGTTATACAATAAAAGAGGGCATACGGAATGTCTGGACAAACAAAGTGTTTTCCATAGCGTCTATTGCGACCATGGCGGCATGTATTTTCCTGTTCGGCGTATTTTATTCAATTCTGGTGAATTTCCAGAGCGTGGTGCAGGATGTAGAGTCCGGCGTTGCAGTCACGGTATTTTTTGACGAGGGGACTTCGCAGGAACGCATTGATCAGATCGGATATGAAATCTCATCGCGGGATGAAGTGTCCAATTTTAACTATGTCTCCGCGGATGAGGCGTGGGAAGAGTACAAAATGATTTATTTTGACGGAAATGAGGATGCAGCTGCTGCGTTCGGTTCCGAAAATCCGCTGGCCAACGAGGCTTCCTATGAGATTTATATGTCGGATATTTCGGTACAGCAGGATCTGGTTGATTATCTGGAAAGTCTGGAAAATGTGCGTACAGTGCGTCAGTCCGAGACGGTGGCAAATACTTTGTCGGATGCCAATAAGCTGATTGGTATTGTTTCCGTGGCGATTATCGTGATCCTGATCTGTGTGGCTGTATTCCTGATCAGCAACACGGTTCGTACCGGTATCACCGTGCGGAAGGAAGAGATCGGCATTATGAAGATGATCGGAGCGACAGATTTCTTTGTTCGCGCACCTTTCATCATAGAGGGTATTCTGATTGGAGCGGTCGGAGCGATCATACCGCTGATCATTCTGTATCTCGGGTATGGACGGGTCATTAATTACGTTGCGGATCGTTTCGGTTTCCTGAATAATATGCTCACGTTTGTTCCGGCGAGAACGGTGTTTACGATTCTGCTGCCGGTCGGACTGATTCTTGGAATCGGTATCGGATACATCGGCAGCCGTATCACCGTTCATAAACACATAAATGTCTGAGAATTTCGGGATAAGGTGAAGCAGAAATGATGAGTGAAAAAACAGAACTTGATCAGGGACAATTCATACCGGAAGAGGAACGCGGTAAAAGGAAGCACTCCGGCAGACAGAGGAGAGGTTTCGCAAAAGGTTTTTTCTCGGGGCTGATCGTGGCGGCAGCTGTGGTGGCCGTGGCTGTTTTCGGATTGTCCCGATCGTCTCTGCTCCGGATTTATCTTTTTCCGTCCTCATCTTATGAGGCTGTGCTGGATGACGAGACAATTGAAAAGGTTGAGACGCTTTCCGCTTATATTCAAAGCACTTATTATGAAGATGTGGATGTAGAGGAGCTTCGGGAGGGACTTTATACCGGTCTGTTCGACAGCCTTGACAGTTATTCCAGGTATTACACGGAGGAAGAGTATCAGGATCTTCTGGAGAATACGCTGGAGGGTACCTACTGCGGCATCGGCGCAAGCCTGCAGCAGGATGAGGATACAATGACTGTTACGGTTGTTCATGTATATGATGACTCTCCGGCACAGGAGGCGGGATTGCAGACGGGAGATGTGATTTCCATGGTGGATGATTATGAGGCGTCATCCATGGAATTGTCCGAGCTGGTTGCTTTTATCCGGGGAGAGGAGAATACCACAGTTCATCTGGTCACTTATCGGAATGGAGAAAAGATGGAGTACGACATTGAACGCAGAAATCTGGCTTTCCCGACGGTGACAGACGATATGCTGGATGGTTCGGTCGGATACATCGCAGTGTCGGAGTTTACTGAGGCGACGACGGAGCAGTTTACAACGGCGCTGACGGAGCTGCAGGGACAGGGAATGGAGTCTCTGATTGTGGATCTGAGATCCAATCCGGGCGGTGTGCTCGCAACGGTGTGTGATATACTTGATGAAGTTTTACCGGAGGGATTGATTCTTTATACCGAGGACAGAGATGGGAACCGTGTGGAGTATACGACGACAGATGATACCTGTCTGGATATTCCGCTGGTCGTTCTGGTAAATGAAAACAGCGCGAGTGCATCGGAGGTTTTTGCCGGAGCGATTCAGGACCGGGATGCGGGAACGATCATCGGCACTACGACGTATGGAAAGGGAGTGGTGCAGACCGTGCACACGCTGCCGGACGGCAGTGCATTTAAAGTGACGACGCATAAATATTATACGCCGGGCGGTACCTGTATTCAGGGGATCGGTATTACACCGGATGTGGAGATCGAATATGAATTCCTGGGTGGTGAAGATGATTCCTATAGTTATGATCTGGATAACCAGATACAGAAGGCGCTGGAGATTTTGCAGGCTGACTGATGCGCTGATATGGAATAGAGTTATGATGTAAAATCTTTTATATAAATTTTACATGGACATGGTAGCGATCTTTTTTCTCATCATATATACTAGTACATCGAATATTAAATTATTAATTATTCGATGTACTAGTACCTCGAATATTAAGTAACTAGCCATATCGCTTGCCTGATTTCCCATGTGCCGCGTTGTCGTCAGTCGACGTAGCCACCGCTACGCCTCCTTCCTCCGCCTTGCACATGAAAAATCATTCGGCGCGCTATAGCCAGTTATTAATTATTCGATGTACTAGATGGCAGGAGTGTTGATTCATGGTGCAGCAGAAATAAAAGGATGGGATCAGTTATGGAAAAAGAAGCAGACCGTATCAATGATCGGGAAAAGTTAATATCTGAGTATGAACAGGCCGGTCTGATGCGTGTTTGCGAGCAGATGATCGAGATGGTGACACCGATGCTGGAGGAAATGGCCGCGCAGGTTGATGCGGAGTATGACCGCCAGGTGGTGCAGTATATTTCTACCAGAGTGAAGACACCGGACAGCATTTATAACAAGCTGATCCGCAAGGGACGGAGCGGGACGATTCAGAAGGCAGTGGAGACCCTTCACGATATGGCGGGCATCCGGGTGGTATGCTCATTTCAGGATGACGTTTATCATGTGATGAAGGAGATCCGGAAACTGCCCGGATTGAAGTTCATAAAGGTGAAAGACTATATTGCCCACCCGAAACAGACCGGATACCGGAGCATTCACATGATCGCGGAGGTTCCGGCCATCGGCACCCCGATTCGCATGGAGATTCAGGTTCGATCGGCGGCCATGAATTACTGGGCGATGCTGGATCATCAGCTCAGCTATAAGAATAAAAAGATGGATGAGGCAAAGTTTCAGAAAATGCAGAAGGAGCTTAAGACATGTGCAATTGAGATTGCAGATATCGATAAAAAGTTTCTGCGGATTCGAAAGAATATCGACCGACTGTAAAGAAAAGGGGGAGAGCGTTTTATGGAACATACGTGTTTTGACAACAGAGAATTGTCCTGGCTGAAGTTTAACGTCCGTGTATTGGAGGAGGCGGAGGATGAGACGAATCCTTTCTGCGAGAGACTGTCATTCGCGTCAATTTTCCAGAGCAATCTGGATGAGTTTTTCGGGGTGCGGGTCGGTTCGCTGTATGATCAGATGCTTGTCTCAAAAGACATCCGGGACAACAAGACGAACATGACCTGTCAGGAACAGATATTTGCCTGCTTTGATCAGGTAAAGCTTCTGACACAGCGGAAGGATTCCGCATATGCTGCCCTGAATAAGGGAATGCGGGAACACGGCGTTGAGATTGTGACTTATCACGACCAGATTGACGCGAAGGACGCGCAGTTTCTGGATGCGTATTTTGAACATGAAATCCGACCGCTTCTTGCGCCGCAGGTTGTTGGAAAGAAACAGCCGTTTCCTTTTTTGAAAAACAAGGCGATTTATGCGGTAGTCATTCTGGGATCGAAGAAAAATTCTAAAAATGACAGAAAGAATGACAAAAAAAATGATAAGAATGTCAAGCTGGGGATTGTTCCGTGTACGCTGGACGTGCTTCCGCGTCTGGCGCGGATTCCGGATCATCCGAACCGGTATATTCTGATGGAAGAGCTGATCTTGCATTATGTGTCGCGGATTTTTTCTCATTTTGAGATCAAAAGTAAATCACTGATTCGCATCCTGCGGAATGCGGATATTGATCCGGACGAGGAAATGTATGATGACGATATGGATTTCCGTCAGGTGATGGAACAGCTGGTCAGCCGGCGGCGCAGACTCTGCCCGATTAAGCTGGAGTATACCAGGGTGATGGATGAGTCTGTCATCGATCTGCTCTGCAAATATCTGCATCTGAAGAAGCGGCATGTGTTCCATTCGGCGTCGCCGCTGGATCTGTCCTTTTTCTCGACGATCCGTGATATTCTGCGCAATGAAAAGGATCTGTTTTATGAAAAGTATACGCCGCAGTTTCCGGCGGATATCGACCCGGAGCGCAGTATGATGGAACAGATCGAGGAGAAGGATCGCTTTCTGTTCTTCCCTTACGAGAGTATCGATCCGTTCCTTGCGCTGTTGCGGGAAGCGGCTGACGATCCGGACGTCGTTTCTGTGAAGATGACGCTGTATCGCGTGGCGAATGACAGCAAAGTGGTTGAAGCGCTGCTGCGCGCCGCTGAGAACGGCAAGGATATCAGTGTGCTGGTAGAGCTGCGGGCACGTTTTGACGAGGAGAACAATATCAGCTGGTCCAGACGTCTGGAGGAGGCCGGCTGTTCTGTGCTCTACGGGCTGGACAGACTCAAGGTGCATTCCAAGCTCTGCCTGATCACGAAGAAGACCGGCGGCCATATTTCCTATATTACGCAGATCGGGACGGGCAACTACAATGAAAAGACTTCCCGGCTGTATACGGACTTCTCTCTGATGACGGCGCATCAGGGTATCGGTACGGAGGCGAGCCGGATATTTACGAGAATGTATCTCGGCGAGGTGGTGGAACAGGCGGATTATCTGCTGGTTGCCCCGAAGTATCTGCGTAAACCGATTCTGGAGAAGATGGATCGACAGATCGCGCGCGCGAAGGCCGGCGTGAGCGCTTATATCGGCGCGAAGATGAACTCCCTGACGGACAAGGTCCTCATTGAGAAAATGATCGAGGCCTCCCAGGCAGGCGTGCGCATTGAGCTGATCGTGCGCGGCGCCTGCTGCCTGATCGCCGGTGTTCCGGGCAAGACGGACAATATTTCCATACGGAGTATTGTCGGACGGTATCTGGAGCATTCGCGGATTTATATTTTCGGCGATGAGGAACCGGAGGTGTACATCGCTTCTGCTGATTTTATGACGAGAAACACGACGTACCGGGTGGAGGTGGCGGCTCCTCTTCTTGACCCTGAGATCCGCGATCGGGTGCTGCGTATTTTCCGTGTCCTGATGGAGGATAATGTGAAGGCACGCATCCAGCGGGCAGACGGCAGTTATACACGTGTTCAGCCCGGCAGCGCGGAGCCGCTTCTGGCACAAAACTTTTTTATGATCAACTGAGCACGGCGGGATTCGTGTTATAATGAGTATGTATCACCGGACATAAAAGCCATTCGACTTTTTGTCCGGTGATTTGCTTGATTAGAGCATTACTTTGTGGTAAGCTGTGATAGTGACATAGAAAGACAGTAACTGAGAAGATGCTGAGCAGTTACGAAAGACAGACACGGGAGACGCGCGATAGATATGCCGAAGATGACAGAGGAAGTGCGCGACATCATGGAAGCGCAGGACACAGAGAAGGCAAAACACAGAGAACTGGCAGCTGAGATTATGACTTTTGCCCGTGATCAGCTGATGGTCTCCATGCGCTTTCTGGATCGGGCGTTGTTTCGCATGCCGATGATACCGGCGGATACGGTCGCGACCTACGGTGTGAACGGGAGGGAGATCTATTACAATACGGATCATGTGCTGCACTCCTTTCAGCAGGAGAAGAACCGTTGCACGAGAGCATTTCTCCACATGATCTTTCACTGTATTTTCAGCCATCCGTTTCAGTATGAGAAGCTTGATCGCGCGTGTTGGGATCTGGCCGGCGACATAGCAGTGGAGAAGGCGATTCTCGATCTGCAGCTGAAGGAGGTTCGGCTTGATGACGATAAAAAACGGGAGAGAGAACTGAAACGCCTGGAGAAGGACATCCCGGTTCTGACCGCTGAGCGCATCTATCGTTTTTTGCTGGATACGCCGGAGAAGGCGGAGGTTTATCTGCAGCTGGCAGGGCTGTTTGAGCAGGACGATCATCTGCACTGGATTCCAAAAAAGGAGACAGATGCAGCGGATCGGACGGGTGATACGCTGACCACCGACACAAGGACAGCCATGGTCGGATGCCATGAGGCGGATACCGGCGAGGAGGGCGAACAGTCGGAGGATATCGATGAGGCGCTGGTCGGACAGACTCAGGACGACTGGACGGATGTCAGTCAGCATGCGAAGCTGGATATTGAGACGTTTTCCAGAGAGCAGGGCTTCGGCGCCGGCAGCCTCCTGTGGAATCTGCAGGAGACATTGCGCGAGAGGTACGATTACGGTGAGTTTCTGAAAAAGTTTGCGGTACTCGGCGAGGAGATGCATATCAACGATGATGAGTTTGATTATATCTATTATACCTACGGGCTGAAGCTGTATGAGAATATGCCGCTGGTGGAGCCGCTGGAGTACCGGGAGACGAAGCGTATCCGTGAGTTTGTCATCGCGCTGGATACATCAGGCTCCTGCCAGGGAGCCACTGTGGAACGGTTTTTGCGTAAGACATATGATATTCTGAAAAATACGGAGAGCTATTTTAAAAGGGTAAATATCCATATTATTCAGTGCGATTCCAAAATCCAGCGGGATGTAAAGGTGACGACGGACGAGGAGTTTGACGCCTATATGCAGGATGTGCAGCTCTCCGGCTTTGGCGGGACGGATTTTCGGCCGGTGTTTGAATATGTGGACAGTCTGATCGACCGGCATGAGTTCCAGAATCTGCGCGGACTTATTTATTTCACCGATGGGAAGGGGACTTTCCCGGAGCGTGCGCCGGATTATGAGACTGCCTTTGTTTTTATTGAAGATGGTTTTGCAGTCCCGGAGACACCGCCCTGGGCAATCCGGCTTGTACTTCGTGAAGATGAGATATAGGAGAGGGTTATGAATATACAGGAAGCAAAGGAACAGATTGAAAAGGCAGTAAAAATATACCTGGAGAAGGATCCTTACGGTAATTACCGTATACCGATCGCGCGGCAGCGCCCGGTTTTCCTGCTCGGCGCACCGGGAATCGGCAAGACTGCGATCATGGAACAGATCGCTGAGGAGATGAATCTCGCGCTGGTGTCCTATTCTATGACACATCACACCAGACAGAGTGCGCTGGGACTTCCGTTTATCAGCCATAAGAATTACGGCGGAACAGAATTTGACGTGTCCGAGTATACGATGAGTGAAATTATTGCTTCTGTGTATGAGATGATGGAGAAAACCGGCAAGCAGGAGGGCATCCTTTTTCTGGATGAGATCAACTGTGTTTCAGAGACACTTGCTCCTTCCATGCTGCAGTTCCTGCAGTACAAGACATTCGGAAAGCATCGCGTGCCTGAGGGATGGGTGGTGGCCACGGCGGGAAATCCGCCCCAGTTCAACCGTTCCGTCCGGGAGTTTGACGTGGTGACGATGGATCGGATGAAGCTGCTGGAGGTTGAAGCGGATTACGATACATGGAGAAATTATGCGGTCAACCGGGGGATTCACGGATCTGTTATCACTTATCTGGATGTCAAAAAGAATGACTTTTATGTGATCGAGAACACGGTGGACGGCAAATCCTATGTGACGGCCCGTGGCTGGGAGGATCTGTCGGAGACGATTTATCTGTATGAGGAGAATGATTTTGAGGTGGATGAGATACTGGTCGGTCAGTATCTTCGCAATAAACGGATCTGCCGGGAGTTTGCCGCTTACTACGATCTGTATCAAAAGTATAAAAAGGATTACCGTGTGCATCAGATCCTGTCCGGCCAGGCCGGCGCGGATGTGTACAACAGGGCAAAAAAGGCGGGATTTGACGAGCGGCTTTCTCTGGTCGGACTGTTACTGGATGCGATACAGATGGAGATACGGGATAACATCCAGCTTGAGGATGCACTGCGAAAGCAGCTGCTGACACTGAAAGAGGTGAAAAATGAGCTTGAGGATTTAAAACAGTGGGATATGGAGAGTTGTCTGGATATTCTGCGGACAAAGTGGGAGTTTCTGGAAAGCCGGATTGTATGTGAGGATGAAGCCGGTTCCCTCAGTGAGATTGAGAAAAAAGAAATTCAGATGGTGATCGAGGCATTGCACCGGGATGCCAAAGCGATTCATATGAGGCGTGTGACCCGGCCGAAGGACGTGATCGATCTGATCAGGGAGCGTTTTGACGGAGAAGTGGCGCAGATGAAGGCGGTGCGCGCCGGAATCAGAGAAAAGCTGTCCAATCTGTTTTCCTTCGTAGAGAAGACTTTCGGCGCGGGGAACGAGATGCTTGTTCTGGTGACCGATCTCACCGTGAACTACAACAGTGCGGCGTTTATCGCACGCTGCGGCTGTGAGGAGTATGAGAAATATAATAAAAAGTTTCAGATTTATGAGAGACAGCAGGAAATAGAGAATGCGGTACAAAAATTACAGTTATGACCCGATTCAGACAGGAATTGTGATTACAGGCTATTTTCCGGATGATCTGCCCGAACTCTCCCTGAGCATTCCTTCGCATATCAACGGTCTTCCGGTGACGGAGATCGGCGGAGAGGCTTTCTCGGAGAACGGCGCGCAGCTCAGCCGGATCGAGGTTCCGTCGACCGTTCGCCGGATCGGAAACGGTGCGTTTCGTATGTGTATCAGTCTGACGGAACTGCTTCTGCCTGACGGGCTGGAATGGATTGGGAGAGATGCTTTTTTTCTGACACCTCTGGAGGAACTGACGCTGCCGCCTTCGTTGAAGGTGAGCGAAAATCCCTGGGAACTGAGTACGGTCCGCTTTCATGTGGCGACCGGGAATCCGTATTTTTTCACGGATGAATTCTGTCTGTACCGGAGAGAGGGATCAGAGACGGAACTGTTGACTGCCCGTCAGACAGAGGAACGGACAGAGTATGAGATCCCGGATGGGACGACAGTGATCGGTGAGAATGCGCTGTCCGGTAATGCGGTGCTCCGCAGGGTGATCCTGCCGTCTTCCGTACATACGATTGGTGAAGCGGCTTTTGAAGGATGTCAGAATTTATCGGAAGTGATATTGCGGGAGGGAGTCCGCGAGATTGGTGCTAACGCGTTCAGCCACTGCATCTGTCTGAGACAGTTGCATCTGCCTGCCTCGGTGGAAAAAATCGGCTGCTGTGCTCTGTCGGATACATTCGGATGGAGCGAGGAACTGCGCGGCCTGGAATGTATTACCGTGGCTGATGGGAATGCACATTTTATGGCTGATGCGGATGCCTTGTTCGAAATCGGGAATGATAAGGACAGATATCTGGTGAAGTATTTTGGCCGGGGACGGGAGTACCGGATTCCGGGGGACGTGAGTCGGATTTTGCCGGAAGCCTTTCGCCGTGCGGCCCTGCGAAGCTGTTTTTTTCCTGTTTCTGTGAAGGATGTCGGACCGGATGCCTTCCGGGAATGCAAGGAGCTGGAACGGCTGGAACTGGAAGAGACCGGCGCGGTGATTTATGTACCCGCGCAGCCGGTGTACCGGAAGGATGAGGTTGTCGGATTGTTTTATTCCCGTGAAGCGGAAATGACGCGGGGAGCGGCGGATCATGCCTTTGATCCGTTTGCCATGCCGGAAAAATGGAACATTTTTGCGTATACCGCTCCCTCACATGTGAAACAGACCTCCCGTTCCGATCCCTTTGAGGGATATATATATGATTACAGAGGATATGACGCTCTGTTTGACACGTATTTAAATCTTCTGGACCGATGCGGCATGGCCTGCTGCAGGTTAAAGTATCCGGCATTTCTGGATGCCGATTCTGCGGACAGATACCGCTCCTTTGTCGCGGATCGTCTCATGGATATTCTGCAGTGTATTCAGAAATCACAGAACATGGAACAGCTGGCGCAGCTGACGGAGCTCGGATTTTTTACGGAGGATAATATCGAGGAGAGTCTGGAACTCTTTGGCCGTGCCGGACAGGCGAAATTTACGGGATTTCTGCTGAATTATAAAAAAGAACATTTTTCTTCGTACAGCATGTTTGATTTTTCCCTTTAAAACAGACAGGAGTATGATATAATGAGCGCAAGCGAGGAGAATCCATGCTTGCGTGGATTTGGCGAGCGGAGAAGTTATCGTGATGAAATCACGATATACTGAATATGCACGCTTATATATTTTAAGGAGGATACAGATTATGTTTAAGACACCATCAGCCTGCATCGAGGCGGATCAGAATGCGGTCGCGAAGGTCGTGCTTATGCCGGGAGATCCGCTGCGCGCTAAATTTGTCGCGGATACGTATCTTGAGGATCCGGTTTTATTCAACGAAGTAAGAAATATGTACGGATATACGGGGATCTATCGGGGAAAACGGATTTCCGTGATGGGAAGCGGAATGGGTATACCGTCTGCTGTTCTGTACGCGCATGAGTTGTATACATTTTACGGCGTGGATGCCATTATCCGTGTCGGTTCTTCGGGAGCTCTGTTGGACGATATGGAGTGCCGTGATATCGTTATTGCCATGGGCGCATGCACCAATTCGAATTTTGCCCACCATTATAATTTCCCGGGAACGCTGGCGCCGACAGCGGATTTCGATATGCTCTACGACGCTGTCTCGATCTGTAAAGACAGGGGGACAAAGATCAAAGTCGGGAACGTTTTTACAACGGATATGTTTTATAATGCGCAGCCGGATATCCCGACGCGGGCGAGGGAACTCGGCATGGTCAGTGTGGAGATGGAGACGGCCGGACTGTATCTGGAGGCGCTGGCACAGCATAAGAAAGCGCTGAGCATCCTCTCGATTTCGGATCATTTCTTTAAGCCGGAGGCGCTTACCGCTCAGGAGGTGCGCGAATCCTTTCATGAGATGATGGAGATTGCGCTGGAAACTGCGTGGAGACATGCTGACTAAATGGAAAGAAGATGCTGAACAGTTACAAAGAAGGAATGAGGCAGTATGAATAATGTACAGAATATTCTGGTAATCGGAAACGGGTTTGACCTGTATCACGGGCGAAAGACCGCTTATATGGATTTTGTTCGCTGCGTGGAGGAAGCTTTCGCGAAGAAAAAAGAACAGCGAGGATGGTTTGAGACGCGGTTGACGGAGCTTTGCAATGTCAACGGTTTTTTTCGCCATTTTCATTTTACCATGTCGGAGGATCCGACATGGTCCTATTTTGATACGGAAATACAGAGAATTGTGGACGCGCTGATTCATTTTCAGGATGTCGTGCTGGAAAAGCAAAAGGATCCGGAATACGATCTGATCAGCTATAATATCATCTTTGGAGAGTTTACCTACAGCGATCTGCAGATATATAAGCATTTCGCGAGGATTTTTGAGCAGATTTACGATGATCCGTCCGGCGGCCTGTTTAAAATCCGGCAGCAGTATATCACGCCGGAAAAGCAGCTGCATAAAAAAGCGGTGGTGGATGAGGTTCGCCGGGAACTGGACAGCTTTACAGAGGCGCTGGATCTGTATCTGACGAACTGTGCCATGCCGGCGCATGACGGCGTACGCATGGATCATTCCGCGGCATGCGGCGCAGATGCGGAAGTGTCGACAGCGTGTGGTGTGAATGAGGCTGTTTTGTTGAGTGAGATCGGGATTTTTTCTCCTCAGATTGAGGCGATACATCCGGATTATATCATTAACTTTAATTATACGGATACGATTCGGTTTTACGGTGTTCCGGAGGACCATATTTTTTACGCAAAGGGAAAGGCGGGCAGCAGTCCGGTGAATCTTGTCCTCGGCAGTCCGGATGAGTCGGAGGATCACGCGGAGTGGATTTATCTGAAAAACTATTTTCGGAAGCTGATGAATTTTGTCGGGATGCCGGATCTGAAAAGGATATGCCCGGTGGATCAGGATGGAATCGAGATACCGGTTACTCTGTACTTTTTCGGATATTCTTTTCCGGAGGAGGATGATGAACTGATCAAACTGCTTTTTACCGGGAAGAAAAAAGCGGTTATTTATTATAAGGATCGTGAAGATTATGCGTACAAGATGCTTCAGCTGATTCGACTGTTCGGAAAACCTGTTTTTCTGAAAAAGCTGTATGACGGGACGGTTTCCTTTGAGAAATCTTGTGAATGATGCAGTAAAGACAGCATTGACATTATCCAAATGGCAGGAAAGGGAGATTCAGAATATGAGTTTTCAGGAATATACTTTGAGTGATTTTACGCAGGTACTGGCCTCGAAGGAAGCGGTTCCCGGCGGGGGCGGAGCCAGTGCACTGGTCGCATCGATCGGAATTGCTCTCGGAAACATGGTCGGTTCTCTGACAGTCGGGAAGAAGACCTACGCTGATGTGGAGGACGAGGTGCGGGCGTGGATGGAACAGGCATCAGCACTGTGCGAGGATTTGCTTCACGGCATGGATGCGGATGCGGAGGCATTTCTGCCGCTCTCCAGGGCTTATGGCATTCCGAAGGACGACCCGTCCCGCCCGGCGGTGATGGAGGAGGCGCTCCGGACGGCCTGTGCCGCGCCTCTGACGTTGATGCGTCAGATCTGTCGGGCAATCGAGCTTCTGGAGGGTTTTGCTGAAAAGGGTTCCAGAATCGCGATTTCCGATGCCGGTGTCGGTGCAGTCTGCTGTAAGGCTGCGCTTCAGGGGGCATCTCTGAATATTTTCATCAACACAAAATCCATGCGGGACAGAAAAGACGCGGAGGCGCTGGAACGTCAGGCGGATGATCTGCTGGAGGAATATACGATTCGGGCTGACTGGATTTATGAGACGGTGCTGGAGAAAATCAGGGGGGAAAGATAAGATATGGCAACATGGTTAAAGGGTGCCCCGGTGGCGGCGGCTCTGAGTGAAAAAATGAAACGGGACATAGAGGAGCTGAGAGCGGCGGGTGTCACTCCGACACTTGCGATTCTTCGTGTCGGGGAGAGAGCCGACGACATTTCCTACGAGCGCGGCGCAGTGAAACGATGCGGTTCGGTGGGAGTGGCTGTGCGCAGTGCGGTGCTTCCGGAGGATGTGGACAGCGATACGTTTTTTTCTGTTCTGGAGAATTTGAATACGGATGACAGTGTGCATGGTATCCTGATGTTCCGGCCGCTTCCGAAGCATCTGGATGAGGAGGCGGCGCGCCGACGGCTGCGTCCGGCGAAAGATGTGGATGGCTGCACGGACGCTTCCCTGGCCGGTGTTTTCGCGAATACGCGAATTGGATTCGCACCGTGTACCGCACAGGCGGCGATGGAGATTCTGAGGTTTTACGGAGTGGACTGTGCCGGAAAAAAGGCGGCGGTGATCGGGCGATCTCTGGTGGTCGGCCGCCCGGTTTCCATGATGCTGATGCATGAAAACGCGACGGTTGTCACCTGCCATACCCGGACGCCGGACGTGCCGTCTATCACGCGTCAGGCGGATATTGTCATTGCCTGCTCCGGTCAGATGGAGAGTGTCGGCGCGGCATATGTGCGGGAGGGACAGACAGTGATCGACGTCGGGATTGCCTGGAATGAAGAAAAAGGAAAACTCTGCGGTGATGTGTGTGCCGGGGAGGTGGAACCGGTTGTGGATGCACTGACGCCCGTGCCGGGAGGCGTCGGCGCGGTGACGGCCTGCGTGCTGGTTTCTCATGTCGTGGAGGCGGCGAAATCAGAATGTTTTCATTAAGTAAGGGGAAATTGTGAAAAGTTACAAATAAAACCAGAAATGAGGGTATTGATTATGATATCAGAAAACAAAATTCCGGTTCCGGAGACCGGACAGGATTTTACATTGCTGGCGCCGACGCTGGAAAAATATGCTCCGGTGCCGGGCAGCCTGATTACGATCCTGCAGCGTGCGCAGGATATCTACGGCTATCTCTCAGCGGAAGCCATTGATTACATATCTGTCAGAACCGGCATCCGGCCGGCTCGGATCTACGGCGTTGCTACTTTCTATGCGCAGTTCCGTCTGAAACCCATCGGAAAATATCTGGTCATGCTGTGCAAGGGTACGGCCTGCCATGTCAACGGCGCGGACCGGGTGCAGGAGGCTGTCAGCGAGTATTTGGATATAGAGGACGGAGAGACGACGGAGGATGGGATTTTTACCTTAAATAATGTGGCCTGTCTCGGCTGCTGTTCTCTGGCGCCGGTCATGATGATCAAGAGTGCGGATGGGGAGGAGACCTTTGGCAATCTGACGAAGGATTCCGTGGTGCGGATCCTGGATGAGATCCGCTCAGGGGAAATCACAGAAAAACAGGAAGATTTCCAGGAAAATACCGTGGCTGTGGATAACTCCCGGAATAAGACAGAGGCGCAGGCATGCTGCGGGAATAGCGGGGAGGTGCTGGTATGAGGGTTGTGATCGGACAGGGAAGCTGCGGCATCGCCGGCGGCGCGAAAAAGACGGAGGCGGAGTTCGAAAAACAAATCGCGGAGCGGGAGCTGACGGAAGTGGTTCTGGATAAGACAGGGTGCATCGGTGCCTGTTATCTGGAGCCGATCGTTGACGTCTACGGGGACGACGGCGCGCTGCAGGCACGCTATGTGAAGGTGCAGCCGAAAGATGTTTCCCCTATTGTTGAAAAACATCTGATCGGCGGCGGGGTGTCCGCTGACCAGGTCATCTCTGAAGAGGATGCGGCGAATCTTGCGAACCAGAAGCGGATCGTTCTGCAGAATTGCGGCCGGATTAATCCGGAGCGCATTGAGGATTACATAGAACAGGACGGCTACGAGGCTGCCAGAAAGGCTCTGACAGAGATGGAACCGGAAGAGGTCATTGCAGAAATCAGGCTTTCCGGCCTGCGCGGGCGCGGCGGAGCCGGATTTCCGACCTGGTTTAAATGGAACGCGGCTCGTCAGAGTGAGGGGACGGAAAAATACATTGTCTGCAATGCCGACGAGGGTGACCCGGGCGCGTTCATGGATCGGAGTGTCCTGGAGGGCGACCCGAATGCCGTGCTTGAGGGCATGATCATCGGCGGCTACGCCATGGGCGCCTGTGAGGGCGTGATCTATGTCCGTGCCGAGTATCCGCTTGCCATCGAGCGTCTGGAGACCGCGCTGGAACAGGCGCGCGGGAGGGGGTTTCTCGGAAAAAAGATTTTCGGGACAGACCGGGATTTTGATATCCGGATCAAGGCCGGTGCCGGCGCGTTTGTATGCGGTGAAGAGACGGCGCTGATCGCTTCACTCGAAGGAGAGCGCGGGATGCCGCGCCTGAAGCCGCCGTTCCCGGCTCAGAAAGGTTACTGGCAGAAGCCGACGAACATCAATAACGTAGAAACCTATGCCAATGTGCCGTGGATTATCCGCAACGGCGGGGAGGCGTTCGCCGCCTATGGCACGGATCAGAGCAACGGCACCAAGGTATTTGCCCTGGCCGGCAAGATACAAAAGGGCGGTCTGGTCGAAGTGCCGATGGGTCTGACTTTAAAAGACGTTATTTATAAGATCGGAGGCGGCATCAAAAATGACAGGACATTCAAGGCCGTTCAGATGGGCGGACCATCCGGCGGGTGTATCCCGGCGGAGTTGATTGACACCCCGGTTTCCTACGAGCATATTAATAAAACGGGGGCTATCGTCGGATCCGGCGGCATGATCGTCATGGATGAGGATACCTGTATGGTGGATATGGCCCGGTATTTTCTGGATTTCACGCGGAAGGAGTCCTGCGGCAAATGCAATTACTGCAGGCTGGGAACGCGGCGTATGCTGGAGATACTGGAGCGTATTACAAACGGTGAGGGCCGTGACGGTGACATCGAGCTTCTGGAAGAACTGGCTCTGAAAGTGCGTGACGGTGCCATGTGCGGTCTGGGACAGACGGCTCCGAACCCGGTTCTGACTACCCTGCGGTATTTCCGGAACGAGTATGAGGATCATATTTATCACCACAAATGTACGGCAAAATCATGTAAAGCCCTGATTTCATACAGGATTACCGACAAGTGCGTCGGCTGCACGCTTTGCGCCCGGAACTGTCCGGTGGACGCTATCAGCGGTACTGTAAAAAAACAGCATACGATTGACCCGGACAAATGCATCAAGTGCGGTAAGTGTGCAGAAAATTGTCGGTTTGACGCGATAGAGATCCGGTAGGAGGGCAGAATATGGTAAAAAAATACAGAATCAATATAGACGGAAAAGAAGTGACCGCTCTGCCGGGACAGACGATTCTGGAGGCGGCCAGAGAGAATGATATTTACATACCGACCCTCTGTTATGACGGCCGGATGGAGGTTTACGGTGCCTGCGGGCTCTGTGTGGTGGAGGTCGAGGGCAATCCGAAGCTTTTAAAATCCTGTGCTACGGAGGTTGCGCCGAATATGGTGGTACGCACAAAAAGCGGGCGCATCGAGGAGTCCCGGAAGACGAACCTGGAGCTTCTGCTCACGAACCATGTGGGCGATTGCCGTCCGCCGTGCGTGAAGGCCTGTCCCGCGCAGACGGACTGCCAGGGTTATGTGGGTCTGATCGCCGGGGGAAAATATCATGAAGCATTGGAACTGATTAAAGACCGGATTCCTCTTCCCGCTTCCATCGGGCGCGTGTGTCCTCACCCCTGTGAGACAGAATGCCGCCGCGGCCTGGTTGAAGAGCCGGTTTCCATTGCGAACCTGAAGCGTTTTGCCGGAGACCTGGATCTGGAGGGAGAGCCTTATCTGCCGGACTGCGCGGAGGACACCGGTAAGAATGTTGCTATTATCGGCGCAGGCCCTTACGGTCTGTCTATGGCTTATTTTCTGCGTCGGAAAGGGCATGCCGTTACGATATTCGAAGCGATGCCCTATGCCGGTGGGATGCTGCGCTACGGCATCCCGGAGTACCGGCTTCCCAAGGCGGTGCTGGAAGAGGAGATACAGCTGATTCGGGACATGGGTGTGGAGATCTGCACCGGTATGAGAGTCGGCAGAGATATTTCTTTTGACGCCATCCGGAGGGATTATGATGCAGTGTGTATCGGCATCGGTGCCTGGGAATCCACCGGTGTGAGGTGCGAGGGCGAGGATACCCCGGGTGTGATCGGCGGCATCGATTTCCTCGGAAGGATCGAGCGGAACGAACCCTTTGAGATGGGGAATAATGTGGCTGTTGTCGGCGGCGGCAACACGGCCATGGATGCCTGCCGCAGTGCGGTTCGTCTCGGGGCGGAGAAGGTTTATAATGTTTACCGCCGTACCATCGATGAGATGCCGGCGGATCGGATGGAGATCGAGGAGGCCATGGAAGAGGGTGTCATCTTTAAAAACCTGACCAACCCTTTAAAAATCCATGCCGGAGAAGATGGGCGCGTGACCGCTGTGACCCTGCAGGTAATGGAGCTCGGCGAGCCGGATGCGAGCGGCAGACGTTCCCCCCGCCCCGTGGAGGGCTGTACCGAGGCATTGGACGTGGACATGGTCATTCTCGCGATCGGCCAGGCGGTGAATCCCACAGGGATCACAGGTGTGGAGCTTACAAAAAAGAACGGGTTCGTTTATGATAAAGAGACCTTTATGACAAGTCTTCCGGGTGTTTTTGCCGGCGGCGACTGCGGAAATGACAAGATATCCATCGCGGTGGAGTCTGTCGCGGACGCAAAAAAAGGCAGTGAAGTAGTTGACTCTTATCTGGAAGGAAAAACTGTCGCTTATCAGCCGGAGTATACCGTGGAACGAAAGGATATCACGGAAAAGACCTTTGAGGATCGGGAGCGGCAGTGCCGTCCGAAGATACCGCAGCTGGCTCCGGAGGAGCGCCGGGACAATTTTCTGGAAGTGGCAGGCGGACTTACGCGTGAGCAGGCTGAGGCGGAGGCTTCCCGCTGCCTGGAATGCGGATGTCACGATTATTTTGAATGTAAGCTGGCGGCGTATGCAAACCAGTATGATGTAAAACCGGAGCGTATCGCCGGCGAAATCAGAAAAACAGAGTTTGAAGACCCCCATCCTTTCATTGAGAGGGATCCGAATAAATGTATCCTGTGCGGTCTTTGCGTTCGCGCCTGCGAGGAAGTCATGGGTGTCGGTGCGCTCGGATTTGTGGGGCGCGGGTTTGACACAGTGGTGCTTCCGGCTCTGGGCAGACATCTGGAGGAGACCGGCTGTATTTCCTGCGGGCAGTGTGTCAGCGTGTGCCCGACAGGTGCCCTGCAGGAACATCTTCCGATGAAAAAGCAGATTCCGCTTGAGACGGAGGAGACAGATACTATCTGCGGATTTTGTTCCATGGGCTGCGCAGTAAAGATCATGACCAGCGGCAGCCTGGCGGTGAAGGCGCTCCCGGATCCGGACGGGCCGGTGAACGCGGGCGTGCTCTGTGTGAACGGGAAATTCGGATTTTCCAGTGCATGCAGGGAGGCGGACAGGATATGCGTGCCGATGATGAGGACGGAAGGAAATGCAGAAAGATTTGCCCCGGTCAGCTATCATGACGCCCTGGTGCTGACCGCAAAATCCATGCAGTCGGCCGCCCGCCGTCACGGCAGCGGCGCGGCCGCTATAGCGGTCTCCGCGCGGTTTACTACAGAGGAAGCTTACCTGGCAAAAAAACTGGCGGATTGCCTTGGCGCGAAGATATTCAGCTTCAGTAACCGTGCCTGCGGACTGGAACCGGTGCTCGGCCTGAATGCGTCCCCGAATACGGTCGATGAGATGATGGGCACGGAGGTGATCCTTGCGGTCGGCTTTGACGCGCAGGCTAATCAGGTGATGCGCGTGAAGCTGATGCAGGCGGCAACGGCGGGCGCAAAAGTGATTCTCATCAATCCGGTCGGATATGAGCAGGAGCATATGGAATTTGTGATGCAAGCGGTCTATACCGGAAATGATCTGGACTTTTTAAAGCAGATTGCGAAAGCACTGGCCGGAGAGAGCACGGCGACAGGCCGGCAGGATCCAGGTGCCGTGGCAGCCGGAAATGGTTCAGCGCGGTCTGCGATTGAAGATGCTCCGACAGGTTTACGGGATAATGATGCGTTCTTGAATTCTGTTGCGGATGTCGTTGTCTCCGAAGAGGCTGCGGAGATTGCCGGCTTGTATCAGAAAGCGAAAAAGGCGATGATTCTGTTCCAGCAGCATGTGGTGTCCGTTTCCTGTGCGGAACTGCTCGCGGACATCGCGGTTCTTTCAGGGCATATTGGAAGTCCGCGCGACGGGATCGTGATGCTGAAACCAAAGAACAATAGCCAGGGGCTGACGCAGTTGGGCATTACGTCGTGCGCGGAGTGCCTGGACGGCGTGAAAACGCTTCTCGTTCTCGGTGAGAACCCGGATCCTGCGTTTGTGAAGGATGTGGAGTTCCTGACGGTTTGTGATACGCATCTGACGTCTCTTTCGCACAGGGCGGATGTGATTCTGCCGGGCACGGCTCCGATTCACGCAGAAGGAAGCTATATCAGTGCAGAACGACGTTTCCAGGTGACCCATGCGGCTCTGGAACCGGAGACGGGTCTGAACAACTGGCAGCTGATCTGTGAACTGGCGGGAGCGCTGGAGATTCCGTTTTTATACGACACGGAGGATGATATTGAGCGTGAGATGGCCGGAGAGCTGGCCTGGTACCGTGAAGCGTCCGAGGGTGAGATCATCGGCTGCGTGCTGCAGCCGGAAAAGACGGTTTTGATATCTGTAAAGAATGATGTTTTCGCTGAGCCGCTGGCAAATGCGGATTATCTGATGGACATTATAAAATAATATAATACTAATGGAATAGCATCCGCCTCAGATGACGGATGCTGTTTCCTGTCATTCCATTGATGATCGGAAAAGAGGTAAAGGATGAAAAAATGGGCAAGAGCAATGTATCAGCCGAATCTTCCGCTGAGGGGGAGCGGTTATGTAACCGCGGGGGAAGAACACCTGCAGCTTGCGGAGGAAGCGGCAAAGGAAGGTATGGTGCTTCTTAAAAATGACAATCATCTGCTGCCGTTGCCGGGCGACGCGAAGATTGCGCTTTTCGGGAAGGGCAGTTTTGATTATGTCAAGGGAGGCGGCGGAAGCGGGGATGTCCGGTCTGCACGGGTCTTTAATCTGTATGATGGGATCCGAATGCGGGCGAGCGGTGTGAATGTCTATGAACCGCTGGCTGATTTTTATCAGAACCATGTTGCCGGGCAGTATCAGGAGGGGGCTGTGCCGGGCATGACGAGAGAACCGGAACTCAGTGACGCTCTGGTCTGCGGTGCGAGAGATTTTACAGATACCGCGGTCATCGTGATCAGCCGTTTTTCCGGGGAAGGCTGGGATCGCTCCGGCGTGGATGATCCGGATGAGGATACGGCGAACCCGTGGGAGAACGAAGTGAAGATGCCTCAGATTTTCGGAGAGATCTTTCCGGAGGGAGATTTTTATCTGAGTGAGGGGGAGAAGACGATGATTCGACGGGTGGAGGAGGTTTTTGACCGGATTGCGGTGGTCTTAAACATCGGCGGAGTGATCGAAACATCCTGGCTGGAGAATGATGCAATTTCTTCCGCTCTCCTCGCGTGGCAGGGCGGCATGACCGGCGGTCTC
>JAJBUT010000187.1 GCA_020860185.1 Lachnospiraceae bacterium | reverse complement strand
TCCGTATGAAAGAGCCTTCTCTGCCTGACGAACTTTTCCGAGCGCTGCAATCAGCCTCGTACGCGGGCAATCCGTGACGGCATTTTTATAGTCCTCCAGACGAAGAGCCGGACGCAGGGAATCGTCGGAAAACCGTTCCTTCCGTCCCTCGATGCCAAACTCGGAACCATAGTAAATCGACGGCACGCCGGGCAGCGTGTAAAGCAGAATGTGTACCGGAGCAAAATGCGCCTTGTCGGTCAGCTTCGTGTAGATGCGCTCCACGTCATGATTATCGACAAAATTGTACAGTTTCAGTCCGCCCGGTCTGCCGCCCATGTCATAGAGCCGTTTCACGGTGTGGGCGATCTCAAAATAATTGTGGTCGTTGTGTCCGGAATACAGCGCCTTGTGCAGATGATAGTTTGTCACCGAATGCAGCGTACCCTCGTTCACCCAGCGGCTGTACTCCCCGTGAATGACCTCTCCCATCAGCCAGAAGTCCGGTTTCACCTCATTCGCCACACCGCGCAGCGCCTTCATAAAATCCATGTCAAGCACGTCCGCTGCATCCAGCCGGATGCCGTCCACATCAAACTCACTGACCCAGAAGCGGATCACGTCACAGATATAGCTGATCACCTCCGGATTCTTCTGATTGAGCTTCACCAGAAGGTTGTAACCACCCCAGTTATCATAGGAAAATCCGTCGTTGTATTCATTATTTCCCCCAAAATTCACATGGCAGAACCAGTCCCTGTAACGGGAACCTTCGCGATTCTTTTTCACATCCTGAAACGCGAAAAAATCCCTTCCGACATGATTGAACACGCCGTCAAAGATCACGCGGACGCCCTGCTCATGACAGTGTGCCACAAAAGACTTCAAATCCTCGTTTGTGCCGAGCCGGCTGTCCAGCTTCCGATAATCCGTCGTCTCATATCCGTGTCCGACCGACTCAAACAGCGGACCGATATAGAGCGCGCTGCAACCGATGCTGCGGATATGCCCGATCCACGGCAGCAGTGTGTTCAGCCGGTATTCCGGCTCACCGTAGGAATTCTGCTTCGGAGCTCCCGTGAGTCCCAGCGGATAAATATGATAAAAAACAGCTTCATCAAACCATGCCATCTCGTTTCCTCCCTATAAAACAGTTTTCAGAAATCTATGAGTGCATTTCACTGGCAGAACATACCGCTTTCCGCAATCATTTTCACAGAGGCCAGCACATCTTCATAACTGACTTTTTCCTCAGGCAATTGCATTGTGAGAGCATTGTAATCCTCCAACAGTATCATACAGCATTCTTTAAAGATTTTCTGAAGGTTTATACTTCCTTTTTATTCTAACTGTTCCTTTCGTGTTTTTCAATGCGAATTACATAAAATTTCTGCTTCTTACCAATCTGATAGTCAACCACCCGCTTGCTTTTTTAGTTGACATTCCATTGGGCGAAGGGTATACTGAACACACATAAAACATTACAGGTCACACCATTATCACATGACCACCTTTCACAGAGGTTGGCGCGCTGCAATAGCAGCGCATGGAGGTATTTAAAGAATATTTATGAAAAAAAGATTTTCCACACAGGAACTCACAACCATGGCACTACTCGCGGCACTTTTATGTGTGTCATCCTACATCAGCATTCAACTCCCGTTTTCAGCGGTGCCGATCACGGCTCAGACGCTCGTTATCAACATGATCGCTCTGCTTCTGAAGCCAAAGAAAGCCGGCATCACCGTCGGCATCTGGATCCTGCTCGGACTGGTAGGACTTCCGGTATTTTCCGGCGGGAAGGGCGGTTTCGGCATGCTTGCCGGCGCGACGGGCGGCTACATCATCGGTTATCTGGCCGCGGCGATCATAATATCTCTGTTAAAAGGCAGAAAAAACAGGATCGTCCGCCATACCGTCTCCGTTCTCATCGGCATACCGATCATCTACGCGGTCGGCGTTCCGTGGATGAAGGTGATGCTCGGCATCGGCTGGCCCGCGGCTTTGACGACCGGACTCCTGCCCTTCATTGCCGGAGATGTCATCAAGTGCATCGCATCCGTATATATCTGCAAACCGCTGTACCGGATCGTGAACGCAGCGGACGATCAGGTTCGGATTTCCGCACGAAAATCATAAGAGGTTACGAGAAAATTTCAGGCATGAAAAAAAGCTGATGACGAGATTTGAACTCGTGACCCCTTCCTTACCAAGGAAGTGCTCTACCCCTGAGCCACATCAGCTAGGTCGGATTCACACCGACTTGGTTATTATACTATACTGCGCAAAAAAAGTCAAACTTTTTTTCACCATACCAGCGATGGCAGAAAACACCCTGTATTTTATCTGTGTATTTTCTGTAAAAATTTTGTGTATCTTATCTGTCAAAAGGAAAAAGCCGCTGTATCTTCGCCCGGATTCTCTGCAGCGCGTTGTCAACGGACTTTTCCGGCGTCCCCATCGCCTCCGCAATCTGCCGGTAGTTCATTCCCTCCAGATAAGCATCCATCACCTGCTTTTCCATGGCACTCAGATGATCATAGATCCGGGAAAGGAAATCATCCAGATTTTCCCGATCGATCATCATCTGCTCCGGGTTCTGATCATTTGCCGCCACTGTACCGCCAAATGACACACCATCGGCTTCTGAGCTTTCTCCGGAGAGAGAAATGTAGGAGTTCAGCGGTCCGTGTTTTTTCCGCGCGGCAGACTCGATCGCCGTGTAAATCTGCCGGTTGATACATAGTTCCGCGAAACGAAAAAAACTGCCGGCCTCCTCATCGTAATCACGGACAGCTTTGAACAGACCGATCATCCCTTCCTGGATCAGGTCGTCGTTGTCGCCGCCGAACAGAAAAAGAGCATTCGCCTTTTTTCTCACCAGATATTTATATTTTTCCAGGAGATAATCCATCACCCGGGATTCGCCGTCCCGGAGGAGGCGAATCAGCTCCGCGTCGGTTAAATCTTCATATCGTTCCATTATCACAGGTCACTTTCTGAGAAAAGTCAGTGATTCATTCTCTGGCGCACGATCTCCCAGGCCAGCACACCGGCGGCCACCGAAGCGTTCAGGGAATCAATATCCCCGCACATAGGGATGGAGGCTGTAAAATCACAGCTTTCCTTTACCAGCCTGCTGACACCCTCGCCCTCATTTCCGATGACAAGTCCGATAGGACCGGTCAGATTCTGGCGATACATCACCTCGCCGGCCATGTCCGCACAGACAAACCAGATTCCCCGCTCTTTCAGTTCCTTCATAACGGCAGACAGATTTGTCACCTTCGCGACCGGCGTATAGTTCAGAGCGCCGGCGGACGCTTTCGCGACAGTCGCCGTCAGGCCGGACGCGCGCCGCTTCGGGATAATCACGCCATGCGCACCCGCCAGATTGGCCGTCCGGATGATTGCGCCGAGGTTATGTGGATCCTCAATACCGTCCAGAAGAATCAGAAACGGAGACTCGTCTCTCTCCTCTGCTCTCTGCAGGATCTCATCCACCGTAACGTATCCATATGCCGCGGCATGCGCGATGACCCCCTGATGTTTCCGGGTCTCCGACATCTGATCCAGCCGCTCCCTGGAAACAAAGCTCAGAACCGTTCCCTGTTTTTTCGCCTCGCGGACAATCGTACGAACCGGTCCGTCCTGACAGCCGTCCAGCACAAATAATTTATCGATGGTTCTGCCGGAGCGAAGCGCCTCCAGCACGGCATTTCTTCCCTCTATGATCAAATGATGATTCTCTGTTTTTTCTATATTGTTGCTATCGGTCATAGAATCCTCTCTCTTCTCTGGCTCCCGGGGCAATCCGTCAGACCGCCTCGTCCGCTCCGATTCCCCGCAGCCCCGCGTTGACCAGATACAGCAGCCTTTCAAACTGATCCGTCAGATACAGATACCCCATCAGCGCCTCAAACCCGGTCGCACGCCGGTAATCCGCCATTGTAGCATTCTTCGCCATGGTGGGGGATTTGGCGTTGCGTCCACGACGATAGTAATCCTCCTCCGACTCTGTCAGTTCCGGCAGGATGGCTTCCATCATCTCCGACTGTGAATGCGCCTTCACAAGATGGCTGGTGTGCTGATGCAGCTGACCCGGCCGGACATTGCCGTGCCCCACAACCAGGGAGCGGATCACCAGATCATAGATTCCGTCACCGATATAGGCCAGTGCAAGGGGAGAATATGTGCGGATATCCACATCCTTCACATGAAAATACTGTTTGATTTCTGAAAAAACCGCCTCCTGATTCCCCGTGTTTTCTTCCATACAGTTCTCTCCGGTCTCTTTATGCTCTCTTCCGTGTAACGTCATATATGATCTGATACTCTCTCGCGTGCGGTATCTTCTATTCTGTTACGCTCTCTTCCATGTGACGCCTTCTCTGGTATCCTTCAGGATGATCCCCATCGCGGCCAGCTGATCCCGGATCTCGTCGGCCCGGGCAAAATTCTTCTCTTTTCTGGCAGCCTGCCGCTCCGCGATGAGATGCTCAATCTCCGCGTCCAGTATCTCCTCCTCCTGCTCCGTGATGATGCCGAGCACATCACAGAGCAGGGTCAGACGCTCCGACAAAGCATCCAGATACGCCTTGCTGCCGTCGGCAGACGCATGAGTATTGCAGAACTTCACCAGTTCAAAAACAGCCGCTACCGCATCCGCCGTATTAAAATCATCCTCCATGGAAGCTTCAAATTTCTCCACATAGGCATCTGTCTGTGTGAAGAGACTCTGCTCCTCATCTGTCATTCCCGGACGCGGTGCACCGCCGTTCACTGAATCACCGCCTGTCTGACCCGCCACAGCCGAAGCTTCTGAGAGACGTCTCAGGTTCTCCGCCGCTGTCAGGATCCGCTCCAGTCCGTTCCTCGCCGCGTCCATCAGATCCGCACTGAAGTTCAGCGGGCTGCGGTAATGTGCGGAGAGCATGAAAAAGCGCAGCACCTGCAGATCGTACTTCTCCGAGATATCGCGAACCGTGAAAAAATTCCCAAGGGATTTCGACATCTTTTTATTGTCGATATTTAAAAACGCGTTGTGGAGCCAGTATCTGGCAAACGGTGTGCCGTTCGCGGCTTCGCTCTGCGCGATTTCGTTCTCATGATGAGGGAAAATCAGATCCTCGCCGCCCGCATGGATATCTATCTCATCGCCCAGATATTTTTTCGCCATCACGGAGCACTCGATGTGCCAGCCCGGACGGCCCTTGCACCAGGGCGACTCCCAGTACGGCTCTCCCTCCTTCTTCGGCTTCCACAGCACAAAATCCAGCGGATCCTCCTTCAGCTCGCCGGTCACCTGAATATCCCGGTGTCCCGCCTGGAGATCGTCGATATTCTTCCCGGACAGCTTCCCGTAGCCTTTGAAATTCCTCGTACGGTAATACACGGTGCCGTCCTCCGCGGCATAGGCATAACCCTTGGCGATCAGCGTGGAAATCATATCCAGCATGCCCGGAATCTCCTGCGTCGCCAGCGGATGCGTCGTAGCCGGCTTCACATTCATGGCCGCCATATCCTTTTTGCACTCCGCGATATAACGCTTTGCCACCTCCTCCGCGGGAATGCCTTCCTCCACAGATTTTTTGATGATCTTGTCATCCACATCCGTAAAGTTCGAGACATAGTTCACCTCATAACCCCTGTATTCGAGATAACGGCGCACCGTGTCAAACACGATCATCGGTCGGGCGTTTCCGATATGAATCAGATTATATACCGTCGGACCACATACATACATGCTGACTTTTCCCTCCTCCAGCGGTATGAATTCTTCCTTTTTCTTTGTCAATGTATTATAAACCTTCATTCTTATTCGATGCCTTTCTGAACGCTACAGGAAACGATTTAAGTCGTTTCC
>JAJBUT010000192.1 GCA_020860185.1 Lachnospiraceae bacterium | reverse complement strand
AATCTGGTTCTATTATAGATTTTACCAATGATTTATCTATACCCTTTGTGAAGATAATTGGATGCAGATTTGAAAAATATATGAAGCATCAGACGCATCCATAAAAATGTTATTGCTCAAGGCTGTTCGGATCCAATAAAAAATCATAAACGCTCATTACCAGAACCCCATCGTCGTTATAATACGGGGCGGGTGTTTCTTTGGTTATAATAATCTTTTTGAAGCCATCTCCCGTCAGCATAAGTGAGCGTTGCTCTTGTTCCATCTTTGCGTGATCCGGTATTGCATATGCCGATTGAATATAAAAACGTCTGGAACCTTTATTGCACACAAAATCAATTTCTAACTGTTTTCGGATACGGTTGCCATTAGAATCTGTACTGTTTTGCACAATTACACCAACATCCACATTGAATCCACGAATTTTCAGCTCACTAAAAATAATGTTTTCCATGGTATGAGTTTCTTCTAATTGGCGAAAGTTTAAACGGGCATTGCGAAGTCCTATATCAGTAAAATAATATTTCACCGGAGTATCAATGTACTTTCGTCCTTTAATATCGTAACGGATAGCACGGTCAATCAGAAAGGAATCGCACAAGTAATTAATATAGTTTCCAATCGTTGTCTTGCTGATTGTTTTCTGTTTAACACTCTTAAATGTTGCAGATAATTTTGATGGGTTCGTTAATGAACCAATTCCAGAGGATAAAATATTGAGCAAGTCTTCTAATTCCGCGCGGTTTCGGATTTTATGCCGGCCCACTATGTCTGAGATATAGGTTTCTTCAAACAGTGATTTGAGAAACTGAATTTTTTCCTCCGGAGTTTGGAAGCGAAGAACCAGCGGCAGACCACCATAGAGTATATATTCGTTCCATCCTTCCTGTTTGCTGCCCGAATAAACAGACATAAACTCAGAAAAGCTAAGCGGATACATATGAACTTCATCGCCGCGCCCGCGGAACTCTGTAATAACATCTTTGGAAAGAAAGCGGGCATTACTGCCGGTGACATACACATCTACATTTTCCATACGGATAAGGCTGTTTAATACGGATTCAAATTCCCCAAGAAGCTGTACCTCATCGAGAAGCACATAGTACATCTCATTGTCAGTAAACTGTTCTTTAAGATATGGCATCAGCACATACGGATCCTGGTACCGCTTATTTTCAAATGCATCAAAGGCAATTTCTATGATGTGTTTTCTATCTGTTCCTTCTTCCAGAAGATATGTTTTGAATAGATTAAATAACAGAAATGATTTTCCACAGCGACGGACACCGGTAATTACTTTGATAAGGCCGTTATGTTTTTTGCTGATCAGCTTATTTAAATAGAAATCTCTCTTAATAACCATATGCATGCCTCCAACTGGATATTTTTGCAGATCCGCACAGTTTTGTTCAGTAGAATTATATCCGAATTTTCATATTTTTACAACTGCATATTGGACATTTTTGCGAAAATGCGCATTTTTGTCCAGTAGGATTTCTTATCTCACTTATTTTGACCCTGATATCATCAGATACAAAACGCGGCATACAGAGGAACGGTCTTCTTTCCGCCTTCAAAACCGAAATTCCTGGCAGAAAGTTTGATCGCATAAGATGGCCGGAAGGTGTTCATATACAGATTCAGACTCTTGGCTTTGGTATTATCTGCTGATTTTACTTCTATCGGGACAATCTGTCCGTCGCGCTGAATGATAAAATCAACCTCAGCACCGCGGTCGGATGTCCAGTAGTACGTCCGATAGCCGCTTGCGGACAACTGTACATTGACATAATTCTCTGTCATGCCGCCCTTGAAATCATTGATCTCATCAACCATATACAGTATATCGTTTGCCTGCAGATCCTTTTTCGCACAAAGCAGGCCGGGATCCGACACATAAATCTTGAACGCGCCGATGTCGCGATAATTCTCAAGCGGTTTCTTTATCTGCTCCACCCGGTAAACCTGAGAAACAATACCGGACAGACACAGCCACTCGATCGCGTTCTCAAATTCGGAAGCTCTGCCGCCTTTTTTAATCAGCTTATATTGAAAACGAGTGTTCTTCTTTGAGAGCTGAACCGTAATATTATCGTAGGCAAGTCTAGTTTTTTTATCTCATTGGCCGTATTATATTTGCTCATATCACTCAGATATCCTGCCAGAATCGTATCCTGTGTATGACGAAAAAGAATATAATCCCGTGTATTCACAAACTGCATCACGCATTCCGGCATCCCGCCCACAACCAGATACTGACGATAAAGCCGCATCGCGCTCTCGTGAAGCGCGGAGGGAAGCGGCGTATCATTGTTTCATCAGACTTCTTTCTTCATCATAATCCTGCTGTTTTACAAAAAGACAAACTTTAAACAACCTCTACCCTGCAGCGACGCACCTTCTCTGCCTTACTGTATCCAATCCCAACGATCAGAACCCTCCCTTATGCCGCTTCCGCTCCGCCATCTTCCCCTGAAACCTCAGCACATATTTCAATAATACGGATCAAAAAAACCCGGCACATCAGCCACGATTACAGTGACCCCGTGCCGGGTAGATTATCCGTTTATATTCTGTTGCCCGTCTGTCGCCTGCTGACAGGAGTTACCTGCCGCCGCCTCCCATTCCGCTGCCGCTTCCGCCGAGCAGAGAGTCAAACAGGCTGCTGCCGGTACTGCCCGAGCTGCCCGACGATGCCGAGGCAGAGCTGTAATTCACCACATCCAGATAGCTGTAGTAATACTCGCCGCCCTCTTCCAGTCCGGAGAGGATCTCCACATTCTCCCCGTCGGAGATACCTGTCGTCACCTCCGTCAGTCCGCCGAGCGTATCCGTACTCTCATCGTAAGTCGTGTACACATACACTGCGTTATCCTGCTCCACCAGAGCCGCCTCAGGGACGGAAAGCACATCCTCCGATGTCTCCAGTGTGATCACTGCCGATGCGTTCATGCCGGCCAGCATGCCCTCTTCCCGGCTGATCGTCACCTCCGCCGTATATTTGCTGCTTCCGCCGGAATTGGTGCCGCTCTCATCGATGGATGTCACCTCGCCGGTAAAAGACTGGCCGGGGAAAGCGTCCAGCGTAACTGTCGCCTCCTGACCCACCTCCACGGAGAGGATATCCATCTCATCCACCGTGATCGTGAGCGTCATTTCATCCTGCGGTGTGATGGACAGCCAGGTAGTCTCACTCACACCGTAGGTACTGGAGATTTCCTCCTCCAGAGCCTCCGTCGCGGAATCCTCCGCCGCCGTGCTGTCCGTCGTATCTGCGGAAGTACTCATATCGGAAGAAAAACCATCCGACAATTCGCTGCCGGACGCGCCCTGCGTGTCAGATCCGCTCATATCCGAGACAGAACCGGACGCATCCATACCGCTGTTCTGACTGCCGGCCGCATCTGCACTGCCGTTTTGACTGCCAGATATATCTCCGCTTCCGGTCTGATTCTGACTGCCGGACGATTCCGTCTGTTCACTGCCGGAATCGGAAGAACTGCTCTGCCCTGTCGTATCTGAATCATCATCGTCTGTCAAATCCGAGTCCGAAGAGCTCTTCATCAAAATACATACAATCTGAGACAGAGTGCCGTCCGATTCATAAGACAGGATCAGAATATCTCCCGTCGCCACATCGCTCACCGCTCCGCTCTCCAGACTACCGGCCGCGTAGAAGATAACCTCTATATCCGTATCCAGAGATACTGTCTGACTGTCAGAACCTGTCAGAGAAGTCAGGCTCACCTCCTCAGAAGTGATCTCGCTCACCACGCCGATCCAGACCGTGTCAGACTCTGTATCCGTATCGGAATCATCACTGCTGTCAGAACCCGTGGATGATACCGCCACTGTCTGCAGGGTCTGAGCGGACACTGTGCTCAGACGAACCGCTGACACAGATGAACCGCCGCCGGATGAAAGATTCTGTACGCTGCAGCCGGACAGAACAGATGTCTGTGATGCCGCACTCTCCGAACTGCTGCCGGACAGACTCTGTATCGTGTATCCCGATGCATTTGATGTATAGGATGTTGCATCCGCCGAGCTGTCGTCGGAGGAATCCGAACTGCTGTCCGAATCAGAGGAACTGCCGTCATCCGAGCCATCATCCGAATCGGAGGAACTGTCGTCGGATAAACCCGAACTGCCCAGGCCGGAGATCACGCCGGACTCCGAAGCGTAGATATAACCGTCCTCATACAGCCGGAACAGAGTCTCCATCTGGCTCTCCAGCGTGCTGCGCTGTTCCAGCAGAAGCTCATACTGTCCGGTGTAATCGGTATCTGTCAGCGTCAGGAGCGTATCGCCGCTGCTGACCTCACTTCCCTCGGAAACGGAAATCGAGGATACCGTTCCGGTAAATCCGGTCACCTTCAGTTCGCTGTGAATATACAGCGTCCCCTCGCCCACATAGGTGCCGTCCTCCGTCTCAACCGTGACCAGATCGCCCAGGTCGGGGCCGTCGTCCGATATGGTGATCACCGCGGTCGTATTGGCCATGCTCTCCACTTTTCCACTGACAACCGTGCCGTCCGACAGCGTCACATTGACGGAATCTCCGGCAGAAATATCTGCACTCGTATCCATCGACACCGCCATGTAGCCGTCCAGGGACAGCAGCATGAGCGCCGAATTTTCATACATGGTATCCACCACGCCGGTGCCGGTCTCCGCGTATATTGCGATCACTCTGGCATCCGCGGAGGCCGTGATAGTTCCGGAAACCGCGTCATCCTCGCGCTCTTCCAACGCTTCATCCAGCGATGTCATGGTGGACTGCACCGTGGCGATCGCCGTCATGACAGATACCTGATCCACCGATGCCAGCACGTCTCCCTCCTCCACGGTATCCCCGTCGGAAACATACCACTTTGTGATCTCCACCTCGTCCGGCAGAGACAGATCATCGGCGTCTTCCTCTTCCAGTGTACCCGTTCCGGGAAGAACGGTACTGATATCACTGAGCTGTGCCGTTCCGGAATATACCGTAGCCTCAGTCTCTGCCGCGCTCGACGAGGTCTGTCTGGTCAGTATCTTTGCCATCACGACAAGCAGGACAATCACGATCACCGCAATGATCCACAGATAATGGGAATGCTTACTCTCCTTCTTCACCGGACGGACAATGTGGATATCGCCGGTTTTTGCCGCCTGCTCCCGCAGAGCCTTTTCTTCCGCTTCTCTGCGTTTTTTCTCCTGACGGGAAAGACGGATCAGCATAAATATGCTTCCGGCATCCAGGATTGCCAGGATGATCAGTATCAGCAGCCAGTGGGAACGCAGCGTCTGCAGAACGCCCAGCGCACCCGACGCACTCCCCGACTGTGTATCTGAAAAATCACTCATATCCGGGAAATCGCCCGTCCCTTCATCAGAAGAACTGCTGTCATCGGAATCACTTCCGCTGTCCGAACCCGAGTTGCCGTCCTGACCGCCGAAATCAAAGTCCCCGCTGTCAAAATCAGGCATCTCGCCGTCTTCCATGTCACCGAAATCCATATCCGAAGGGGCATTTCCGCCCGCGCCGTCCGGCACGCCCTGCATGTCAGACTCAGTGCTGTCTGAGTCACTGCCGTCAGCCAAAGTCTCATCCGAACTGTCAGAACTGCTGTCCGATGCCGTATCATCCGAACTGTCCGACGCCGCCATATCCGTACTGTCCGAGTCGCCGCGTCCGCCCATGCGGCCGGACTCACTGTCTGCACTGCCGGAACCTCTGCCTGTACCGCCTGAATCACTGCCGTCCGTACCGCCGGAATCGCCGTCCGCATCCGCATTGTCAGAATCTTCGTCACCCGTATCTCCGGAGGAATCGGCAAAACCCGGCATCTGCGCGCCCTGCATCGACTGAAAGTTTCCCATCGCACCTGTATCCGGAATCAGCCTTGCCATGCCGATATCCGCCAGCAAAAGCAGGGAAAACACGATTGTCAGCAC
>JAJBUT010000215.1 GCA_020860185.1 Lachnospiraceae bacterium | reverse complement strand
TTTTGCCCGTCAAAGGAAGCAGGAGGGCGTTAGCGTGAGTGAGCGGTGTGTTTTCAGGCTGAAACCGGAGGGAATGATGCTGGCGGAACTGGCTCCGGGAGTAGATTTGGAACGGGATGTGCTGGGGCAGATGGAATTTATGCCCCTGATTAGTCCTGATCTCAGGCAGATGGACGCAAGGATTTTCAGAGCGGGAAGAATGGGATGCTTTGATGCGCCGGATGTATATGCTGCCTGCGCGAAATAACCGGAAATGTGTGATGAAAAGAAGCAGGAAATGAAAAATATGCTGCATGTATACAATGAAAGGAAGGGAGTATGTGTATGGCAAGATATGGAAAATGGGAGGAATCGCAGAGAATATACCCGGAATCAGATATCAATACCGCCGGAATGATCACGGCGGGAATTGACGTCGGCACGGTCAGTACGGAAGCCGTTATAATGTGCGGAAATGAGGTGTTATGTTCCTCCGTTATCCGGACCGGAATGGATTTTCAGAGTGCGGCAAAAAGGGCACTGGATGCAGCAATGGAAAATCTGCCGCTGCGTGAGGAACAGATTCAGAGAACAGTGTCTACCGGATTTGGTCATAAGAATGTGAAAGCGGATCGTTACGTGGATGAAATCCATTGCCACGCGAAAGGGGCGCGCTATATGTTCGGCCCTTCTGTGACAACCGTGATTGATCTGGGAGGCCAGACAGTGAAAGCAATACGGCTTCACAAATGGGATCGTGTCAGAGATTTTATGGTGAATGATAAATGTGCATCCGGGATGGGACATCATATTGAAGAGTTGTGCGAACTGACGGAAATTGATATTCGTGACATCGGTGAAAAGTCCTTGGATGTCGAACAGGAACCGGAACCTGTTAGCACTACATGCTGGTCGTTTGCACAGACAGAGACGATGGGACTTTTACATCCGGGATTTAAAGAGGCTCCCGTGTCGGAAAATGAGATGTGTGCGGCTCATATGTTCGCGGTTGCGTGGCGTATTATTGGTATGGCAGGCCGCCTTCAGCCGCTTGATATTGGTGAACCGGCGATCTATCCGAAGCTTGGATTTACCGGCGGTATGGCAAAAAATATCGGCATTACCAGACGTTTGGAGCGCGAATGGGGCGTACAGGCTCTGACCGGAGCTTATGATCCCATGCTGGCCGGTGCTATCGGAGCTGCACTTTTCGCGCAGGAATAGAGAGTGAGCGGAGGAGGGAATATGACAGATTTTAAAGAGATGATAAGCAGGCGCCATGAGTACGCCAGACGGTGGAAAGAAAAGACCGGAGGGAAGGTTCTTGGGTATTTTGAACCTTACATGCCGGAGGAAATTGCATATGCGGCCGGCGTGCTGCCCGTAAGAATTCTGGCTGAACATGAAGATGATGAGATTTCGGACAAATGGATATACGGTTCCTGTTATCCGGTTCGGGATATGGTCAATCAGATATTAAAGGGTCGATATGACTATCTGGATGGCCTGATTAATGTGGAAGGCTGCCAGTGGATGTTTCATGCGTATGAAGTGATTACAAATAACAGGCCGGATCTGTTCTGCCATTATTTTTTCATGCCCGATTACACTGATGCACCTACATCTAAAGATGTGGCACGATCGGAGATGAATGTTTTTAAACAGAAGATGGAAGACTGGACGGGTCATAAAATCACGGAAGAGGATTTGGACCGGGCGATATCTGTTTATAATAAAAACCGTCGGCTTTTGCGCAGGATGTATGAATTGCGCAGGAGAAATAACAGTGTCATTCTTGGGTCAGAGGCTATGCAGATTGTGCTTGCATGTCAGATTATGGATAAAGCTGAGGCAAATGAGATTCTGGAGCAATATCTGGATGAAATAGAAGACAGGGAGCCGTATGAGGATCGAATCCGTTTAATGATTGTAGGAAGCGAGACATTTAACACGGATCTGGAGGAACTGGTGGAACGTCTGGGTGCAAACGTCGTCATTGACGAGCTGGATACGGGAAGCTCCTATTTCTGGAATGAAACGATTGAACAGAAGGATCGTTTGATGGCATTATCGCTTCGTTATCTTGGCCGGCCGCATAATCCGATCAAGGATAATAACTGGCGCAGACGCATTCAGCATATTTTTGAGCTTACGGAAGACTACAATGTAGATGGAGTCATTATTGAAAAACAGATTTACTGCCATCTGCATGGTTCGGATAATTATGCGGTGTGGAAGATGCTCAGGGAGAGAAATATTCCCTTCTTGTATTTTGAACGGGATATGAAGCTTCAGGAGGAAGATACATCCATGAGAATTGAGGCATTTTTAAATATGCTTCGCCCGGGAGTGACACATCTGGCCGGCTGGAACCGGAAATTTTGCGGATAGGAGGAAAAAAGATGAGCCAAAAAGGACAGATATGGAAAACACGGCCGTTGGATTCCTGGGCAAAGGCCAAGGAACTGCGGGCAAAATGGCAGAAATCTATCAGCAGTGAGAATAATGTCGTCGGACAGGGCAACTGCGGATTTTTCGGTGACTGGTCAAATTGTTTCCCTAACCTGACGATCGTAGAGGATAATCCGGATGGCGCGATGATCTGCAGCAGATCATCTGCTTTTGCAAGGAAGAGCCGGCTGGCCTGTGAGGTCAGGGGCTGGGGCCGGGAGGTGTGTGGCTATCATAATAATTGTTGGGGAGGACAGTATCTGGGATATGATATTGACGGCAAACCGTTCCCGTACCGTCAGCTGGTGGTTCCTTTTCCCTGTGTCTGTGACTCCCATGCCAAGCGGGGCGTGCAGGTGCGCGATTTTGAACCGGTGCCGCAGTGGATGGCTGATCAGTGTATGTACATCGGACCGAGGGATGAAGCCAGAGAGGAGGCAATGCTGGAGCACCGTGCATATTGTACGCTGCGCCAGATTAATGATATTGAGCGGATATTTGATCAGAAGTTCGATGATGAAAAACTGATTGAAGAGATGAACGCAAATCAGCAGATTCAGGATTATGCGACAGAGATATCTATTTTGATGACTAATAAACCGGCGCCCATATCGGTAAAAGAGCTTTATTCATTTTATACATTGGGCGGACTAACGAAGGTTGACCCGGAGGAAACTGTGGCTTTCTGGCGGATGCTTCGCGATGAGATTGCGTGGCGGGTGGACGAAAAGATCGCGGCAGTGGGAAACGAGCGCTTCCGTTGGATTGAGGCGCATCCGCCGGCATGGCATTATCTGAAATACTACCGTTATATGGAAAAATACGGGGCAGTATGCCTCGGATCACAATATACGCATGCCATAGGTGGGAACTGTCTGGAATATAAGCCGGACGGAAGTATTTACCGCAGGGATATCATGCAGTACAGTCCGGATACCCCGATTCAGACGAGAGAGGATGCCGTGCGTTTTATGATGGGACCGGATGCGCGGACGCCCCAGCATTTTAAACAGGATGAATACATGCGCCCGGAGGCTATCTATGAGTTTGCAAAAATATTTCAGGCTGACGGAGCTGTGTTCGGGCTCTGGAGAAGCGGTATCGGGTGTACTATGACCAGAAAAGAGCAGGCGATGCGGCTTCGGAAGAAAGGTCTTTCTGCCATGACCTATGAGGGCAGTCAGCCGGGGGACAGGACTGATCTGGATGAAAAACGGTTTTTGGAGCAGCTTGACAGCTGGATGGAGAGTCAGGGGCTTGAGAAGCTGGAGGATTAAGCTGGAAAATCGGAAGGGAGTGATCGTGTATGATTACAGGTGGTATTGATATCGGTGTTCGCTGTGTAAAGATTGTCATCAAAAAAGAAGATGAAATTCTGACAAAAAAAATCGGAATATCCGGAGCGGCTAAAAGAGAACAAAATGTTACGGCTCTCTGGGAAGAAGCCCTGCGTGACGCAGGGGTAAACAGGCAGGATCTGCGGGCAGTTGCTGTTACCGGTAAAGGAAAATATAATATATCGTTTGCGGATATACGGAAAACAGAGGTTGTGTGCCTGCAGAAAGCGGTACAGTTGCTTGCCCCGCAGGCAACGATGGCGCTTCAGATGGGGGCTGATGAAATGCTGGCTGCGGTTTTTGATCATACAAAACCGGCAGGAATATCGGAGATGACTCTGAACCAGAAATGTGCGGCGGGTCAGGGTCTGCTGCTCGAAAATCTGGCGAATGAATTTGACTGGAATCCCGAGGAGCCGCTGTCGTGGCCTGGTTGTGCAAAGGCTTTGGACAATCCGGAAACCATCAGTGACGGATGTGCCGTATTTGCAAGAATGGATGTGCTGGAGGCAATGAATCACGGGGCAAAAAAAGAAGCGGTAATGGCCGGCGTACTGCATGCTGCCGCTGTGCGGGCATATGCCGTTATTCAGGATATTACGCTTCCGGATATGGATCAGATTGTACTGTGCGGCGGTTTGAGTCGGAATCCGTTGTTTGTATCTGAATTGGAAAAAGTGGCAGGGATGCGTTTGCCGGTGCTTCCCAATGCACAGTTTATTGGTGCTATTGGTGCGGCTGTTGCTGCATCGGAAAGAGAATAACATGGCAAAAAACAAACTGATGACAGCAAAAGAAGCAGTCGCAGGATTGCAATCCGGGTCAGTGATTATGCTGGGAGGCTTTTTCTACAGCGGAGCTCCGTTTGATCTGGTCAGGGCGCTGACCGACAGAAAGAATGAATTAAAAGATCTGACGCTGATCGCCAATGATGCATGTTCAGAGTATGTTTTCCCGGATGCTCTGGGGAACGCGCTGATGGCTACAGGTATGTTTCGAAAACTGATCTGTACATATCCGGGACACAATCGTGCTGCCATGCAGCTTGCCTCAGAGGGTAAGCTGGAACTGGAGATTTATACGATGGGAACTTTTACGGAAAAAATACGGGCAGGGGGAGCCGGGCTCGGAGGGGTGTTGACACCTGTGGGCGTGGGCACGGAGGTGGCAGAGGGAAAGGAGATGATTAACGTTTGCGGCAGAGATTATCTTCTGGAGCTGCCGCTTCGCGCGGATGTGGCGCTGATTTATGGCAGTAAAGTGGATGCCTGCGGAAATGTGTATGAGCGCGGTATTGCCGGAAATTTTAACGTGGTTATGGCGCTGGCGGCAGATTTTGTGGTGGTTGAGACGAGGGAATATGTTTCTGCGGGGGAGATAGATGCCTCTGAGGTGACGATACCCGAGCCTTTTATCGACGCTATTGTTTTGCAGGAGACGGGGGTGTGATGGACAATAGAGAGAGAATCGCATGGAAGATAGCGCAGGATCTGAAGGATGGCGAGTTTGTCAGTTTTGGACATGGTATTCCTTATGGCGTGGGGAAGTATCTGACGCCCGACCGGCATATCTGTATACAGATTGAATCGGGAATTATAGCATTAGGACCCGGAACTCCTGCGCCGCCGGGCGAATATGAATTGCGGGATTCAACGAATCAATTTGTGACGGATAACATCGGAGGATCGTATTTTGATACTGTTTTTTCTTTTCAGATGATTCGGGGTGGTCATCTCGATAAGAGTATTATGGGCGCCTATGAGGCTGATTGCAACGGAAATTTTGCAAATTGGAGGCTGCCCGGCAGACCGGCCAGCGGAATTGGAGGAGCTATGGATCTTGCAGTCGGAGCCAGACAGGTGATTCTGGCTATGGAGAGCAGAAGAAAAGACGGAGTCTCAAAGCTGGTAGAAAATTGCACATGTCCTTTGACGGCTCGGGGGGGTAGTATCCAAAATATATACGGAATTCGGAGTGCTTTGCATCAAAGATCATGTTTTTGTTTTAGAAGAATTATTCGATGATTTTACAACCGGACAGGCGTTAGAGAGAATCGGGGCTCCGGTACATGTATCAGAAAACCTGCGTATGATTGGTTTAAATAAAAAGATGTAGATAAATCGGGCATGGCTGTTTATTCAGTTATGCCTGATTTGTAATTTCCAGTATTATTGAAATGATAGGAGTTAGCGTAAAATTTTTGTAGGAAAATGTAGAAAGGGAACACCTGTTTGTGT
>JAJBUT010000151.1 GCA_020860185.1 Lachnospiraceae bacterium | reverse complement strand
GCAGATGCTCTCCCAGCTGAGCTATATCTCCATATGCATCTATAATAATATAAAAATGCAGATAATGCAAATAAAATATTACTTTTTTATCAGTTTTTTTTATCAGAAAACAGCACTGTTTTATACTGCAAAAATATCCTGTTCAATCAGCATCGCATCCCCGAAACTGAAAAACCTGTACCCGGCCCGCACCGCCTCCTCGTACGCCGCCAGCACATGCTCGCGGCCCGCCAGTGCCGACACCAGCATGAGCAGCGTGGACTCCGGCAAATGAAAGTTCGTGATCAGGCCATCCAGCACCTTGAAACGATAGCCCGGATAAATAAATATATCTGTCCATCCGCTACATGGCCGGATCTGTCCGATCTCATCCGCCGCCGACTCGATCGTGCGGCAGCTCGTCGTGCCGACACAGATCACGCGCCCGCCGCTCTCCTTTGTCCGGTTGATGATATCCGCGGCACGCTCCGTGATCTGATAAAATTCCGAGTGCATGTGGTGATCCGAAACATCCTCTGCTTTGACGGGACGGAATGTCCCCAACCCGACATGCAGCGTCACCTCCGCGATGGCGACCCCCATCTCCTCCACCTGCCGGAGCAACTCCGGTGTGAAATGAAGTCCGGCAGTCGGCGCGGCCGCGGAGCCGTCATATTTCGCATAGACAGTCTGGTATCTGTTCTTGTCCTTCAACTCATGGGTGATATATGGCGGCAGAGGCATCTGCCCGAGCCGATCTAATATTTCCTCAAAAATCCCCTCATAAGAGAATTGAATCAGTCGGTTCCCCTCATCGACGATGCCGATCACTTCGCCGGTCAGCAGTCCGTCGCCAAACTCTAATCTCGTGCCCGGTTTTGCCTTCTTTCCCGGTTTCACGAGAGTTTCCCATACATCATGTTCCCGCCGTTTCAAAAGCAGTATTTCAATCCGGGCGCCAGTACCTTTCTTCGCGCCATATAGACGGGCCGGAATTACCTTCGTGTTATTTAAAACCAGACAGTCGCCCGGATGCAGGTAATCCGTAATTTTCTTAAAAACCGTATGCTCATACGCCCCGGTCTCCTTATCTAGGACAAGGAGTCGGGACGCCGAGCGATCTTCCAGCGGATCCTGCGCAATCTGATCCTCCGGCAGATCAAAGTAAAAATCACTTGTTTTCATATCTTTTTCATAATTTACCCGGTATATTTCCGTTATTGTCTCAACTCGACACCCATATGGTCCAGTCCGTTCAGAATCTTCTTCATCACGGAAGTGATATCGCTCTCCTCCAGCGTGCGGTCTTTCAGCCGAAAGGTGAGCGTATAGGCCAGAGACTTATAGCCCTCTTTGATCTGCGATCCCTCGTAAACATCAAAAAGCTCGCACGCTTCCAGCATCTTACCGCCTCTCTGGATAAACATCGCTTCGATCTCACCGGCCAGAACGGACTGCGGGACAACCAGTGAAAGATCCCGCGTTACTGCCGGGAACCGCGCGATTCCCTCGTATTTCCGGTCAAACGCCGCCCGCTTCACAATCTCAGGCATATCGATCACCGCGATATACACACGATCCTTGATACCGTAGGACGCCGCAACGGTCGGATGTACCTCTCCGAGATAAGCGATTACCTGTTTCTCATAGATCACGTTCGCCTGCCGTCCCGGATGAAGGAACGGAATCCCCGCTTCCGGATCAAAAACCGGGCGCTTCGTCATTCCGACCACCGACAGGAACTCCTCCACCACGCCTTTCATGGTATAGAAATCCCCGTCCCCGTAAAAACCGAGCGTGAACTGCATCCGCTCATCGGGAAGCTCCGTGACGGGAAGCTGTTTCGGAAGGTAAATGTTTCCAAGCTCGTAGAGCCGGACATTTTTATTTCTCCGGTTGTAATTCGTCGCCAGAGAGGTCAGCATGCCGTTCAGCGGAAGCGTCCGCATGATGCTGAAATCCTCTCCCAGCGGATTAGAGATCTCAACCGCCCGGCGCAGCTTGCTGTCCGCCGGGATCAAAAGCCGGTCGAACACCTTCGGGCTCTCGAAGGAGTAGGTCATCCCCTGAGAAAAACCGCTGTACTGTGCCACCTCGCGGGCAAGAGTCTCAATGCGGAGCTTATAGGACAGTTTTCCTGTCGTCGAGGAATGGGGCAGAGTCGTCGGGATATTTTCATATCCGTAAAACCGGGCGATCTCCTCCGCAATGTCTGCATCCCGCAGCAGATCCTGTCTCCAGGACGGCGCGATCACCTCTCCCGCCTCCTCATCTACATCCAGATCGATCTTTTTTAAATATCCGATCATGGTCTTCGTATCAATATCCGTACCGAGCAGACCGTTGATCCACGCGGGGTCAAACGGTACTCTGTGTCCCGACATGGGTTTGCCGTAGACATCGACAGCGCCGCCCACAACCTCGCCGGCCCCCAGTTCCTCGATCAGCTGGCAGGCGCGGTTCATCGCCTCCATGGCGTTGTTCGGATCAAGCCCCTTTTCAAATTTAGCGGAGGCATCCGTGCGAAGTCCTATTTTTTTCGCAGAAAGGCGGATATTCGTCCCGTCGAAACAGGCCGCCTCAAACAGCATGGTTTTCACGTCGTCCGTGATCATGGAGTTCTCACCGCCCATGATACCGGCAATGCCGACGCCCTTCTCCCCGTCGCAGATCATCAGGACAGAATCGTCCAGCACGCGCTCCTGTCCGTCCAACGTGGTAAATGTCTCACCGTCCGCGGCGCGCCGCACACGGATCTCCCTGCCGGCGATATGATCCAGATCATAGGCGTGCATAGGCTGGCCGTACTCCTCCATGACATAATTCGTGATATCCACGATATTGTTGATCGGCCGGATCCCATGTGCCGCAAGCCTGCGTTGCATCCACTCCGGGGAAGGGGCCAGATGAATATTTTTCACCACCCGCGCGGTGTATCTGGAACAGAGATCCGTATCCTCCACCGTCACTTTGATATAATCATTGACATCCTCGTCATTTCCGGTCTCCGCGATCACCGGCGGGACAAACTCTTTTCCGAATGTAGCCGCCGCTTCCCGCGCAATACCGATGACGGAAAAGCAGTCCACTCGATTGGATGTAATCTCATACTCCACCACCACGTCGTCCAGTCCGAGATATGCAACCGCGCTCTCGCCCACCGGCGCGTCCTCCGGCAGGATATATAATCCGTCCTCCGGCGCGTCCGGATACATATCCGTCGTGGAACCGAGCTCCTCTATGGAGCACATCATACCGTAGGAGTCCACACCGCGCAGCTTGCCGGCCGTGATCTTCACCCCGCCGGGCACGGTCTTTCCGTCCGCGTGGGTTCCGGCCACGCGGCCGCCTTCCAGCACAGTGATGACCTTCGCCCCCTCAAATACATTCGGTGCTCCGGTAACGATCTGTACGGTCTTCTCCCCGACATCCACCTGACAGATCGCCAGCTTGTCCGCGTTCGGATGCGGCTCCACGGATAAGACACGGCCGATCACGATATTTTCCAGATCGGCGTCCAGTTTCTGATACCCCTCCACCTTGGAGCCGGAGAGCGTCATCGCGTCCATGTATTCCTGCGCGTCCACGTCCAGATCCGGCACATAGGCGCGTATCCATTTTAAAGAAGTAACCATTTATTTTTCCTTCCTTCTTTCCTCTATCCTTTACCCCAGAAAAGACTCGAGAAAGCTCCGCTTTCTTTTTCTTTTCTTCTCAATACTAACGCTAAAACTGACTGAGAAACCTGCTGTCATTCTCATACAGCAACCGCATATCGTCGATCTCGTATTTCAGCAGCGCGATCCGCTCCAGTCCGACGCCGAAAGCAAATCCCGTGTACTCCTTCGGGTCGATATGGCTCATCTCCAGCACATGCGGATGCACCATGCCGCAGCCGAGGATCTCGATCCATCCCTCGCCCTTGCAGAAACGGCATCCTTTTCCGCCGCACTTGAAGCAGGTGACATCCACCTCAGCACTCGGCTCCGTGAACGGGAAATGATGCGGGCGGAACTTCACCTTCGTGTCTGCGCCGAACAGTTCCTTCGCAAACTCCTGCAGCGTACCCTTTAAATCCGCAAACGTAATATTTTTATCAATCACCAGTCCCTCTATCTGATGAAAGGATGGCGAATGCGTGGCGTCCACCTCATCCGAGCGGAACACGCGTCCGGGCGCGATCATGCGGATGGGCAGCTTCCCCTGCTCCATCACGCGCACCTGAACCGGCGAAGTCTGCGTCCGCAGAACGATGTCATTGTTGATATAGAAAGTGTCCTGCTCATCCTTCGCCGGATGGTTGGCCGGGATGTTCAGCGCCTCAAAATTATAGTAATCGTACTCTATCTCCGGTCCTTCCACCACCTCATATCCCATGCCGATGAAGATGCGTTCCACTTCCTCCAAGGCAATCGTATTCGGGTGGGCATGTCCGGCCTCGCTCCGCTTTGACGGGAGCGTCACATCAATGATCTCTTTTTTCAGCTTATGCTCCAGCGCCAGAGCCTCCATCTTCTTTCTGGTCTCCTCCAGCGCACTCTCGATGGCTTCGCGGGTCTCATTGACCATCTGTCCAACCCTCGGACGATCCTCGGGACTGACGTTTTTCATGCCCTTTAAGACGGCTGTGAGCTCGCCTTTTTTCCCGAGGACGGCAACGCGAACATCATTCAGCTTTGCCAGACTGTCCGCAGATGCGATCTCCTGTACGGCACGCTCCCGGATCTGTTTTAATTTCTCCTGCATTCTATCTCTCCCTTTCCGTTTAGGAACTGTCGATCAATAACTTATGCATCTTGCACCGCCTAATACGCGAATCGCAGGCTCTAAAAGCCTCGCCGTAGTCCACTACGGCTACGTTTTTAGAACCTGTGTTTCACGCATTATTCGGCACAATCCGCACAAGTTATTTTCCGACAGTTCCTTACATTCGGATATAAATTCTAGCATAGCTTTTTTGAAACATCAAGACTCTTTACCTGTTCCAGCAGTGATTTTTCCACTTTTTTCCGGGTTACCTCCACCAGATTCAGGCGGGTGATATCATGTACCCGCACCGGCACCGGATCCGGGCGCACCTGCTTTTTTAAAAAGTCGAGCAGTTCCTGTTGATCTTCCTTTGACTCCATGTCAATATAATCAATGATAATGATGCCGGAGATATTGCGCAGTCTGAGCTGCCTTGCAATTTCCTTCGATGCCTCCAGATTGATCTGTCGGAAATGCTTCTGCGGGTCTTTGCCCGAAATACTCTTTCCGGAATTGACGTCGATCACGGTCAGAGCCTCCGTCGGCTCGATCACCAGAAAGCCGCCGGATTTCAGCCGGATATTTTTCTGCGTGGCGCGCATCATCTGTTTATTCAGATTATAGAGATTTGCCAGAGAAAACATGGGATCGTCATACAGCCGGAGCGGGATCTTTTCCATATCCCGGTATTGTCCGCAATAACCACTGACTTCGTCAAAAATCTGCGGCAGATCCGTCACGATCTCATCCAGCGTTTCCGGATGAGCGTTTCTTAAAAACGCGAGATATTTCGGCACGGAGCGGTGAACACAGGCAAAACAGGTGCGGTTCTGTGCACATGAAATCATATGCCGCATCTGACCTGCCAGCTGATCGATCTCAGACAGGATCTCCTCATCCGCCGCATTTTTTGCGTTCGTGCGGACGATGATTCCGAACTCTCCCGTCCCGCGATTTCCCAGGAGTTCTCTGTAATGCGCACGCGCCGGTTTGTCGAGTCTGGAAGATATTCCGATCGTTGTATTCTCCGTCGTCAGAACCACATACCGCCCGGTAAGATTCAGATTTGTGGAGACCGTAGGCACTTTCGTTTTCACCGCTTCCTTCTGCACCTGAACCAGAAGCTCGTCCTGCGCCGCGATCTTTTTCGCGGGTGTTTTCTTTACATAAACAGGATTTTTCACTGATTCCAGAGGCAGATAACAGAAAACACCGGGCGCGGTCTCGACAAAAGCCGCGTTAATATTTTTCAGCACGCGATGCACCTTGCCCACATAAATATTGCCGAGGATAGGAATGCCAACGTCA
>JAJBUT010000018.1 GCA_020860185.1 Lachnospiraceae bacterium | reverse complement strand
CGTTGCCGTTCCCAAATCCCCGCTGTGATCAAGTGCTTTTTGCTGTTTCCGTGCCCACAGTCATAGACCGTACTTTGCAACAGGCAATTGCCCAACAGCTCATATCGGTGTATGAACCGCTCTTCTCAGACGGGAGTTATGGCTACCGCCCGGAGAGAAGCGCAAAGGACGCTATCCAGAAAGTGAAAGAGTATGCGGAACAGGGATATACGTTCGCGGTATCGCTCGACCTATCTAAATACTTCGACACTTTGAACCATGAGAAACTTCTGAACTTACTGCGGCGGCATATCAGTGATGAACGGGTCGTGCAGCTGATAAAGAGGTATTTAAAAAGTGGTGTGATGGAGAACGGCATTGTTGTGGCAACAGAGGAAGGCTCCCCGCAAGGCGGGAACCTGTCGCCACTGCTGGCAAACATCTACTTAGACGAATTTGATAAGGAGATGGAAAAGAGAGGGGTTCCGTGTATCAGATATGCGGACGACATAGTACTCCTTGCAAAGAGCAAAAGGGCATCTGAGAGGCTGTTAGAGAGCAGTACAAGGTATCTGGAAAGGGAACTGAGACTGACAGTGAACCGAGAGAAGAGCGGGACATGCAGTGTATTCGCAATCCGAAATTTTAAATTCCTTGGCTTCGCATTGGGGAGGAACGGGAGCGGCATATATATCCGGGTTCATCCGAAGTCATGGAGAAAGTTCAAGTCAAATCTGAAACGCCTTTCTTCCCGGAGGTGTGTACAGAGCATTAGACCTGCGCTGAAACGAATCGAAGTATATGCGAGGGGATGGCTGAACTATTATGGGATTGCAAGTATGAAGAATTACATTGCTGAAATCAATGGATGGCTCTATCACAGGATACGCATGTGCATATGGAAACAGTGGAAACGTCCGAGGACGAAAGTGAGAAACCTGATGAAACTGGGCGTGCCTTTCGACCTGGCGTTTCAAACAGGGAATACCCGGAGGGGATACTGGTTCACGACACATACAGTAGCGGTCAACATGGCATTAACAAAAGAAAGACTGGTACGGAGCGGATTTTATGATTTATCCGTTGCATACCAGTCCGTGCACGTCAACTATTGAAAGCGCCGAATACGAGAACCGTACGTTCGGTGCTGTGAGAGGACGGCGGCTAATCACCGCCTCCTACTCGATCATCACTGGAAAGTTGATCCGGTAAAACTAAAGAACCCTTCGCGAAGGTGTGCTGAAAACCGCCGCCTGTTCGATTCTTAATATTTATAAATGCTTAAAAAAGGGGATTGACATCTCCTTTTATTTGTATTAATATTGTTGAACGTCGGACAGTTTGAGATAAAACAAAGGAGGAGTGAGATGGAGATGGAAGAGTCAATCATACGCGAGATACATGTACTTTCCAACCGGATCTGCAGGATGCTGGACAACGCGCCGGAGCGGCGGCAGCTCGATGAAGCGACCGGGAAGAATACCTGGATCATCGGTTACATTGCACATAATGAGGGTACGGATGTCTTTCAGCGCGATCTGGAGAACCAGTTCGGGATCACGAGGTCGACGGCTTCCAAGGTAGTGAACCGGATGGTGAAAAAGGGTCTCATTGAACGGCAGAGCGTCCCGGAGGATGCCCGACTGAAGAAACTGGTCCTGACAGAACGCTCCCGGGAGATTCATCAGCGGATGGAAGCTGAGTTCCGGGACATGGAGGATACGCTGGTCGAGGGATTTTCCGGGGAGGAGATCGATCAGATGAGGGGGTATCTTCACAGAATGCAGAATAATATAAAGAAAAAGGAGGAAAGACGCAATGATTAAGAAGCTTTTACAGTCATTACGCGAGTACAGAAAGAACACGGTGCTGGCTCCTGTCTTTGTCATTGTCGAAGTCGTGATGGAGATACTGATTCCGTATATTATGGCGCGGCTGATTGACAACGGTATCGAGCCCGGGAACATGTCTGTGATCTTGAAGGTCGGCGTACTTTTGCTGGTGGTGGCGTTTATTTCACTGGCATTCGGCACTTTGGCCGGGAGGGAAGCGGCGGTTGCGTCGTCCGGTCTGGCGAAGAATCTGAGAAAAGATATGTACGAAAAAGTGCAGGAATATTCTTTTTCCAATATTGATAAATTCTCGACAGCCAGTATCGTGACGAGACTGACGACGGATGTGACGAACGTGCAGAACGCATTTCAGATGACAGTTCGGACCGCTGCGCGCTGTCCGGTTATGCTGATCGCCGCCATTGTGGTATCCTTTACCATTAACCGGCGTCTGGCGATGATTTTTGTGGCGGTGGTTCCGGTTCTGGCGGTGGTGCTGGCATTTATCAGTATCTATGTACATCCGTATTTTAAGCGCGTTTTCAATACCTATGATAAGCTGAATCTGGATGTGCAGGAGAATCTGTACGGGATCCGCGTGGTAAAGTCCTATATTCGAGAGGACTATGAGAACAACAAGTTTCAGAAGATTTCGCAGTCAATCTATAAGGATTTCGTCAAGGCGGAGAAGACGATCACGATGAATATGCCGGTCATGATGGCGGCGGTTTACGTCTGTATTCTTCTGGTCGCATGGCTCGGAGCGAAGACCATTGTCATGAGCGGCAATGTGGCCGGCGTCGCAAACGGGCTGACGACGGGTGAGCTGATGAGCCTGTTTACCTACGCGATGCAGATCCTGATGAGTCTGATGATGCTGGCCATGGTAGCGGTTATGCTCATTATGTCTCTCGCTTCCGGCAACCGTATCGTTGAAATACTGGAAGAAGAGAGTGATATTCAGAATAAGGAGAATCCGGTGACGGAAGTCAAAGACGGAACGATCACTTTTGAAAATGTGAATTTCCGTTATTCCGAGGAGGCGGACCGCGATGTCCTGAGCAATATCAATCTGGAAATCAAATCCGGTGAACGGGTCGGTGTCATCGGCGGAACCGGTTCCGCGAAGTCCAGTCTGGTGCAGCTGATTCCGCGTCTGTATGATGTGACGGAGGGCTGTGTGAAAGTCGGCGGCGTGGATGTGCGCGATTATGATCTGGAAACCCTGCGGAATGAGGTAGCCATGGTGCTGCAGAAAAATATCCTGTTTTCCGGTACGATTAAGGATAACCTTCGCTGGGGCAAGGAGGATGCGACGGATGAGGAAATCATCCGTGCGTGCAAACAGGCGCAGGCGGATGAGTTTATCGAGCGCATGCCGGATAAATATGATACCTGGATCGAGCAGGGCGGCGCGAATGTATCCGGTGGTCAGCGTCAGCGTCTGTGTATCGCCCGCGCGCTGCTGAAAAAGCCGAAGATTCTGATTCTGGATGATTCGACCAGCGCGGTGGATACGAAGACCGATCTGCTGATCCGGAAGGCGTTTGCCGAGGAGATACCGGATACGACCAAGTTTATTATTACACAGAGGATTTCTTCTGTAGATGACGCAGACAAGATCATCGTTATGGATGACGGTAAGATTCTCGCCGTCGGCACACATGAGGAGCTGCTGAAAACGAGCACGATCTACAGAGAGACCTTTGAGTCACAGCAGAAAGGCGGTGGTCTGAGTGAATAAAAGTAAAGGCGCAAAGGATGTAAGGGGCACAACCAGACGGCTGCTTAGCTATCTGGGCGCTTATAAGGTGCGGTTTATCCTTGTTATTATCTGTATTGTTTTTTCCGCAATCACGACGGCTCTGGCCAGTCTGTTTATACAGTCTCTGATTGATGATTACATTCTGCCGCTGCTGTCGGTAGATACGCCGGATTTTTCCGGATTACTTGCCTATATTACCAGGATGGCTGTGATTTTCGCTGTCGGTGTTGTGGCGGCTGTGATCTATAACCGTGTGATGGTCACGATCGCGCAGGGTATTTTGAAGAAGATTCGAGATGAGATGTTTGAGCATATGCAGCAGCTGCCGATCCGGTACTTCGATACGAATACGCACGGCGATATCATGAGTCATTATACGAATGATACGGATGCGCTCAGACAGATGATTACACAGAGTATTCCGCAGATGCTGAACTCTGTCATCACCGTGGTGGCGGTTTTCGTATCGATGCTGACAGTCAGCTTCTGGCTGACTCTGATCGTCATCGCCTTTGTATTCATCATCTTCCTGGTGATTAAGAAGATCGCCGGCGGAAGTGCAAAATATTTTGTGAGACAGCAGCAGTCTCTGGCGGATGTGGACGGTTATATTGAGGAGATGATCAACGGACAGAAGGTCGTTAAGGTATTCTGTCATGAAGAGAAAGCGATCGAGGGCTTTGATAAGGAAAATGATGAATTGTTCGAGAATGCGTCGAAGGCGAACACTTACGCGAATATCCTGATGCCGATCATGAACAATATCGGATTTATCCTGTATGTTGTCATTGCTATCGTCGGCGGCGCTCTGGGTATTCTGGGTGCGACGAATGTCAGTCTGACCGGTATCAGTGTGCTGACGCTCGGAGCGATCGCGTCTTTCCTGCAGCTGTCCAGGAGCTTTGTCAACCCGATTGCCCAGGTCTCCATGCAGTTGAATTTTGTCGTCATGGCACTGGCCGGTGCGGAGCGTATCTTTGCGCTGCTGGATGAGGAGATCGAGCAGGATGAGGGCGATGTGACCATGGTGCGCGTCCGCTTTGAGGATGGTAAGATGGTCGAGTGCCCGGAGCGCACGAAGCACTGGGCGTGGAAGGTCCCGCAGGCGGACGGCAGCTTTGAGCTGGTCGAGATGAAGGGCCATGTGGAGTTTCACAATGTAGACTTCGGCTATACGCCGGAGAAGACGGTGCTTCATGATATCACTCTTTATGCGGAGCCGGGACAGAAGGTAGCCTTTGTCGGCGCGACCGGTGCGGGCAAGACGACGATCACGAACCTGATCAATCGTTTCTACGATATACAGAAGGGATCCATCACCTACGACGGCATCGACATCGGCAGGATCGCGAAGCCTTCCCTGCGCCGTTCCCTCGGCGTGGTGCTGCAGGATCTCAACGTGTGCACCGGCCCCGTGTTGGAGAATATCCGTTACGGCAAGCTGGAAGCCTCCGATGAGGACTGCATCGCGGCGGCGAAGCTGGCGAACGCCGACAGCTTTATCCGGATGCTGCCGCATGGCTATGATACCGTGCTGGAGGGCGACGGCAGCGGCCTGTCGCAGGGTCAGCGGCAGCTGATCTCCATCGCCCGCGCCGCTGTGGCGGATCCGCCGGTAATGATCCTGGATGAGGCGACGTCCTCCATTGATACCCGTACCGAGGCGATCGTGCAGCGGGGCATGGACGCGCTGATGAAGGGACGTACCGTGTTCGTCATCGCGCACCGGCTGTCGACGATCATGAACTCCGACGTGATCATGGTGCTGGAGCTCGGAAATATCATCGAGCGCGGCGACCATGAGAAGCTGATCGCCGAGAAGGGCACGTATTACCAGCTGTACACCGGCGCGTTTGAGTTGGAGTAATGGCTGTACACCGGGGCATTTATGATAAAAAGATGTTTGTGAGATAAGTGAGATGGAAAAAGGGGCTGTAAAAAACAGCCCCTTTTTTAAGAAAATATGCTGCATGACTGACTCCGCGGGCATCAATGTTCGCTTTTTGGCTTTCAATGTTCACTTTTTCCGTTTCATTGAAAGCTTCGCTGATGTGTAATGTGCGGTTATGAAGCGGATGATTTCATCCATGGAGAGATTTCGATATGAGAAGTTTTTCTCATTTTTGCGGATTCGCGCATTTTTTTCCAATAGTTCTTCCAATCGTATTTTGAGTTTGTGATATTGAAGATTGTAGAAACAGTTTGCAAAGAATGACTACACATGCTATTATACAAACGTAGTTACTATTACCGACACAATGACTGTAGTTAATAATAGTAATTGCCGATTATACCTATATTATAAGGAGGAACAGGAATATGAAAGGAAAAAAAGCAGCCGCATTGGTTTTATCCGCGGCTCTGGTGTTCTCGGGAAGCGGAACCGCGCTGGCAGTGCAGACGGATGGGGCGCAGGAGTATGACACGGGGCAGGCCGTCCAAAAACTACCCATAGGGGTATAGATTTTTCAAGAGCTGAA
>JAJBUT010000208.1 GCA_020860185.1 Lachnospiraceae bacterium | reverse complement strand
CATCGCTTTCGCGGGGATGGAATCGTGCGCTGTTTTATAAAAGTAGTAAGTTTTTTTGCCGATTGTTACCCATCCGCTTTTTTTGACAGAATTTACATAATAATAAGTATAACCATCACTTTCCGTTACAAGACCGTTTTGTGTCTTCGTCCCAGATTCGCTCGCTACAGCGGCAAAGGAGGATTCACTTCCAAACGCCAGTGACAGAAGTGCAGCCAGCAATAGTGTCGCAAATAAAAGTTTCCCGATTTTTCTTTCTGTTTTCATAAGACCTCCCTTTCATGCCCTGTTTCTTCTGGCGGCGCGTTGTCAGCTGATTATCGCGAATATGTTCCGCCGGTCAGAAAAAATATATATTTTTCGATAGATTTAACATAGCACAGAAAGCCGCGTTTGTCGACCTTAACTCATCGAATTTCTTATGATTTCGGCTGCCTGGCGCATTTAGACATCAAATTTAAAGTCTCAATCCGGATTCAGTCCCCCGTGTATCGCAGCCTGCCTGGCTCGCTGCTTCGTGGGAATAGAAGCCTTAAGAACGACACTCTTTTCATTTTCTTTATCTGGTGCTATAATGCGCGCAGACACGCGGATCAATATGCTGGAGGGATCATAGATATGCAGCATGTGAAAGATACTAAGCAGCGGGATTTTTCATCCGGCAGGATGTGGAGAATCATCACAGCACAGGCGGTGCCCTTGACGGTCGCGCAGCTGGTGCAGCTTTTATACAACATTGTAGACCGTCTCTACATCGGACACCTGCCGGATATCGGGCCTCTGGCCCTGACAGGCGTCGGCGTCACCTTTCCGATCACGACTCTGATCCTGGCCTTCGCCAATCTGTTCGGGACGGGAGGTGCCCCTTTATTTTCCATCGCCAGAGGCGCTAAAAACGAAGGCAGAGCCCGCGTCATCATGGGAAATGTGTTCACGATGATTCTCCTCGCCTCCGTAGTCATTATGACCTTTTGTTATGCGCTCCGGACGCCCATGCTCTACCTGTTCGGCGCAAGCGGCGCGACCATCGTCTATGCGGAAAGCTATTTACGAATCTATCTCTGCGGGGTCCTTTTTTCCATGATCGTCACCGGGATGAATGGCTTCATCAGCGCCCTTGGCTTTCCGCGGACAGCCATGTGGACGACCGTGATCGGCGCGGTGCTGAATCTGATTCTCGATCCGATTTTTATTTTCGGACTTTCTATGGGAGTCGAGGGTGCGGCGACAGCTACTGTAATCAGCCAATGCGTATCTGCCCTCTGGGTCCTTCACTTTCTGATTGCCGGAAAAACTGACTTGAAGCTGCAGCTTTCCTGTATGAAATTGAAGGGGCGTGTGGTTCTTGATGTGATCAGTCTGGGCGTGAGCGGCTTCATGCAGCAGGCGACGAACTGTGTTGTGCAGATTGTGTGCAACGTGACCTTGCGGAATTATGGCGGAGACGTGTATGTAGGGATTATGACAATCATCAACAGCATCCGTGAAATCGCTTCCCTGCCGGTGACCGGCATCAGCAGCGGCGGTCAGCCGGTGCTCGGCTATAACTATGGGGCCAAACAGCCCGAAAGGGTAAAGGAAGGCATCCGCTTCATGGCTCTGATGGGGATCGTCTATACAGCCTTTATGTGGCTGGTAATCGAGCTGTTTCCTGCCGCCTTTATCCGGATTTTTTCGAATGACGCAGAGACGATCGCGTATGGAACGCACGCGGTGCGGCTTTATTTCTTCGGCTTTGTCTTTATGAGTTTACAATTTATGGGACAGTCCACCTTTGTCGGATTGGGAAAGGCAAAAAGAGCCGTGTTCTTTTCGATTTTGCGCAAGATCGTGATCGTGGTGCCGCTCACCATCGCGCTTCCGATGTTTCTGGGGCTGGGGACCGACGGCGTTTTTATCGCGGAGCCCATTTCCAATCTGATCGGCGGACTGGCCTGCTTTGTTACCATGTATGTTACGCTGTATCGGAAGCTGTAATCTCCTGATAGCGCAGGACAGGCAATTATCTGTTGTCAGCTTCTAAGCCCAGCCCGACCAGCTGCAGAATCCGCTCCGTCGCGTGTCCGTCGCAGGCGCCGACGCAGGTATTCGCAAACTGGCTGATCTCTGCCGCGTGAGCATCCATCCAGTTCCTCACCGGCATGTCTTCTTTTTTCTTCTCTGTCTGAGAATCTGTCCGTATTTTTTCTGACCCATCTCTTAATGCAGCCCTGCCATCTTTCACGAGCCTGGCATCATGTGCGCCATTTGTATACGTCTCTGCACGAATATCCATCTCTTCCATCGCCCGAACCAACTCCTCTTCGGTCTGTACAATGGGAAACGGAATGCTCCGAAAGTCCATGAAAAATCCCCTGGCAGCCTCATATTCCGGCAAATCCGGGGTGTAAAGAATCATTGGTTTCCGGTACAGCAGCCAGTCAAACATAATAGACGAATAATCAGTGATCAGCAGGTCCGCCACCGGAAGCAGTTCTTCCGTCGGTATCTCACAATTGGAGACTTTCGCGTGCCGGTCGATATGCGGATGAGCTTTTATAATCAGATAAGCTTCCTTTTCCCGGCGGCTGGCGGCCCTTTGTACCTCATCTAAACCGGTTAAACTCGGATGGGCGGCATTGCCGCGAAAGGTCGGCGCCCAAAGAATGATCTTCCGTCCCTGCGCTTCCGGGTGCTGCGCGTAAAAATGCTCCCGGCATTTTGCGTTCCAGGCCTCATCAAAGTAAAAATCTGTCCGGCTGATGCCGGTGGCAAATGTCCGTCCCGGCGCAAGCCGCATGGCCCGCTCGTGGGGGGCAATACAGGCATCGGCGCTCACCGTCATATAGGTATAATTTCCGAACATGTTTCCATGATAACCTTTGGGGATATCGTCCTTTGCCTCATACGCAATCTTTTTCAGCATCCCGCAGGCATGCCACAGCTGCGTCACTTTGGTCTCCGGGCGTTTCCGGCAGGAGGACACCGGGAGAAAATAGTCGCAGATAAACACATATTCCGCCACGGCGTAGCGCCGCATGAAGAGAACCAGATATTTTGCCATCGCGAAAAAAGACAGCCGGTCAAAATCTGTGATGAAGGTTTCCACTTGAATATCCGGCATGTTGCGGCTCTTTTCTTCGTCCTGCCCGACTGCAAAATGGTCCGGTTGTCCGTTTGATGATCTGCAAAGCTGTCTGGCGTCCGACTGTCCGTTTGATGATCCGCAAAGCTGCCTGGCGTCCGACTGTTCGTTTGATGATCTGCAAAGCCCACCGGCATCTGACTGTCCATCTTTATGAAGAGAAAAATCCTCCAACGTACGAACCGCCTCATACATCCTGCTCATGGAAACCGGCATTTCCGAATGATGCGCGTCCGCAAAGAGCACCAGCCCCGTCTCTACCGGCCGCCGGGCATAGCATTTATACAGCAGCGGCAGCAATATGTTTTGCAGAAGCATTTTTATCAGTTGCTTTATACGAAACATTATTTTTCTCTTTTCTGAATCGCCTTCTGCGCGTATCCGGCGCGCTCCTGGCGGGCAAGCTCCATCGCGGCCGCGATCACCTTGTCCATATCATAATACTGATAGGATCCCAGCCGTCCGCCAAAAAGTACATTTTCCTCCCGGTCGGCCAGCTCGCGGTATTTTTCATAAAGCGCGTTGTTTTTCTCATCATTCACCGGATAGTAGGGCTCCATCCCCGGATGCCATTCTTCTGAATATTCCCTGGAAATGATGGTGTAATCCTTCGGGTTTTCCTGCTCAGCCTCCGGCTCGAAATGTTTATGCTCGATCACGCGGGTATATGGTACCTCCTGATCCGTATAATTGACCACCGCGTTCCCCTGGTAGTTGGCCTCTTCCACGCGCTCTGTCTCAAAGCGGACACTGCGGTATTCCAGATGCCCAAAACAGAAATCAAAATACTCATCGATCATTCCGGTATACAGTACCCGGTCATACATATCCGGATGCTCTTTGCGGTATACAAAGAAATCCGTGTCGGTCATCACATCAATGTTTTCAAGCAGCTTCTGCACCAGACCGGTATAACCTCCCAGCGGAATCCCCTGGAATCGATCATTGAAATAATTGTTATCATAAGTAAACCGCAGCGGCAGACGCCGGATAATGAACGCCGGAAGATCCTTGCATTCACGGCCCCACTGTTTCTGCGTGTAGCCCTTGATCAGCTTCTCATAAACGTCCGTCCCCACCAGAGAGAGTGCCTGCTCCTCCAGGTTTTTCGGCTCGGTAATATGAAGATCCGCGATCTGCGAGGCGATCTTGTCCTTCACCTCCTGCGGCTTTTTCAGTCCCCAGAGGCGGCTGAAGGTATTCATATTGAATGGAAGGTTGTAAATCTCATCCTTATGAATCGCCACAGGCGAATTGATATAGTGGTTAAACTTCGCCATGCGGTTCACATATTTCCAGATTTTCTCATCGTTGGTATGAAAAATATGCGCGCCGTACTTGTGTACCTGGATGCCGTCCACATCTTCGGTGTAAATATTTCCGCCGATATGGTCTCGTTTGTCAATCACGAGGCAGCGCTTCCCGGCCTTCGTCATTTCTCTGGCAAACACCGCGCCGAAAAGTCCGGCGCCGACGACCAGATAATCGTATTTTTTCCCGAGACGTCTCATCTTTTCCCGCTTTGCGGCCTTGCGCTCACGGGTCTTATCCTCCTGTTCCGCTTTGTAAGCATCGCAGACCTCCTGCGCACCGCCAATCATGCGCATTCTTCCCTGGTCAAGCCAGATCGCATGGTCGCAGAGATCCTTCACGGATTCGATATTGTGAGACACATAGAGAAGCGTCGTGCCGCCGGAGAGCATCTGCTGCATCCGTTCATTACACTTCCGGCGGAAACGCATATCTCCGACCTCCAGTACCTCATCCACAATCAGGATGTCCGGATCTACCACCGTCGCCACGGAAAAGCCCAGTCTTGCTTTCATACCGGAAGAAAAATTCTTCAGCGGTGAATCCAGGAATTTTCTGATTTCAGCGAATTCTACGATCTCATCAAAATGCTCTTCCATAAACTGCCGCGAATGGCCGAGCACCATGCCGTTCAGATAAATATTCTCGCGGGCAGTCAGATTCTTATCAAACCCGGCGCCCAGCTCAATCAGCGGTGAAATCTTTCCTTTTACCTTCACAGAGCCCTTATAGGGCTTCAAAATGCCGCTGACTGCCTTAAGCAGCGTGGATTTTCCGCAGCCGTTCACCCCGACCAGCCCCCAGGCCTCTCCTTTTTTCACCTGAAAGCTGATATCCTGCAGCGCCAGGAATTCCTGAAACATCAGCTGGTGCTTCACCAGCTTGATTACGTATTCCTTGAGGTTGTCTACCTTCTCATTTTCCATATTAAAACGTATTGTCAGATTCTCTACTTCGATGACTGTTTTACTCATTATTCGTTCCTCTATTATGCAAAAACTGCCTGTATACACAAGCACTTTACCCATTCACCACGTGTAAATACAAGCAGCTTTTTTCACTCACCGCTTATATATACAAAATAAATCTGTCCTTCGACCTCTGGAATGACCAGACGCCGATCAGGAGCATCAGGAAGGGAATCAGCCAGCCGCCCCAGAAAATTCTCGGCCCTGGTATATTGCCGTAATATACAATGTCCCGGAACTGTCCCACGTAATAGTACAGCGGGTTAAAAGCTTTGATAAAAAACTGCAGATTCTCCGGCAGCGTAGTAATCTCATACAGAATCGGCGTCAAATACAGCAAAGCCCGCAGAACAGCTCCGTAAATATGCTCCGTGTCACGGAAAAATACGTTGAACTGTGCCAGGAAAAACCCAAGTCCGCAGCAGAAAATATAAATCTGTATCACGACTACCGGAATCAGGATCAAAGTCCAGTAAAATTTCGCGCCGGTAACCACCATGACGATAAACAGCGCGCCAAAGGAAAGAACCATTTCCACCATGCTGCTGGTCACTTTGGACAGTGTAAAGATGTATTTCGGTATGCTGACCTTCTTCATCAGTGAAGCATTGCTGGTCACGGATTTCATCGCGCGTTTGGTACTTTGGCTCTGACAGTCTTACATGAGACGTCCGGACAGCAAAA
>JAJBUT010000097.1 GCA_020860185.1 Lachnospiraceae bacterium | reverse complement strand
TATTTTTGGTAGTCGGCTTTGCCATCGGCTGGCCTACGGCACTCTGCTTTGTGAGTGGAGCGGTTTTATCCATTCTTGCCGGTTTCTTCGGCATGAGCGTAGCGACCCAGGCGAATGTCCGGACTGCGAACGCCGCGAAGGAGAAGGGTATGTCCGCGGCACTTCCGGTTGCGTTCCGCGGCGGTGCCGTGATGGGTCTGTGCGTGGTTGGCCTCGGCCTTGCGGGCGTCAGCCTGATTTACATTATCACCGGCAATACCTCGATTCTGTTCGGTTTCAGCCTGGGCGCGTCTTCCGTAGCGCTGTTTGCCCGTGTGGGCGGCGGTATCTACACGAAGGCTGCCGATGTCGGCGCTGACCTTGTCGGCAAGGTCGAGGCGGGCATTCCGGAGGATGATCCCCGCAACCCGGCCGTGATCGCGGACAACGTCGGCGACAACGTCGGCGATGTTGCCGGTATGGGCGCCGATCTTTTTGAGTCCTATGTCGGTTCCATTATTTCCGCTATTACGCTGGGTCTGATCGCATCCGGCATTTCCGGTTCTTTTGGTCAGATCGGCGGAGCTCTTTATCCGCTCTGTCTCGCGGCGGTCGGTATCGTGGCCTCGATCATCGGTATCTTCTTTGTCCGCGGCAAGGATGGCGGAGATCCGCAGAAGTCCCTGAATATGGGAAGCAATGTAGCAGATATCATCACAGTCGTTCTGGCGATTGTACTCAGCAAGCCGATGCTCGGTTCCTTTAAGTTCTGCGGACCGATCATTGCCGGTCTGGTTGTCGGTATCGCGATCGGACGGATCACCGAGTACTATACATCTGACAAGCATAAACCGGTTCAGAAGATTGCGGAGCAGTCCGAGACCGGTTCGGCGACGAATATCATCAGCGGTCTTGCCGTTGGTATGAACTCCTGTACATGGCCGATCATCCTGATCGCGGCCGGTATCTTTGTGGCCTATCGTTTCTGCGGCGTATACGGTATCGCACTTGCGGCCGTCGGCATGCTGGCCACCACCGGCAGCACCGTTGCGGTAGATGCCTACGGTCCGATCGCGGACAACGCGGGCGGTATCGCCGAGATGTCCGGCCTGGACGAGGATGTCCGTGAGATCACTGATTCACTGGATTCTGTCGGCAACACGACTGCAGCCATTGGCAAGGGTTTTGCCATCGGTTCCGCGGCTCTGACAGCATTATCCCTGTTTGTATCCTATGCGGAGGCGGTTGAGCTTACGACGATCGATCTGCTGGTTCCGACCGTTATCGTCGGCCTGCTGATCGGCGCAATGCTTCCGTTCCTGTTCTCGGCCATCACGATGGAGGCGGTATCCAAGGCTGCCTACAAGATGATCGAGGAGGTGCGGCGTCAGTTCCATGCGGATCCGGGTATCCTGAAGGGTACGAGCAAGCCGGATTACAAGACCTGTATCGGTATCTCCACGCAGGCATCCCTGAAGCAGATGATCGTTCCCGGCATCATCGCAATCGTCGTTCCGATCTTTGTCGGCATACTGCTGGGACCTGCCGCTCTCGGCGGACTTCTCGCGGGCGCTCTGGTTACCGGTGTTATGATGGCCATCTTCATGGCGAACGCCGGTGGCGCGTGGGATAACGCGAAGAAATACATAGAGAGCGGACAGCATGGCGGCAAGGGCAGCGAGCCTCACAAGGCAGCCGTTGTCGGCGATACGGTCGGCGATCCGTTCAAGGATACGTCAGGACCGTCCATCAATATTCTGATCAAGCTGATGACGATTGTATCTCTTGTATTTGCACCGATCTTCATTATGATCGGAGGCATACTGTAGGCCCGTGTCATAACAGAGATTTTTATGACAGAACCATCCGGTGTATGATAGCATCGGGTGGTTCTTTTTTTGCGCTGACTTTTCTGCTCGATTGTGTGCGGATATTCTTCCGGTATAAAAACATTGTCTGAACCGTTTTTTTCTGCTATAGTATCATTTATAGTGAATGACAAATTATTTCTTCCGTTCACTATAGATAGCATGAAGTGCTGCAGCAAAAAGGATTTATCCATGTTCATAAATAATCCGACAGATCGGGAATACATAACAGATTCTTCGACCACCACAATGGAAATGACAGAAAAGAAGGACGTCAGGAGATTATACAGAGAGCGTCGAAACAGGATGACTTCTGATCAGACGGCGGTTCTGTCCGCACAGATCTGTGAGAACATCCTGAATAGTCAGCTGTTCGCGTCGGTTCGGTTTCTGTATGCCTACTATCCGCTGGGAAATGAGGCGGATATCCGCGCGGTTGTGCGGGAAGCATGGCGATGTAGGAAACGCGTGGCTTTTCCGAAAGTGTTCGGGGACGAGATGCGTTATTTTGAAGTGAGCGGTTTTGAACAGTTTTCTGCGGGCACATTTGGGGTGATGGAGCCATGGGAGAACAGGCCGGTAGACTGGCGTTCCGGGATGGAGACTCTTGTACTGACACCCGGCGTTGCTTTTGATTTTTACGGAAATCGTATGGGTTTCGGAAAAGGATATTATGATCGTCATTTTTCCGCAGAACATGATTGCCTGATGCTGGGTGTCGCTTATGGGCTGCAGATGGCAAAGCGGCTTCCGGTCGGTGAATTTGATGTGCCGCTTTCCCTGATTGTCACGGAAGAGCAGCTGACAGAAGTATAATCCAGTAAAAAGGCAGAATGTAGCTGTTTGTGCTTCCGGTTGAAAGAAGGCGGGATGGAGATACGCATGACGAAGGATTTTTTTGAGGTTTTTCCTCAATTGAAATTAAATAACGATCTGGCAGGAATGCTTCGGGATGCCTCCGTATCAAAGGTATCTACAACTACCCGCCATGATTTTATCCGGGTCTATCTGTCCAGCGGCCGGCTGCTTCCCAAGGAGAAGGTGTTTTTTCTGGAAAGTGAACTGAAGCAGCAGCTTTTTCCGGACAGGCAGGTGACCATTCGGATCATCGAGAAGTTTTCTCTCTCCGGGCAGTATACACTGTCGAATTTGCTGGAGGCTTACTGGCCATCCGTGCTGACGGAATTTCGGCGTTATAGTCTGGTGGAATACAACGTTCTCCGGCACGCGGTATACGAGTGCCCGGATGAGCATACGTTTGTGCTGACGCTGGAGGACTCGCTTCCTGCTCGCCAGAAGGAAGAGGATATCTATCATATTCTCGATAAAATCTTCAATGAACGGTGCAGTCTGAGCGTTCGTGTAGATATCCGTTTCTGCCGGAAAAAGGATTCCAGATACAGAAAAAACGCTGATCTGCAGCTTCAGAATGAAGTGCGGGCGATTGTAAGTCACGCGGCCGTCGGCGCAGAAAAACAGGAGGATTTTCTGGAGAACAGTTCTTCGTCAGACACGCCGTGGGAACAGACGGGCAGCGTGCCTGAAAAACAAAGTTCAAAAAAAGAAAATGGTCGAAAGAGTACGTCGGATGATTCCGGAAAGAATCATATACAGTATCAGAAAAATGGAAAGAAATACCGGGAGTCATACTCTTCCCGCCGCAGCGACAATCCGGATGTGATTTACGGACGTGATTTTGAGGAGGCGTCTGTTCGTCTGGATCAGATTACCGGAGAAGTCGGCGACGTGGTCATCCGCGGACAGGTCATGAGTGTGGAGACCCGTGAACTTCGCAGCGGAAAGTATATTCTGCTGTTTTCCGTCACTGATTTTACGGACAGTATTACGATCAAGATGTTCTGTAAAAAAGAACAGCTGGAGGAACTGGAAAAAGGCGTCGTACAGGGCGCATTCCTGAAAATATGGGGTGTGACGACGATTGACCGTTTCGACCACGAGCTGACGATCGGATCTGTCCGGGGCATCCGGAAAATTCCGTCCTTCGCTTCTGTCCGTATGGATCACAGTCCTGAAAAGCGGGTGGAGCTTCACTGCCACACCAAGATGAGTGATATGGACGGCGTTTCTGATGTAAAGGATATCATCAAACGCGCGATGAAATGGGGCCATAAGGCGATTGCCATCACCGACCATGGTGACGTACAGGCATTCACGGATGCGGCTCATGCTGTCTCTGAAAAAGATGATTTTCAGATATTATACGGTATGGAGGCATATCTGGTCGACGATCTGAAATCGCCGGTAGATCATCCGCGGGGACAGTCTCTGGATGGTATTTTTGTAGTCTTTGATATTGAAACCACCGGATTCAGTCCGGATAAAAACAGAATCATTGAGATCGGAGCGGTGAAGGTCGAGGACGGAAGGATTACAGACCGTTTTTCTTCTTTTGTGAATCCGCAGATTCCGATTCCGTATGAGATCGAGCAGCTGACCGGGATCCGCGATGAAATGGTTATGGATGCGCCGCTGATCCGAGAGGCGCTGGCGCGATTTATGGAGTTTTCGAAAGATGCCGTGATGGTGGCTCACAATGCGGATTTTGACATGAGTTTTATCCGTAAGAACTGTGATATGCTGGGGATCCCCTGTGAAAAAACAGTGCTGGACACGGTGGCGCTGGCGCGGCTTCTGCTTCCGCAGCTCAATCGTTTTAAACTGGACACGGTAGCGAAGGCTTTGAATATCTCCCTGAATCATCATCACCGTGCGGTGGATGACGCAGGCTGTACGGCGGAGATATTTATAAAATTTATCGAAATGCTGACAGCCCAGGATGTGAAAACTCTGGACCAGCTGGTGCAGATGAATGCGGTTTCTGCGGATATGATCAAAAAGCTTCCGACATATCATGCCATCATGATCGCACAGAATGATATCGGCAGAGTCAATTTATATAAACTTGTCTCTGACTCTCATATACGCTACTACAGCAAGCGTCCGCGGATACCGAAGAGCGAGTTTCAGAAATATCGCGAGGGAATTCTTCTCGGATCCGCCTGTGAAGCAGGGGAGCTTTATCAGGCTGTGCTGAACGGCAGGACACAGGAGGAGATCAGCCGGATCGCCGCGTTTTATGATTATCTGGAGATTCAGCCGCTGGGAAATAATGCATTTATGCTGAAAAATAATTCCTCGCCTGTGGAGACGGAGGAGGATCTGCGTGAGATCAACCGTCGGATCGTGGAACTCGGCGAGCAGATGAACAAGCCGGTGGTCGCCACCTGCGACGTACATTTTCTCGATCCGGAGGATGAGGTATACCGCCGTATCATCATGGCGGGTAAGGGCTTCAAGGATGCGGACGAGCAGGCGCCTCTTTATCTGCGCACCACGGAGGAGATGCTGGAGGAGTTTTCCTATCTCGGAAGTGAGAAGGCGGAAGAAGTCGTTATTACAAATACGAACAAAATTGCGGCCATGTGTGAGCGGATCGCTCCGGTCCGCCCGGACAAGTGCCCGCCGGAGATTGAGAATTCCGATCGGACGCTGCGGGAGATCTGCTACAGCAAAGCGCATGAGATCTACGGCGAGAGTTTGCCGGAGATTGTGACAGAGCGGCTGGAGCGGGAGCTGAATTCCATCATTTCCAACGGTTTTGCCGTGATGTACATTATTGCGCAGAAGCTGGTGTGGAAGTCCAACGAGGATGGTTATCTGGTCGGATCCCGCGGGTCGGTCGGATCCTCTTTTGTGGCGACGATGGCAGGTATCACGGAAGTAAATCCGTTGAGTCCGCACTATATCTGTCCGGAATGTCATTATACGGATTTTGACTCGGAAGATGTAAAAGCCTATGCGGGACGGGCCGGGTGTGATATGCCGGACAAAAACTGTCCGGTCTGCGGTACAAAGCTGAAAAAGGAAGGGTTTGACATTCCGTTTGAGACCTTCCTCGGATTTAAAGGGAATAAGGAACCGGATATTGATCTGAATTTTTCCGGCGATTATCAGAGCAAAGCTCATAAATACACGGAGGTCATCTTCGGGGACGGACAGACCTACCGCGCCGGGACGATCGGCACACTGGCGGACAAGACTGCTTTCGGTTATGTAAAAAATTATTACGAGGAGCGCGGTATCTCGAAACGCAACTGTGAGATTTCACGTATCGTGCAGGGCTGCGTGGGCGTTCGGCGCACCACGGGGCAGCATCCGGGCGGCATCATCGTCCTGCCTCTCGGTGAGAATATTTCTTGATTTACACAGGGGCGGGAGGCGGGGGGCGGTCTGGCAGGCGGGGTTGGAGGGCGAGAGGGGGATG
>JAJBUT010000210.1 GCA_020860185.1 Lachnospiraceae bacterium | reverse complement strand
CCTCGCGGCAGTTTCATTTATGGTGGTGTCAGGCGGGCGGGCATGGGGGTTTACTTTTAAAGGATGTCATATCGTTTTGAAACTTACTAATCCGAACCCTGACAGCTTCGCCGCCAAGCATTCTGATAATATCTTTTTTTAATCCTTTATAATCCATTCCGATATATGCCGCCAGCGATTCGTATGTTTCAGATGCCGTCCAATAATTTCTCAGAGCTTTTCTTTCAATCGCCTGCATGACGGAATTCGGACTGTACACTGATCCGACATTATCAAAGGAATATCCATCATACCAGGACTTTATCTCTTCAAAATCCAGATGATTCTTACCACACAAATCCAGAACTTCTCGTTCAGTAAATCCGACATATGGTGCCAACACATCAGGTGCTGCCATGGTGAACTCCCGAAAATCAGTCAGCGCTGATTCTGTACCATATTTTTTTATTGGGAGAATACCGGTCATGTACGCTGCTGCGATTGTCTTTGAAGTCAAATCTCTGTTTTTAAAGAGGCTTCTCAGAAATATAATATAGTCCTTCTGAAGCTGGTTATTATCCTTATATTCTCGAAACAACGCATCCCATTCATCTATTATAAATATAAATTTTTCATTTCCTTTCGACACTGCCGCATACAATGCCCTGCCCAGATTATTTTCATTCTCATCAACAATGTCAGGGAACGCTTCTCTTACTTCTTTCAAAAGAGTGTTCCGTATATTTGAAATAATATCAGTTTCATTACCTTTTGAATCAGGAGCAAAACCAGTCACATCAAAAGATATAACATTATACCGATTCAGGTGTTTCCTGAAACTCTCATTTTTTGAAATTTCAAGATCTTCAAAAAGGAACCTGGAATCGCAGCTTAAATCATAATAAGCACACAGCATATTTACGTCAAAAGACTTTCCAAAGCGTCTTGGTCTGCTAAAACTTACCAAAGGCTTAGGCTTACCTATCAGGGTATTCATATAAGAAATCAATCCTGTTTTATCAACATAAACATCTCTTCTGATTTCCTCAAAACCCGTGTATCCGGGATTTAAATAGATTCCCACAAGCTGTCTCCTCCTTTCCCTTTTGTGTCCGGCAGGTCATCCTTCTGTTAAGACAATAGCATATGCCTTTTACGAATGTCAATTCAAAAGCACTCATGAAACAGATTTTATATTATTGATTCGAAATCTCGATCACCTTCTCCAGCGTCTCCATCGCCTTACCGCTGTCGATCAGCTCCGCGGCCAGGGCGACCCCGTCCGCAAGCGTCGCGGCCTTCTCCCCGACATAGAGGGCGGCGCCCGCGTTCAGCAGCACCGTCGTCCGCTTCGGGCCGCGATCAATTCCGCTTAAGACCGCACGGGTAATGCGGGCGTTCTCCTCCCCGGTACCGCCGCGCAGATCCTCCGGTTTGCAGGATGTCAGGCCGAAGTCCTCCGGGCAGATGTCATAGGTCTTATACGTGCCGTCACGGAACTCACACACGAACGTCGGACCGCAGGCGGAAATCTCATCCAGCCGTTCTCTGCCGTGAACGATCATGCCGTTTCTCACTCCGAGGCTGTAGAGAACTCTGGCGATCGGCTCCACAAGGGCGATGTCATACACGCCCGTCAGCTGACGCTTCGGATGGATCGGATTCGTCAGCGGGCCAAGGATATTAAATACTGTACGGAAACCGAGCTCCTTTCGGATCGCGCCCACGTATTTCATGGATGCGTGATATTTCTGCGCGAAGAAATAGCAGAAGCCCGTTTTATCCAGCAGCTCCAGACACTTCTCCGGCTCCTGGTTCACATTCACGCCGAGCCCTTCCAGGCACTCTGTAGCTCCGGATTTGGAGGATGCCGCCCGGTTGCCGTGCTTGGCGACCTTCATGCCGCCCGCCGCCGCGACAAACGCAGCTGTCGTGGAAATATTGAAGCTCAGCGCGCCGTCCCCGCCGGTACCGACGATCTCAAAGGTGTCCATATCTCCGCCGTCGATGGGCAGCGCGTGATCCCGCATGGCTGCCGCGCAGCCCGCGATTTCATCCTGCGTCTCCATTGTGGTGCTTTTGGTAGAGAGAGCCGCCAGAAAAGCGGCGTTCTGTGTCTGTGTGGTCTCTCCGCTCATGATCTCATTCATGACAGCGTATGCTTCATCATAGGTGAGATCCTCTCTCTTGACGATTTTTATGATAGCTTCTTTGATCAAGATATTGCCCTCCGTTAGCGTATTTGTTTTTTAATCGAGCCCCGTCGTCAGTATTTCCTCAGTCTGTTCTCGATTGATTCTCACTCTGCTTTGGGGATCTGTGTTCCATAGGGTCTGTTCCTAAAAAATTCACAAAAAATTCACAAAAAATTCATGGGGTCTGACCCCTAAAAATTTTTCTTAAATGTCGATACGTACTCCCCGGCGACATCCAGGTCGTAATCATTGGCCTCCATCAGTTTGATAAAATGTGAGCCGACGATCGCGCCGTCGATGATCTCACGCATGGGAGCCACATCCTCCGCGGAGGTGATTCCGAATCCCATCATAACCGGGATCGGCGACTGATCCTTTACATCCTGCAGATAGGAAAGGATCTCCCTGTGGTACTGACCGCTCTGTCCGGTGACGCCCATGGCGGAAACGCAGTAGACAAATCCCCGCGCGCCGTCCAGAATCTGAGGAATCCGTTTTGCGGAAACCGGGGCCACCAACTGCAGCAGGATTGTCTCGTCACGATTACCGAGGAGCTCCTTCACCGTACTCTGCTCCTCCATGGGGAGATCCGGTATGATCAGTCCGTCAACACCGACCTCGGCGCATTTCGCAATGAACGCCTCCACGCCGTAATAGGTGATGGTATTGTAATACATCATGAAAACGATCGGCATGGCAACGCCCTCCCCGCGCACCTGTTCGACCAGATCAAAGGTCTTTTTCAATGTGGTGCCCTTCTGGATGGAGCGATAGGATGCGTCCTGGATGACGGGGCCGTCCGCAATCGGATCCGAAAAGGGAACTCCCAGTTCCAGAATGTCCAGTCCCGCCTCCTCCAGCGTGTGGATCAGCTGTCCACAGCGCGGCAGATCCGGAAGTCCGGCGGTGATATAGGTGATAAATGCTTTCTCATTTTTTTCTTTTAACTGTGCTAATTTTGCTTCGATTCTGTTCATCACGGTTCCTCCTAATTCAGATAACCCTTTCCGGCCAGATAGTCGGAAATCGTGTTTACATCTTTGTCTCCCCGTCCGGACAGGCAGATGATCATGGACTGATTCATGGTCATCTCCTTCGCTTTTTTGAACGCGTAGGCCATGGCGTGCGCACTCTCGATCGCAGGGATGATGCCCTCCATCTGCGTCAGCTCCATCAGCGCGTCCATCGCCTCTGTGTCCGTGATCGGTACATACTGCGCCCTGCCGGTGTCATGCAGATACGCGTGCTCCGGGCCGACACCCGGGTAATCCAGTCCGGCGGAAATGGAATGAGCCAGGCAGATATTTCCGTCCTCATCCTGCAGCAGATAGGAACGGCTTCCGTGAAGGACGCCGGGGATGCCTCTGGCCATGGACGCCGCGTGCTCCTTCGTGTCAATGCCCTTCCCAGCGGCCTCCACGCCGATCAGTTCCACATCCTTCTCGTCGATAAAATCCGCGAACATACCGATCGCGTTGGAGCCGCCGCCGACACAGGCCATCACGACATCCGGCAGCCTGCCTTCGACCTCGATGTGCTGCCGTTTCGCCTCGCGGCTGATCACCGACTGAAACTCCTTCACCATCTTCGGATAGGGATAGGGACCGACCGCGGAACCGATGATATAGAAGGTATCCTCGGCCGTCTTCGCCCAGGTGCGGATCGCTTCGTTCGTCGCATCCTTTAAGGTATTGCTGCCGGACACAACCGATACGACCTTCGCGCCCAGCATCTCCATGCGCATCACGTTCAGCGCCTGCCGTTTCACATCCTCCTGTCCCATATAGACCGTACACTCCATGCCGAACAGCGCCGCGCCGGTCGCCGCCGCCACGCCGTGCTGCCCCGCGCCGGTCTCGGCAATGATCTTTTTCTTGCCCATGCGCCGCGCCAGCAGGATCTGGCCGAGCACATTGTTGATCTTGTGCGCGCCGGTGTGGTTTAAATCCTCCCGTTTCAGATAAATCTTTGTGCCGTATTTTTCGCTGAGACGCTCCGCATAGTAGAGCGGCGTCTCCCGGCCTACATACTGCTTCAGATAATAGTGATACTCTGCCATAAACTGAGGATCGCGAATCGCCGACTCAAACTCACGGTCGATTTCTTCCAGCGTAGACATCAGGGATTCGGCGACAAACTGTCCGCCGTATTCGCCGTAATAAGCTTTTTCATTCTTCATTATACTCTCGCCTTTCTAATATAAACACACATGCGCTGCTGTCGCAGCGCGCCAACATCTGTAAATCTGGTCAAGTCACATCCTCACCAGATTTACGCTTGTTAATCCATACAGGATGTGACTTGCAACAGCTGTTGTTTAATTTAAGTACTTATTAACAATTCATTTTCCTTCTCTGACTTTCCGAACAAACTGCTCCATGCGATCTCTGTCCTTGTGATTGTCCTTCTCCACACCGCTACTGACATCCACCACATCGGGACAGAACAGGCGGATACCGGTCTGCACATTCCCTGCGTTCAGTCCGCCCGCCAGGATAAACTGCTTCCCGTGCAGGACGTCCCGGATCACGTCGGCCGTCGATGATGCAAACTCATTTTCCTTCTCCCAACCGAAAGTCTTTCCGCCGCCGTAATCAGCGCCGTCAATGACGTAGCCGCAGATATTCGGATGATGCAGAAACAGATTTGAAAAAGAATCTGTGTTTTTCAGATTCACCGCCTGCCACACCGGTGTCTGTATCTGATCCAGAATTTCCGGCGTGATTTCACCGTGAATCTGAATCCGGTCAAAACCGAAGCCGGAAAGCTCACGAATGAATTCCATGGTCGGGCTCACGCAGACCGCGACAGATTTTATCTGCGGATCCAGAAGCCGGAGCAGCTCATGGGCTGTCATAAAGCAGATATTCCGTTTACTTTTTTTATAAAAGACAAATCCGGCATAATCCGGTTTCAGGTCGTTGACGGCCCGGATATCCTCCGGGCGGCTCAGACCGCAGATTTTAATTTGTACTGACATTGTAATCTCCATTCCGCACCGCTCACGCCAGCGGCACCATATTAGCTGAAAAACTTCTGCCGGCCATACACTTCCTTCCAGTGCTGCGCGAGCGCTTTCGGATTCTCCGATTCCATAAACGCGCGGCCGATCAGAAAAGCGTCCACCCGGCATTCCGCGAGAAATTCCACATCCGCATCCGCCACGATACCGCTCTCCGCCACAAAGACGCGGTCGTCCGGCACCATTTTTGAGAGTACCTTTGTCGTCTCCAGATGAATGGTAAAATCGCGAAGATCGCGATTGTTCACCCCGACGATTTTCGCGCCGCAGTTCAGCGCGCGGTCCATCTGTTCCTCGTCATGCGCCTCAAACAGGGCGTCAAGTCCGAGCTCTGAGGTCAGCTGATAAAAATCCCTCAGCTGCACATCATCCAGGATCCCCGTGATCAGCAGGATGGCGTTCGCGCCGATGGCCTTTGCCTCATAAAACTGATATTCGTCAATCATGAAGTCCTTCCGCAGAATCGGCAGCGGGGAAATCCCGCGAATCTGCTTCAGAAAATCAACATTCCCGAGGAAATGATCCTCCTCTGTCAGACAGGAGATACAGTCCACGGACGCGTTGTACTCGTCAATCCGGTCTGTCAGGTCGATCTTGCTATGAATATTCCCGAGACTCGGCGAAGCCTTCTTAAACTCGCCGATGATGGAAATCCCGGGTTTGCGAAGTACTTCCAGGAAATCGGGCGAAGGTCCGTCGTAAGACTCTGCCAGTCTACGCATTTCCGCCGGAGAAATATTCGCCTTGTGCTGCGGCAGTCGGACTTTCTTATCTTCTACAATTTTATCAAGTATCATATTTCGCACTCTCCCTGTTGTTTTTTATAGGAAACGTCATTAAGTCGTTTTCTTTGCGCCAGCGCGTCACCATCTATGAAAGTCGATTGCTCCGCACTTCGAGTCTACGCTTCGCTCCGGTCGGCGCTAAACAGACGTCCCCCGGACGTCTAGCGCCCCGCAATCGCCGCCGGTATTCG
>JAJBUT010000020.1 GCA_020860185.1 Lachnospiraceae bacterium | reverse complement strand
GGAAACTGACAGATCATGCTGACCAGATGGAGAAAAAAACACCCTCATATTACTCTGAAAGCTCACATGATCCTGTTTCTGGGCTTCTTTTTTGCGGGCGTCCTGCTCGCGAACCTGCGATGGGCGGACGAGTCGTTCTGGCTGGGTTACCAGACAGAAAATGCTCTGCAGCAGATCGATGTATGGAATGCGGATCGGCCTGTTTTCCTGCGGTTTCTGCTGAGAAACCGGCTGCCGATCTGGGTCGCGCTCTGCATGTGCAGCCGGTTTTTCCGGGGAGAGCCCGCGCTGCTCGCTTTCAGCGGCTGGCTGGGACTTTCTCTCGGTATCCTGTCCGCCACATTCGCGCGGCGGTTCTCCGTCTTCAGCATCCTCCTGACCGGCGCGATGGTGATCCCGCAGATTTTTGCATATCTGCCGGCTTACCTGTCTCTGATCAGAAACAGGCAGAAACGTTCCGCGGCCGACGCTTTGAAATATCTCATGTTCTCCGGCGTCTTTCTCCTCGGAGCCGCGGGAGAATATTATCTGAATCCCTGGTTTTTACAGAAAACGTACGCTGTCATCCAATTACTTTCCCATAGTACGCCATGATAGCCGCCACCGTCTTTGCGTCCTGAATTTTCTGTGCAAACACCATGTCCCTTAACTCCTCAATGGTGTAACGTTCAATCTCCACAAATTCATCCTCATCCGGATGCCGCTCGGTCTCCTTCAGTTCTGTCGCAAGATAAATCTCAATAATCTCATTGCAGAATGCCACCGTTGTCGCGACAGTGATCAGTAGCTCCAGCTTCCCGGCCCGATAACCGGTCTCCTCCTCCAGCTCCCGCGCCGCACATTCGATCCGCGGCTCATTCACATCATCGCGCGAACCGGCCGGAATTTCCAGCGTTTCCCTCTCGATGGCGTTGCGGTGCTGACGCACCATCAGGATACGCCCGTCATCCATGACAGGGAGTACCGCCGCCGCCCCCTTCCGGTGCGCGATGTAATCCCAGTGGGCGATATGCCCGGTGGGTGATTCCATCACATCATCATAAAAATCCACAATCGCTCCGCTGTATTTCAGAATGCGGTCCACCCGCTTCATCCGTTCCATAGCATTCTCCTTTATCATATAAACGATTATCATAAACGGTTATCGATTATCCACCTGTTCCGGATACATGTCATGGTGTTCCAGACGTTCCCGGGCGACCGCCTCCCAGCGTGTCCCCGGCTTTCCGTAATTACAGTACGGATCGATGGATATCCCGCCACGCGGCAGAAAACGTCCCCACACTTCAATATATTTCGGATCCATCAGCCGGATCAGATCCTCCATGATAATATTCACGCAATCCTCATGAAAATCCCCGTGATTGCGAAAGCTGAACAGATACAGCTTCAGCGACTTGCTCTCAACCATTTTTGTCAGCGGAACATACGAGATCGTGATCGACGCAAAATCCGGCTGACCGGTGATCGGGCACAGGGAAGTAAACTCCGGGCAGTTAAACTTTACAAAATAATCATGATCCGGATGCTTATTCTCAAACATCTCCAGCAGCTCCGGCGCGTAATCCGTCGGATATTGATTCTTCCGGTTTCCCAGCAGGGTGATATCCCGCATATCCTCTCTCACTCTTCCTGATGACAACCTGCATTCCTCCCGTATTCTGAATACTTTTCATCCTTTAAAGCCGGATCCCGCACCCCGTTCAGCGCAAAAGCCTGTGCCCGGTCGATACACGTACCGCATCTGCCGCAGGGTCTGTCCTGCCCCTCATAACAGCTCCAGGTGAGTTCATAGGGGACTCCCAGTTCGAGCCCCCGCCTGACCACCTCCGCCTTTGTCCAGGAGACAAACGGCGCCTCGAGCGTCAGCTGCTTCCCGCTTCCGAGAAATATGGCCCGCCCCATCGCCTCCTTAAATGCGTCCGAGCAGTCCGGATATGCGTTTCCGGCCGCATCATCGCTGTGCGCGCCGTAATAAATGACGCCGCATCCCATCGACAAAGCCACGCTTGCCGCACTGGAAAGAAACAATCCGTTCCGGAACGGAACATAGGTGGAAACCGGGCTGCCATCTGTTTTTTTCAGCTGTTCCGCGTAAGATTCCCTTGGAATATCCCGTTCAGAATGAGATAAGAGAGAGCAGTCGCTGTACTGAAAAATCTTTTCCAGATCAAGAAACAGCTGCTCCACCTGATAATAAGCCGCAACCCTGCGCGATGCCTCGATCTCCCGGTCATGTTTCTGACCGTAAAAAATCGACAGGGCAATCACATTTTCCCGTCCGTATTTTTCAACCGCCATTGCCAGACAGGTGGTGGAATCCACACCGCCGCTGCACAAAACCATTGCTTTCATATGCTCCTCCCGTTCCTTCATGATACCTCTGTGAATTCTGCCGATTCCCTGTGCGCCGTACCATCATTCGCTGCTCACAGTTCTCACTCCGGCGCTCATCAATTCATCGCCAGACTCAATCTGGTCTGCAGCATCATATCCGTCTGAAATCTGCCCCGCAGCGTGGACGTATAAGTCTTCGCATCCGTCTTTTTGATACCACGCGCCGTCATACAGCTGTGGCATCCCTCAATCAGAACAGCCACATCACCGGATCCGGTCACAGTCTCGACGATCTCCGCGATATCCGTCCCGATTCGTTCCTGCAGCTGCAGACGTTTGGATACCATATCGGCAATCCGCGCGATCTTGCTGAGTCCGATTACCTTGCCGTGAGGTACATAGGCGACCGTCACCTTCATGTCGTACATCAGTGCCATATGATGCTCACAGAAACTGAAAATATCAATATCCTTCACAATCACAAAATCACTGTTTGTCTGAGAAAACGTCAGATCCTCCTCGAAAGTCCTGTCAAACATAGCGGCAATCTCCTGATTGCTGTAATTCATGCCTTCAAATACCTCTTCGTACATCCGGGCCACACGCTCCGGCGTGTCCCGCAATCCTTCCCGCTCCGGATCATCCCCGAGAGCAATCAGAAGACCCCGGATATGTTCCCGTACCGCTTTAGAATCAATCGCCATCTTATTCCCCCTTTAAACACCGCGCATCTCACTGTCCCAGATCACCTTATGAATCTGCAGCTGCAGCGTCACATCATTCAGATGATGATCCTTCATAAAGCTCACCATCTCCTCCGGATCCATCTCCCCGTAAACCGGGTTCATAAAAACCCTGCATTTTTCCGTAAGGTCATATTCACGGATCAGATCGCGGCACCTCAGAAGATCCGCGTAATCCTTCACCACAAACTTTACCGCATCCTTCTCTGACAGAAATCGAAAATTCTCCGGAAGCATTTTTCTCTCCATCCCGCTGCCCGGCAGTTTATAATCCATATTGAAAGACGGCGCATTCTGAATCCGCGCAAACGGTTCAAGAAAAACACTGCCGTTCGTCTCAATCTCTACACGGATCCACGGTTCCGCGGCCAGCGCCAGGAGCAGCTCCATGATATCCTCCTGGCACAGCGGTTCTCCGCCGGTCAGCGTAATGTTTCGAATCTGCATCTGACGAATCAGATCCATGATCTCTTTCGTAGAAGTCCAGTGAAATCTGGCGTTCTCGCCATTTGCCCACTGTGTATCACAATAACTGCAGTCGAGATTACAGCCCTGCATCCGTATGAACAGAGCCAGCTGCCCCTGTCTCGGTCCTTCACCGTTGATACTGCTGAAAATCTCAGCAATCCTAAAATCTGCCATCGTTTTCCTTTCCTGATTCCAGACGGACATGTCTTCTGACGCAGACATCGCCGCCCGCAAAAGTCCCTATCAGTTCTGCATAAGTTCGATGACGCAAATCAGAGGTTTCCCTTCACTGATTCGCTCTGTAAACTCTCGCTATCGCCGCCGCTGTAGACAGCACAATTATTCGGAGTCTCGTATACCTCCACCTGCTTTACACAATATCCCATTCTCTCCATACATTCATAAAAATGCCGGGCAAAATTCTCGGCAGTCGGGCGAAACGGAACCTCAATCAGCTGAAATCCTTCTTCTTTGAGCGCAAGCAGCGTTTTTTCTTTCAGGGAGCCCGTCTCGTAAATAAACGCATGATCGTAAGAATCCGCCAGCATTTTTAAATCCTGCTTCAAAACTCCGAAATCGGCGACCATGCCCCGCAGCTGCCCGGATTCCTGAAGAACTTCCGCCCGCACTTCAGCGACAACACGCCAGCGGTGCCCGTGCAGATTGCTGCATTTTCCATCATATCCGGCAAGAAAATGTGCCGAATCAAAATTCTGCTCTGTACGAATGGTATACATGTCTGCTCCTTTTAAAACAGAAAAGCCGTGGAACAAATCCCACGACTCCCTGCAGATTGCACTGCATCATCAGCCGGTATACGGCTGTGTCAGTCCTGGTTTTGTTTATAGACAGGATGGTACCAATGAACTGTCTTTATAGTTTCTATATTGTCCGGCTCGATCAGCCGGACATCCTTATTCCGCTTCCTCTTTCTCCTCACGGATCAGATCAAGAACAGCTGTCAGTTCGCTGCCGACCGGCGGTGCGGACATCAGTTCCTGATGGCGGCCTTCCGGTGTGATATTGCAAAGAACATTGCTTTCACCCTTCGCGCCTTTCTCAATCATATAATAATGAGCCTCCTTTGTCTGCGGATTGAAAATCACATACGCAGACAGAGCTGCCTGGACGAACAGTCCTTTCTGCGGGAGTTCCATGCAGACAGCCGTCGTCTCGTCATTGATATCCAGTGCCATCACACTGAAATCATCAATCGTATACGGACTCGGCAGCTTGTCGCCGTACGGTTTCGCATACATTTCCAGCAAAAGCTCTGCTCCGCGCTCGTCCAGTTCCCGGACAAACTCCTCCCGCTTCTCAAACAGCGTTTTCGGGATCTGTCCCTTTTCGACAGAATTACGTGCCAGGACGGCAAACTCTGCCCTGGAGACCTTTTTCACCTGTACCTGGCGGGAAGGATCCTGTCTGGAAAAATCTGTTGTAAAAGCCTGCCTCCGAAAAATAAAACCCTTCGTCTGCGGATCCAGCATCACGCCGGTCAGTCCGGCCTTTTCATTCAACACATTCCGAATCACCTGACTGGCCGGAATCCGTATCATATAGGGAAAATCTTTCGTCTCCAGAATCATGTCACGCGAAGTAAATACAGGCGCGTATTTATTCCCCTTCGGATCAGAGACCGTCACGGGAATCATGCGAAACTCCTCGTCCTTTTTGAGCGGCTCTCCACGAAGCATTTTCAGGACAACGTTTATGTCCGCCTTCTTCGGAAACGCCACCGGTACAATGACCTGTGATTCTCTGAAAATACGAATCAGCTCCTCTAATTTTTTCACATCATTCTTCGATAATTTGTAATCTTCAATCGCCTTATCCAACTCCGCATTGTCCAGATTAAAGGTCTTGCGGGCTAATATCTTTTTATCCATCTGACTTCTCCCATGGATTGTAAATCTGTTGTTGGCGGAGCATTCGCCATCCTGACTTTTTGTGCTCCTCTCCGGTCTGCACAGACCAGATGATTCAATATACACTCTGCATGATCCCGCAGATCATCGATATACTGACATTAAACTGCTTACTGTTCTCTTTGATGCGGATCAGTTGATTCTGACTGTCCACATAAAGAAGCTTTGCCCCGAAAAAACCGGGTGTCGCCTCAAACATCCGCGTCTGATGCATATGAATATCGCATCGTTCTCCCACGAAGTAACAGAATGGATTGACCTCGTCATCCCAGTCTTCCACGATCAGCTCGGTCTCCTTTTTTAATTTCCGCTCTGTCATCCTCACTTCCGTGATGTCCTTGATAAATGCTTTTGCTGCAAGTCCCCGCTTGCCTCGGAACTGAAAAAGAAGATACTGCGGACCGGACGAGACTATCCCCACACGGGCATAACCGACATCCTGACCGACCATATTGATCGTACAATATTTTCCGTGAAGAGCTGTGCAGTCGAATTCTTTCCCGGATTCATGAACCCATTTCTTTTCAGCCATCCCAGTGCCTTTCATGTTATGATACCCGACAGTCCGGACAGGAAAATATTCTGTCGCTGATCCGGCAGCCTAAAACTTCAGGTTTTTCAATAAATCACCCATGGAAGTGCCGATCGACTCCGCTTTCGGAATGTTCACCCGGATCTCCTCATCCTGTTTTTTCTGTTCTAATAAAGCC
>JAJBUT010000177.1 GCA_020860185.1 Lachnospiraceae bacterium | reverse complement strand
CACCACCACCACGATCCACACCGCGCCTTCGCTCATACGGCCCGCCATGGCCGTCTGCAGCTGCGCTGCCTTCGAGCCATAAGGATCTGTCGTGTTAACGTACATCTGTATATACTGAGAGACAGTGCTGACTGCCGTGGAAAACACCATGCCGACCACAATCAGCGTCACCATGGAGATTCTGCCGCCCCGGCTCGCCAGCTTCGCCACGCCGCCGGTGAACAGCACCGCCCCGAAGCATCCGATCAGAACGAAGAGGAACTTTCCGGCCCCCAGCGAGCTCATACCGGTGAACTCACTCAGCTGATTTCCAATCCCTCCGCCGAACCACGCCGACCCCCACATAATGTAGATGGTCGATCCCAGAGTGCCTCCGCTCATCACTCCTAATGTGGTCGGTGAAGCGATGGAATTGCGGAAGCTGCCCTGGAACACTGCGCCGGTCACGGAGAGGCCAGCGCCTACCGCCAGCGCGCATATACCCCACAGGATATCGCGGAGCTTCTCCTCAACCGAAAGCCACTCGGTATAGCCCAGCGTGTCTGATAAATCCTGGCCGGAAAGGATAATGCCAAGATTCTGCACACTGGATCTGAGCTCATCCGCGTACTGTGCCGGCGACATACGAATGGTAAAGATATAATCTAATGAATTGGCAACCGGGAGCGGCACGATCACATAGATGATATAGACAGCCGCCGCCGCGATGAGAAGCTGCAGCAGCTTTTTTTTTCGGGGCTCCATACCCTTTCTGCGCCGATAATCCTCCCGGTACGGATTGCTCTGTATCTGTTCTTCTTCCTGTTTGAGTTGTATTTTACTGCCCATCCTCACAATCCGCCTGTCTGTATCTGCCCGATGCCATCGAGCCTGTAATTGTTACCGCTTTATACTAACCTATTTATTTAGGTATGACAAGTATCTATTGTCAAACTGCTTATGCGCATTTTACAAATAGTTATTTCAGTTTTTCATCAGGGCGAAAAAAAAGATGCCGGAGTTTCATCCGGCACCGCCTCCTGATCTATAATTATCTTGTAATCACGTAGTCAACTGTAACCCCTGTATCCGTCAGGGCGTTATCCCATCTCACGACATACCAGCCAGCATCCTGCACCACATAATCCACGGATCCGTCGCCCAGAGTGGCCGGAACGCCGGTTTGCGGTTCTTCAAACAGCCGATAGATATATATACTTCCGAATACGCCCATATCCATGTCCTCATCCATACTGCCGACCAGGGTCGGGCAGATTGCAGACGCCTCAAACGCAATCCGGATCTGACCCTTTTCTTTCAGATATACCAGCCGGTACCCGGAGCTGCCCGCCCATACATGACGACTGCCCCTCAGTTGCATATGGTCATCAGCCCTCACGCCTGACCAGAGCGCCGTATGAGAGACAAGGTGGTCGGTCGTCACCTGTATCACTGCCTGCCGCCCCGCCTGCCAGACGAGAAATGCCGCGAAGACCGAGAGTCCGAGAGCCAGAAGAGAAGATCTCCTCCGTGGCAGAAATCCCGCTTCACAACCGGCAGGTCTGTATCGGGTAAATCTTTTCATACGCAGGATCCTCGTCCGGATGGCGGAGGATTCTCCGCCGCCAAGTGCCATCACTGTCCCGTACTCCGACCCTTTCGCTTCCCCGGCACAGCGCACCACCAGATCAAAATACTGTCTGATCGGCCAGACGGAAACATCGCTCGCACATACGGAGATATCACACACGGTCTCGCTCCAGTCCTCCATCGCCGCAAGCATCCGCTTCGGCTGCGGCAGGAACCAGCAGATAAGACTTATGATCGCCGCCAACCGTTCAACGAGAAGATCATGGTGTTTGACATGAACCATCTCATGCTCCAGAATCATCCGTATATCCTGAGCCCCGATACCGTCCGAAGGCAGAAGTATCTGACGCCGGCATATACCAAAGATAACCGGAACCGTGATCTCCGTATTTTCATAGACAGACACTGATTTATAGATATCCTGCCGTTTGCATATTTCGACGAAATACTCTTGCATCCATTTGTCTTCAATCTCTATATTGTGTTTGCAGATCCTGCAGAAACTCCGGATTTCCCGAATATAGCGGCAGACACTGACCGCTGCGCCGGCGACCCAGATCAGTGCCGCCGCAAAAACAAAAAACACTGCCATCTTCATGGGAGAAAATATCTCCGACTGCCCCATGCCGGCAGCCAGAGCGCGAAAACCTCCCGCAAAAACTACAGCCAGACCCGGCAGGATATAAAACAGCAATCCCAGCCTGAGCCATCGATAGATACTGATATAATCTGACTTCTCCTCAAGACAGCCGGAGACCGCCGACCAGACCTTCAGGTAGAGCGCTCCGGTCAGCGCATTTGTCAATATGATCAAAAATATCAGATCAGTCAAAATCATTAATCAGATTCCTCAGCTCTTCTTTCTGTTCCTTCGTCAGCGGATGATCTTTGTTAAAGGCCGCGACAAAACCTGCGGGAGACTGATGCCCCCATGTATCTGTAAAACGCGCCATCTCCGTCTGCCGAAACTCGTCCTCCGGGATCAGAACCTCATACACATAACTCCGCCCCCGGCGCTTCATCAGTATAAAGCCTTTTTTTACCAGACGCTGGAGATAGCTGGTCATCGTCTGCGGCTTCCATGGCTTCGGCAACTTCCGGTTCATTCGCTCCAGAATCTGTCCCATCATCAGCTCCTCATCTGCAGCCCAGATCGTCTGCATGACCATAATCTCCACTTTTGTCAGTTCCTCGTTCGTTGTACCCATAAATACCCCTTTTTATTGTTTTATATGCAAGCGCACCTTAATTCTGTCTATAAAGGACACTTTTACAGTTATACTACCCCCATTCGGCCTGTTTGTAAAGAACTTTCTGCAGTTCTCCGTGATTCACCCATATCCCCTGTCCCCGCCGCAGGCATTCTGACAGTTTCTTGAAGCAAAACGGCCGCACCCGGAGAGGAAGCGGCCGTTCTGTGTCTATGCCTTGCAGCATAAACAGGAGTTTGGTTTTTATGAAGGTTTGGTATTTATTTGAATGAGATATTTCGTATATATTGTTCTTTCTCAAGAACAATTGTATGATACACCGGATTTGCACTGATTTCCAATACATAAAACCGTGATTATAATAACAAAAAGTTATTAATGGGTACATTTTCACACTGACAAAAAAGAAGAACGGACAGAATGCACAAAAAAATCAGTACATTCTGTCCATTCCTTACTGCTACATGCACATACACGCATCGTCTTTGTCATAAAATGCGCATGCATTTTATGCAAACCGTATATCCGTCGCCTTTCACCGAATCAGACCAGCTCCAGTACAACCTCCATCGCGGCGTCGCCCTTGCGCGGTCCAATCTTTACGATACGGGTATAACCGCCCTGCCGATCCTTATACTTCGGCGCGATCTCCGTAAATAACTTATCCGGCAGATCGACCTTCTTCGTCTCTCTTTTCTTAGAACCCTTCTCGACAACCGGATAGAGCACCTTCAGCATCTGTCTGCGCGCGTGCAGGCGGGACGGCAGATCTTTTTTGATCTTCTTGTCAACCTCGTCGTAAACAGTGACTCTCTTCCCATCAACCACTTCCCTGACTCTCTTTCCGTCCTTGTCCTTGCGGGCAACCTTTGCCTTAACGGTTACCTCCTCATAGTTGTCAGCCTCTTTGATCGCGAGCGCGATCATCTTCTCCGCAAGCTTGCGGACCTCTTTCGCTCTGGCCTCCGTTGTAACGATCCTGCCGTGATACAGCAGCGCCGTCACCTGACTGCGCAGCAACGCTTTTCTCTGATCTGACGTCCTGCCTAATTTACGATATTTTGCCATGATTATAATCCTCCATTCTGTGGTACATCCGACAGCGCCTGCGGTCTTATCCGTCAGATGCCCGCACGCAGTATAGTGCGGCATTCCTCCACCTGTTTGATCATCCGCCGGTATCCTGTATCGCGTCTCATACAGACTGCGTATCCGGCAAAACGGATACCGGGCATCCTACAGGGCATCGCTCGTCGGACCTATATACCCTGCCGGAACGGCTGTGATTCTGTCATGTATCACACGCCGTACTCTTCATCCATGCGAAAAGCAGTCTTACTCCTCGCCCTGGTTCAGCTGCAGACCCAGCTCTTTTAACTTTGCCAGTACTTCTTCCAGAGACTTGCGTCCCAGATTACGCACCTTCATCATATCCTCCGGCGTGCGGTTCGTCAGCTCCTCCACGGTGTTGATACCCGCCCTCTTCAGGCAGTTATAGGAACGCACGGACAACTCCAGCTCGTCGATATTCATCTCCAGAACTTTCTCTTTGGCATTGTCTTCCTTCTCAATCATCACCTCAGCGGTTTTCGCGTTCTCAGAGAGATCGATAAAAAGGCTCAGATGCTCACTCAGAACCTTCGCGGCGAGACTGACAGCCTCATCCGGCTCCAGCGTTCCGTTCGTGAAAACATCCAGCGTAAGCTTGTCATAATCCGTGATCTGACCCACACGTGTATTTTCCACGGAAAGATTCACGCGCTCCACCGGGGTGTAGATAGAATCGACCGCAATCACACCGATCGGGGTATCCTCGGTCTTATTCTTCTCCGAGCTGACATAGCCGCGTCCCTTTGTGATGGTGAGCTCCATGTACAGTCTGGAATCCGTACCGCCGTTCAGATGTGCGATTTCAAGCTCCGGATTCATGATCTGAACATCCGGATCTACCTCGATATCGGCCGCGGTCACGACTCCTTCTCCTTCAAATTCGATGTAAGCAACTTTAGACTCATTTGTCGGACTGGTATTCTTTAATGCTAAATTCTTGATGTTCATGACGATCTCTGTCACATCCTCCTTCACTCCGGGGATGGAACTGAACTCATGCAGGACACCGTCGATCTTAACCTGACTGACCGCTGCACCGGGCAGGGATGAGAGCATAATTCTTCTCAGGGAATTGCCAAGTGTAGTGCCATATCCTCTTTCGAGGGGTTCTACAACAAATCTGCCGTACTTCTTGTCTTCTGAAATTTCAGCAATCTCAATTCTGGGTTTTTCAAAATCGAACACGCAGTAGTCCTCCTTCTTTTATATGCACAGGGGCGCGTAAGGAAATTTTGCAGCTATGCTGCACGCGCTCCGCGCGGCGAGTATGAGACAAAAGCTGGCTCCTACTCGATGTGATGCCGCTTACATCTATTATTTGGAATATAACTCGACGATCAGCATCTCGTCCACCGGAACATCAATCATCTCCCTGGTCGGCATCTCTTTTACGACGCCTTTGAGATTTTCAAGATCGGACTCCAGCCATTCCGGCACGATACGTCCCTCTGTCTTTTCGAGGATATCCTTGTATCTCTGAGAGCTTTTGGACTTCTCTCTGATCTCGACTGTGTCGCCGGCTTTCACTAAATAAGAAGGAATGTTCACGCATTTCCCGTTCACAAGCACGTGTTTGTGATCCACGATCTGACGGGCTTCTTTTCTGGTTCTCGCCATCCCGAGACGGAAAATAACATTGTCCAGTCTGGACTCCAGCATGATCATGAGGTTGTCGCCGGTCATGCCCTTCATACGATCCGCTTTCATATAGTAGTTGTGGAAGGGCTTCTCAAGGACACCGTAGATGAACTTTGCCTTCTGCTTCTCCCGTAACTGAAGACCGTACTCAGAAACTTTTCGATTTGCTCTCTTTAACTGTCTTTTTGATTTCTTATCTATTCCTAAATATGTCGGCTCCAGGCCAAGTGATCTGCATCTTTTAAGAACAGGTACTCTGTTTACTGCCATATTAGATTCACCTCCTGATTAGACTCTTCTGCGTTTTGGCGGACGGCAGCCGTTGTGCGGCACCGGTGTAACATCTGTGATGCTTGTTACAGTGAGACCTGCTGCGGAAAGCGCGCGAATCGCCGCTTCTCTTCCGGAACCGGGTCCCTTTACGAAAACATCCACGGTCTTTAAACCGTGAACAAGAGCTGCCTTTGTAGCAGTCTCAGCCGCCATCTGTGCAGCATAGGGAGTAGATTTCCTTGAACCTCTGAATCCAAGACCACCGGCACTTGCCCACGATAAAGCATTCCCCTGAGTATCCGTCAATGTCACGATCGTGTTATTAAAGGAAGCCTGAATATGTGCCTGTCCGCGTTCAACGTTTTTCTTTACACGCTTTTTTGTCACTTTTT
>JAJBUT010000137.1 GCA_020860185.1 Lachnospiraceae bacterium | reverse complement strand
GACATCGGCGGAAGCGGCAGCGTGATGAATGCAGAGAAAAAAGGCGAAATCCTGCGATGGACGATTCGCAAAATCGACGGAACGGAGGTGGTCATTGACATAAATCCGAAAGATGCGAACGCATATTAGCCAGAATTTGAAGGAGTCAGATTATTATGAATGGATTGTCACATTTGGATGAACTGGAGGCGGAAGCGATTTATATTATCCGGGAGGTAGCTGCGGAATGCGAAAAACCGGTGATGCTGTATTCCATCGGGAAGGACAGCTCCGTGATGCTGCATCTGGCGCTGAAAGCGTTTTACCCGGAAAAACCGCCGTTTCCCTTTTTGCATGTCAATACGACATGGAAGTTTCATGAGATGATCGAGTTCCGCGACAGAAGGGCGAAGGAACTCGGCATCGAGATGCTGGAGTATATCAACGAAGATGGCGTTAAGGCGGGAATCAATCCGTTTGACCACGGCGCCGGATATACGGATATCATGAAAACGCAGGCATTGAAACAGGCATTGGAAAAATACGGATTTACGGCAGCCTTCGGTGGCGGCCGGAGAGATGAGGAAAAGAGCCGGGCAAAAGAGCGTATTTTTTCTTTCCGCAATGCCGCGCAGGCCTGGGATCCGAAAAATCAGAGACCGGAGGTCTGGAAGCTTTTTAACACAGAACTGAATAAAGGAGAGAGTATCCGCGTCTTTCCGATTTCCAACTGGACGGAAAAAGATATCTGGCAGTATATCAGGAGAGAAAATATACCGATTGTGTCCCTGTACTTTGCTGCGGAACGCCCGGTGGTTTACCGGGACGGCAACATCATCATGGTGGATGATGAGAGAATGCGCCTGCTTCCGGGCGAGGTGCCGGAGATGAAAAGCGTCCGTTTCCGCACGCTGGGCTGCTATCCGCTCTCCGGCGGCGTGGAGTCTCACGCGACGACGCTGGATCAGGTGATAGAGGAGACCTTAAGCTCTGTCGAATCAGAGCGGACCAGCCGTGTGATTGATAAGGACGGCGGGAATGCCAGCATGGAAAAGCGAAAGAGGGAGGGATATTTCTGATGAACAGTTTGTTGAAATTCATTACGTGCGGAAGCGTGGACGACGGGAAATCCACTCTCCTCGGACATATCCTGTACGATGCGAAGCTTTTGTATGCTGATCAGGAAAAAGCACTGATCCTTGACAGTAAGGTGGGTTCCCGCGGAGGCGAGATTGATTACTCTCTTCTTTTAGACGGACTGACCGCGGAGCGGGAACAGGGCATCACGATTGATGTGGCCTATCTCTATTTTACGACAGAAAAAAGAAGCTTTATCGCTGCTGACACGCCCGGCCATGAGGAATACACGAGAAACATGGCGGTCGGCGCCTCATTTGCAAAGCTGGCTGTGGTCATGGTCGATGCGGAGCACGGCGTTTTACAGCAGACGCGGCGGCATGCGCGTATCTGTGCGCTGATGGGCATTCGCTATTTTGTTTTTGCAGTAAACAAGATGGATCTGGTGGACTATCGGGAGGAGCGTTTTCAGGAAATCAGAAAAGACATTGATGCGTTATCCGCTGAACTGGATCTTGCAAATGTAAAAATCATACCGGTCAGCGCCACCCGGGGAGATAATATCACACACGCGCCGGGTCATATGCCATGGTATCAGGGGGAAAGCCTGCTGGAGTATCTGGAGACAGTCGATGTATCAGAACATGAAAAACAGGATACCTTCTATCTTCCCGTACAGCGGGTTTGCCGGCCGGATCATACGTTTCGGGGATTCCAGGGACAGGTGGAGAGCGGCCGCGTGGCGAAAGGGCAGGAGCTGACCGTGCTGCCCGGCGGCGAATCTGCAAAGGTGAAAGCCATACATATCGGGTTTGAGGAAGTCGCGGAGGCATCTGCCGGGCAGGCGGTCACCGTGCAGCTGGACAGAGAAATTGACGTGAGCCGCGGCTGCGTCCTGGCAAATACCGAAAAGCTGCCTGCGGCAAAGAAGTTCGGCGTCACACTTCTGTGGATGGACGACGCCCCGCTCCTTATCGGAAAAGAGTATCTGGTCCGAATCGGTACGAAAAAAATTGCCGGCGTGGTCACCGCCATCACATATAAGACGGATGTCAACACAGGCGAACATCTCGCGGCGGAACGTCTGGAGAAAAATGAGATCGGACTCTGCAGTCTGGAACTCGCGGAAAACATTGTGGCAGACACATTTGCGAACCATAAGACGCTTGGCGAGCTGATCCTGATCGACCGCGTCAGCCACGCGACATCCGCCTGCGGCGTCATTGACACCGTGGGAGAGGAGACGGTAAAGCCGTATTTTGAAAAAGGAAATATCCGAACCGACGGCTATATTTTTGAGGAATTTTACTTCAATATAGAGAATGCACTTCTTTCCAAAACGAATGAGGGCGGAAAAACCTGGCATGTGGGCGACGAGGTGCCGGTAAAGGGAGACAGCTTCCGCTATCCTGAATCCTTCGACATCATTGCCGTGAAAAGTGAAGCTGCCATTTTGATCAGAAACCGGCGGGTGGAAGATATCCTGCCTCTGTCAGAGTACCGTTACAGCGGCTTGCCGACTCTGGATGTGCGGGGATTTGAGATCCAGATCCGCGGAGAGGCGGATTATCAGGATTATCTGTATGAGCGAAGGAATATGGATGAGGGGAACCACGTGAAGTTCTATGATAAATGGTTCCGGTTTGAGACATACCGGAGAATCATCTGCACAGATAATTTCTGGATGATCTGATGATACCAGGGTCAAAAGGTCATGAATGGAGCGCTTGTGGTCCGATTCATGACTTTGGGACCCGCCAAAACACGAGAAAGTAGCAAATTTGACCGGGTTTTGGTCAAATTTAGCGGATTTCGAGTGTTTTGAGGATTGCGAGAGTGGTTTTTACGGAGCAATCCGTGGTATCATCATCTGTGGAGGCTTTCGAACCCGAAAATTTCATGACATAGGGCGAAGCCCGGACAGGGAGCGAGCCACAGGCTCGCTCCCTGAGCACGGCAGATTCTATGGCACAATGAATATTCAAAACCGGAGGGCATACTCATGCAGAGCATTTTGATAAAAGATACTACAAAAGAAGAACGGGAGAATATTATCCGCCGCTCTCTCGATTGCGGCGGAGGAGGATGCGAGTTCTGTTCTGCCTGTTCACTCGGCGGCGGAAATCCGTATGACATGTATCAGCCATACATAGACGGTGAGAAAGAAATTGCCGAGATTAACGCGGAATACAACGCCAGATATGTATTGGGCTAATGCCCTGCTAGCCGACGAAAATATAGAAAGGAAGCCATCAGACATGCGGGAACATAAATTCGGCCCGGAGTACGGATTTCAGACAAGAGCCGTACATACGGGAAATGACATTGATAAGGACAGCGGCGCGATCAAGCGCCCGATCACTATGGGCAACAGTTATGCGCTGCCTTACGACCCGACGGATATGAACTGGTCCTCCGCCGGCGGAAATTTATACACGCGAAACGGCGGAACCAACCAGCGTTATCTTCAGGAGCGCATCGCTTCCCTGGAGGGCGGTGAGGACTGTGTGGTTCTGGCGTCGGGCGTGGCAGCCTTAAGCGGCCTGTTTTTCGCCCTTTTGAATCAGGGAGATCACGTGATCTTCTCCAGTGTGACGTATATCGCTGTCTATCGTCTGCTGCATGAACTGTTCAACAACAAGTTCGGCGTGGAGACGACATTGGTGGATACGTCCGACCCCGCGAATGTGGAGGCGGCCATCCGGCCGAATACAAAGCTGATTCACATTGAGACGCCGGGAAATCCGACGCTGACTGTTTCAGATATTGCGGTGATCGCGGACATCGCGCATCGGCATGGTGTGCTGCTGAGTGTTGATAACACGTTTGCCTCCCCATATAATCAGCGCCCCATTGAACTGGGAGCGGATTTTTCCGTGGAGAGTCTGACAAAGTACATCAATGGGCATGGGGATGCCATGGGCGGAGCGATCGTTGGAAAGACGGAATATCTGGATCAGATCCGGGCAATCTCCCAGGTGAATCTGGGCGGCGCTGTCAGTCCGTTTAATGCGTGGCTGATCATGCGCGGATGTGTAACGCTGCCGCTTCGGATGCGTCAGCATAATGAAAACGCTCTGGCTGTGGCAAAATGGCTGGAAGCGCAGCCCTGCGTCAGCTTTGTGGCGTATCCGGGACTGGAAAGCCATGTGGGCCATGAGACCGCGAAAAAGCAGATGGCGCCCGGATACGGCGGAGTCCTCGCCTTTGGGTTAAAGGCGGACCACGACACGCACAACCGGTTCGTCGACCATCTGAATGTGATTACCTCGGCGGTTTCCCTCGGCCATGATGAAAGCCTGATCGTTTTTCTCGGCGAAGATGATGAGCGGCAGTACCTGTTTCCTGAGGAATTTCACAATGGATTTTTCCGCTTTTCCGTGGGACTGGAGGACGCGGAGGATATCATCGGAGATCTGAGGCAGGCGCTCAAAGCGGTGAATCTGCTGTAACACTGAGGAAAATGTCTATGTTTAAAAAGCTGAAGAAAGTGGTGTCAGCGTGGCTGAACCGGCTTGCGAAAGAAAATCAAAAAGAGTTTCCGGATGGGAAAGCGGACTGCTGCAAATTGAATGATACCAGAAAGAAATCATCCTGATCATGGAAAGAAGGAGGATACTATGCCTGCGGCAAGTATACTGATCAAACCGGCTTCGGCCAACTGCAACATGGATTGCAGATACTGCTTTTATAAGTGTCTGAGCAGCAACCGGGCAGAATACAGCAAGGGTTTTATGTCTGAAGAAACACTGGAACAACTGGTGAAGGGAGCCATCGACTATGCGGATGGCTTCCTTACTTTTGCCTTTCAGGGCGGGGAGCCTACGTTGTGCGGGATTGAGTTTTATCGGAAAGTCCTTGCGCTGCAGAAAAAATATAATACGAAACAATTGGAAATTGAAAATACGATACAGACCAACGGGCTGCTGATTGATGAGCAGTGGGCTAAGTTCCTGTCGGAGAATCATTTCCTGGTGGGGCTTTCTCTGGACGGTCCGCGAAAGATCCATGACCGGTATCGGGTCGGGTACGATGGCGGCGGAACATTTTTCGATGCCATGCACGCCGCGGAACTCTTTGACCGGTACCGGGTTGACTACAATATTCTCTGCGTGGTGACGGAGGAATCCGCCAAACACGCGGCGGCTATCTATCATTTTTTCCGGAAGCATGACATGACCTTTCTGCAGTTCATTCCATGTATGGATGAGGAGGAGCGGTCGCGGCGTGTATGCGACGATGAGAGGGAAAACAGTCGGAATTATGACAGTTCCGGCAATAGATACACCTGTGATGTTCAAGGAAATGGGAAGGGAAATCTGCGCAGGAATTACGACGATGTACGCAACGTTGGAAACCCGGCAGCAGGATGCACCTCGGCTGCGGTGACGGCTCCGTCCTACGGAAAATTCCTGTGCGAACTCTTTGACCTGTGGTATGAGGATTTCAGCCATGGTGCGCAGGTGGATATCCGTATGTTTTCCAACCTTGCCCAGCTGGCGGCAGGTTATCCCGCGGAGGAGTGCGGCATGAATGGATGCTGCAGCTGCTACTTTGTGACGGAGGGTAATGGAGACGTCTATCCGTGCGACTTTTACTGCTCGGATGAGTGGCGTCTCGGGACGGTGGCAGATTCTTTTGATGAACTTGTGCAGTGCGAGCGGGCAAAGCGATTTGTGGAAACCTCCCTGCAGAGGGATGCGCGTTGCCGGGACTGCGCATACTTTTCTCTCTGCCGCGGCGGCTGCCGGAGGTGGAGAGAGCAGGCGGGGATTAAAAAGCCGGGACGTAATCGGCTGTGTGAGGCGTATCGGATGCTGTTTGAACATGCGGGGGAACGGATTCGTATTCTCGGAAAGATAATCTCTGAAAGGTATGGAAAAGGAGTATCGGAATAATTCTGTCAGAACAGATCTGAGGGAGTAACGCCTTTTCCTTTCAACTCAAGAATACAGCTTTGGCCTGCGCAGCGACACATACGGGCGGCTATCGCCTCTCTTGCGGTTATTGTCTATCTTAATGTCAACGTAAGTAAGCTGCTCCCGGTCGTCAGCTTTCACTATAAGATTTCCGTCAGCATCCACAGCCAGTGATTCCCCCGCAAACGTCATCTGCCCTTCTGTTCCCGTTCGATTGCACATAACTATGGGGATACAGT
>JAJBUT010000199.1 GCA_020860185.1 Lachnospiraceae bacterium | reverse complement strand
TAATCACAACCGGAATGATCAGGTCGCCCTGATCCGCCGTCCTGGCATTGAACTTCATGGTAAACTGTACAATGTTCACACCATGCTGACCGAGTGCAGGTCCGACCGGCGGTGCAGGTGTCGCTTTCCCGGCAGGAATCTGCAGCTTGATATATCCTGTAACTTTCTTTGCCATTTGAAATTGCCTCCTTTGGTCTTTGCAGCCGCTCCTTTACCAACGGCCGCTCAGTTCATTTTCTGTATCTCTGCGAAACTTATCTCTACCGGCGTTTCGCGGCCGAATAACTCAACATTGATCGTCACCGTCTGCTTATTGTCGTTCATAGACTGGATCATGCCGATGGTGTCTTTCCAGACACCGCTGATCACGGAGACCGTATCTCCGATCCTGAAGTCATACACGACATTCTCTTCCCTGATCCCCAGCGGCCTCATCTCAGCCTCTGTGAGTGGTACCGGCTTGGAACCCGGACCGACAAATCCGGTTACGCCTCTGGTATTCCTGACAACGTACCAGGTATCATCATTCATAAACATATTGATGAGTACATAGCCGGGGAACAGCTTCTTCTGAACCTGTTTTTTGGAGCCGTTCTTCATCTCGATCACTTCTTCCATCGGAATGCGTACCTCCAGGATCTCATCCTCCAGATGTCGGTTCTCGATTGTCTTCTCGATATCAGCCTTTACCTTATTCTCATATCCGGAATACGTGTGAACTACATACCAGTTCGCCTCTGCCATATCCTCACCTCTGCCTTCCTTACAGGTTTACCAGGAAATCAATGCCATTCTGAATGCCAAGATCTAACACAGCAATAATCACGCCCAGGATGACCGAAACAATGATGACGGCTATGGTCTGCTTACCGACCGATTCCCTGTCAAGCCATTTGATCTTGTGGAACTCAGCCTGAAGACCCTTAAACCAACTCAGCTTTGAAGCCTCGTTCTTTTTGCCTTCTTCCATTCTTTACTCCTTCCGCGTCCGAGGGTTATCTGGTTTCCTTGTGCAGCGTATGCTTCCTGCAGAACTTGCAGTATTTGTTTACTTCCATTCTCTCAGGATGTGCTTTCTTATCCTTCGTCAGGTTGTAATTCCGCTGCTTGCACTCTGTGCATGCCAAAGTAATTTTAATGCGCACAACTTTCCACCTCCGATTAATTTCTAGTTTTGTTGCTCTTCACAATCTTCCATTTATATGCAAAAAACAACATTTTTAGGCATAAAAAAAAGACCTGCTTCCATCGCCTATCCACTATAGCATAGAAAGCAAGTCTCCGTCAACATCTTTTTTCAGTTTTGCAGCGGCAGCTCAAAAGCACTCCGAATACTGTTATAATGAAGAAAAATCCCCTGCTCTGCCAGTGTATGAATCTGATCCGCGTCCGCCAGCATAAAACCATCCGTCTCCGCCTCCTGCAGCCGGACATCCGCCTTATCAAAATCCAACGCAAAGCGATAGACATCCACGAAATAGTTATCTCCTTCGCCCGGGTTCTCCCTGTGGTAAGTAAAAAGATATCCGTCGCCGCAGCCGGATACATCCAGCCCGGTCTCCTCCTTCAGTTCGCGAATCACCGCCTCACGGGACTCCTCCCCCGCCCGGACGCCGCCTCCGGGCACCTCCCACCAGCCGGGCGCCCAGCTCTTCGTCTTCACTCTCCTGGTGATCAGAAATCTTCCGTCCGGGCGCACAATGACGCCGAGTACAGTCAGATGATATTCTCCGTCCTTTAAGCACCAGTCATTATGCTTCATTGTCCGTCCGGTGCGTTTTTTATCCTTATCATATATATCCCAGTATTCCATGGTTTTGTTTCCTCCTGTCTGGTCCGGATCATTCCGAAATACATGCTATGATCCCGTACCTGCTTTCGCGGACGGTACAGGATAATTGCCGCTCAGCAACAGGCGAGGGCGGCTCGGGCCGTTCCGAAACCGTGTCCTGTCCAGCATCCAACAGTATACAGCCTTCTGTCAAAAATGTCATCCCCCTATTCGCAAAATCAGAGCTTTTTTATCCATATTTTATCTGCTTCACACATTTTTTACAGTCAGGCATTTTACAGTATTTTCTCAAAATTTGCCCCCTCATGTTTATTTTAAAGTTCTTGCAATCTGTATTTATTTGTATTATTATGATACAAAGCGCTGGATGCTTTGTGAAGATTATTTAAAGGAGGGCTATATCATGGCATATGTAATTAGTGACAGCTGCATTTCCTGCGGCGCCTGCGAGGGAACATGTCCGGTCGGCGCGATTGCGGAGGGCGATGCTCATTTTGAGATCAATGCAGATGAGTGCCTGAGCTGCGGCGCCTGTGCAGACGGATGTCCGGTTGGCGCGATCGAGGCCGAGTAGTACTTACAATCCATTTAAAAGAAACTGCTATCTCCACTTTGGAGATAGCAGTTCTTTTTCATAACAGGGTATACACATATGAATAAAAGAGAAATATCAGAAATCAAAAAAACCTTTACAAAGGAACGCTGCTGCATCAACCGGCTGACCGGCTGTTATGTGGATGCGGAAAAAAATAAAGTTTTACAGTTCCGGGAATCCTTTCTCGCCCTCCCGGATGAGGAAATATATAAATATCTCGACATTTTCCGCAAAGCACTGTCCGGTACGATCGGAAAAAATCTTCTGAATATGGAATTTCCTCTGGAGCAGGAAGCTGCAGACGGTACACAGGCACGCCTGCTTGAGCTGCGCGACAGCGAATTAAAAGACGATGTCATTCTGGAACGTTTCTACGACCAGATTATCGAGAGCTGGTACCATCCGGAGAACTATCTGATCCTGCTGATCCACGGTTCCTACGATATCCCGGTAAAAACTTCTGACGGCATGGATCTGGAGGATGCGTCCGATTACATTTATAATTTCGTTCTCTGCTGCCTGTGCCCGGTCGCTCTCTCCAAGGCAGGGCTCTGCTACAACGCCGAGACAAACAGCATTGAGGACCGCATCCGGGACTGGCTTGTGGATCTGCCGGAGCAGGCATTTCTGTTTCCGGCATTCAATGACCGGAACACCGATATCCACAGCCTGCTGTACTATTCTAAAAACACAAAGGAATTCTGTCCCGAGATCACGGAGCAGCTTCTCGGGTGCGTGCAGCCTCTCCCGGCTCCGCAGCAGAAGGAATCCTTTCAGTCCATCATCGAGGAGACGCTGGGCGATGCCTGCGATTTTGACACTGTCCGGAATATCCATGAGACACTGAACGAAATGATTGAAGAAAACCAGGATAACCCGGAACCGCTGGAACTGGACAAAGCCGAGGTTCGCCGGCTGCTTGCACAAAACGGCGCTCCGGAGGCGCATCTGGAACGTTTTGAGCAACAGTACGATGAGGAGATCGGCGCGAAAGCGACCGTGATGGCCGATAATATATCTGACACGCGGAAGTTCGAGGTCCGGACGCCGGACGTGACCGTGAAAGTGAATCCGGCATACGCGGGGATGGTGAACACGCGGGTGATCGACGGCATTCCCAGCCTGGTCATACCGCTGACCGGGGAGATCGAGGTGAACGGGATCCATGTGCGGCCTCAAATGAGTGAAATTCCCGAAGACTAAGGAACTGTTCTGTACCGCAAAACCTGAGATCGGATTAGTTGCAGTCTGAAAAATCGACTTTCACAGATGTTGGCGCTGCGACAGAAGCGCATGTGTGTTTTCGGGAAAAAACAGGCAAAAAACAAGCCGGAAAATCACCCCGGGAGAAATCAGCCCAAAACAGACACGGAGAAATGATCATGCAAAAAGCATTCTATGACAGGCTCTCCCGTCCCTTCGAGAAGGATGAGCGAAAAAGGAAACGGCTGACTACGACAAACAGCGTCATCACGAAAGCCTTTTATATCGCCTACCCGGTTTTGCTGATCATACTTGCATTCACACGGGACGGGCGGTTCTTACGCGTCCTCCTGGTGCCGCTGATCTCATTTGTGATCGTAACCGTATTCCGCAGAGCCTGCAACGCCAGACGACCCTACGAGGTCTGGGAGGCGCCGCCCCTGATTCAAAAGGACACAAAGAGGAACTCCTTCCCCAGCCGGCACGTTTTTTCCGTTTTCATGATCGCCATGGCGACCGCTTACATCTGCCCGCCCGCCGCGATCATCATGATGGCCGCCGGTGTATTTCTCGCCGCCGCGCGCGTCCTGATCCGGGTGCATTTTGTGAGAGACGTCGTCGCCGGAGCACTGATCGGCGTCGGGCTTGGGCTGCTGGGTTTCTGGGCTCTGTGAGAGCACCTCATATGTCCCTGTAGATTTCCATACGCGATTTAGTTCATAAAAAGACTCTGTACACGATACCATGCACAGAGTTTTATTGTCTTACGGATATATATACATCATCATATTGCAGCATCATATATCAATAACCCATCACAGATTCAGTCAACATCGCCATACTGCAGCATATAATCCGAATCATCCGCCGTATAGTATTCGATCTGATCCTCATCCACATACTGCATGCCGAGCTTCTGCCGGGCGACCATCTCCACCTCCAGGAGATTCTCCGAGGCGGCCAGCCGCTTCTCCGTCGAGTCATTCTCCTCCGCCATCTCAGATATCTGTGCCTCCAGAGACGCAATCCGAACAGAACGGCTGTAAACCTGATTCTGCATGGCCAGAAAGGCACAGCACACCATCGCAAAAAACATGAGTGCCACGGCAAGAAAAGCTACGGAGCGCGCATTGACCGACTGTGCCCGCTGCCGGTTTTCCTGCGCATGACGCCGTATCTCTCTCCTGCGCCGCTGCTCCGCGCGCGCCGCCTTCACATGCGCCGGCACCTTTACCGGTTTCAGTACATAGGAACCGTCCGCCGTCTGCACAAACCGGCAGTATCTGCCCTTTTCCTCATAAACATCCGAAATATCAAACTTTTCCTCTGCCAGCGAGGACTGACTCATACCACAACATCTCCAATATTGATCCATTATCAACCACAAGATATAGTATAACCCATTCGGCCGCGGATGTACAGTATTTTTCGACAAAAATACAGCCGGTCCGCCATGAAAAAATCACATGACCGACCGGCTGCAGATATCATCTGATGAAGCTCTCATTCCGATAGCTTCCGGTTCACTTTACGCCCAGGTTCCGACATATACCGCATCGGCCGCCCGTCCGTAGGAAACCACCGTCACATCCGCGTCCGGATTGCTGATACTGTTGCTGAAATAATAGATATTGCCGTTCCTGCGCACTGCCAGCGTATCAATCCCGTCTCCGTCCCAGTCGCCGACCAGCACCAGATCCGCAGCCCTTCCATAGGAAACCCTTGTCACTTCGGCATTCGGATTATTGATACTGTTGCTGAAATAATAAATATTTCCGTCACGGCGCACCGCCAGTGTATCAATCCCGTCTCCGTCCCAGTCGCCGACCAGTACCTCATCGGCTGACCGTCCGTAGGAAACCTTTGTCAATTCTGCAAGCAGATTTACAGCGATTACCGTTTTCCCGGTTCCCGGTCCTCCCTGAACAATCACTGTACGTTTCCGTCCATCCTTCTGTGAAAGTTCCGACAAATGAAGTATTTCTTCGTAAGCCACTTTCTGATCATCAATCATGATAAACTCTTTATTTCCTTTCAGCATCAACGCAATTGCATTCTGCAGGCTTTTCGACGGCCGAATCCTGCCATGGTCAATCAGATAAAGGACTTCTTTTTTATCCCCTTTAACAATAGATTTCTCTATAAATGCTCTCAGATCAGATAACTGGCCTTTTGTATAGGCCAGCACCTCTTCCAGATACTCTTTTTATATTGCCCCGCATCAAGAGGAGCATCTGTATGACGAATATAATTGTGCAGACACACACACAGATGCAGTTCTACTCTCTCATTCTGAACGGAAGCGTTGTAATCATAAATCAGTCTGGCATAGGACAATACCTGATAGGAAGGATGCATCACACGTCGTTTTGCTCCTCCTGTATATGTTTCCACCAATGCATCTGTTCCCCGGACTTCTTCCAGACTTTCCCACTGTTTCAACTCAACAATGACGATATTTGATTCATCCGATTCATCATATCCTGAAATCATAAAATCTACTCGTTTTGATGTCTGCGGGATATTGTATTCAATCGCCACGCCCGCATCAGAAGGAATCGCCCTGTCATTCAGAACTTTATACATGCAATCCAAAGAATTCTCCCAGGAACGAAACTCTGCTTTCGCTGTATGCCTACCCATTTTTTTAAATATTCTCTTCAATTTCTATAGCAATCGAATCATTTTCGCAGCTTGTCAAAAACTCGGTTTTCAATCCGTCATAAACAATCATATAACTATTCCTCTATTTCTATGCTAAATTTTTCACACCAGTCTCTTGCAATTCTTTCATAGGCTTCATCTCTGAATTTATACCAGCTCTGCTCCAGACCGATATCATATAAACGA
>JAJBUT010000078.1 GCA_020860185.1 Lachnospiraceae bacterium | reverse complement strand
TTCGATAAGGTTGGCTGGGAAATATGAAGTGTTCTGGCCGCGCCCGTAATGCTGCCCTCTCTGGCGACTTCGATAAAATAACGCAAAACACGCAATTCCATAATATACCTCCATGCTTTGGTCACATTATAGCGCAAACAGATATTCTTGTCAAGAATAACCAGAAATAGAAACTAAGTATTTGCCATTATTTCTACTTCAATATAAAATAAAAACATCGAGGGAGGTGAACCGCCATGCCGGAAGCGAATAATGAGGCTCAGTGCTTTTATGAAAACCTCAACGAAACGGAGAAGTGATTTTTATGAACAGGAAGGAAGCATTGGAAAATTTGCGGAACGGTCAGATTGCCCCCGGAGGCTCCGAATTGCATGGCTATATGCACCGGTTTGCGCAGGAGGCAATGCAGATTATCGCAGAACTCAACAGCGGTTATCATGATGCCGATGAGGTTCGCAGTTTGTTTTCAAAACTGATCGGCAAACCGGTTTCGGACACGTTTTCTCTTTTTCCGCCGTTTTATTCAGAGTGCGGAAAAAATATTTTTGTCGGGGATAATGTCTTCATTAATTTTGGCTGCCATTTTCAGGATCAGGGCGGCATCTATATCGGCGACGGTGCGCTGATCGGATCTCAGGTTGTGATTGCGACCATCAACCACGATCTGAATCCTGCGAAGCGCGCCGATAACCACCCTGCTCCGGTTCATATCGGGAAGAAAGTGTGGATCGGTTCGCATGCGGCCATTTTGCCCGGTGTGACCATCGGAGACGGTGCGGTTGTCGCAGCCGGTGCCGTGGTGACAAAGGATGTTCCTGCAAATACGGTCGTGGCCGGTGTGCCGGCCAGAGTGTTAAAAAATTCATTACAGGAAAGGGAAACCATATGAGTGTAAATTTTGAACACTTTTTGTACGGCGGGGATTACAATCCGGATCAATGGCTGGAATATCCCGATATCCTGAAAGAGGACATCCGTCTGATGAAGCAGGCGCACATTAATACGGTCTCGCTGGGAATCTTTGCATGGGCGAAGCTGGAGCCTGCGGAGGGAGTTTATGATTTTGACTGGATGGAGGAGATCATTGACCGCCTTTATGAGAATGGGATTTCGGTCAATCTGGCGACGCCCTCCGGTGCACGGCCGCACTGGATGGCGGATCAGTATCCGGAAGTGCTCCGCGTCAATGAGATGCGGCAGAGAACGCTTTTCGGAGAGCGCCACAATCACTGTTACACATCGCCGGTTTACCGGGAAAAAGTGCGCAGGATGAATCAGAAGCTGGCAGCGCGTTTCGACAGCCATCCGGGCGTAATCCTCTGGCATGTTTCCAACGAATATATGGGAGAGTGCCATTGCCCGCTGTGTCAGCAGGCTTTTCGGGATTGGGTGAAGGAGAAATATCATACGATTGATGAGGTCAACCGCTGTTGGAATACTTCTTTCTGGAGTCATGATTATCAGAATTTTGACCAGATTGAGAGTCCGTCTTCCATCGGAGAAAGCTCGATTCAGGGATTGTATCTGGACTGGCGCAGGTTTGTAAGTTACCAGACGACGGATTTCTGCCGGGCAGAGATTGCGGCGCTTCGGGAGGCAGGGGCGGTAAAACCGGTTACGACGAACATGCTTTACAAAAGCCCGTGGGTAAATTATTTTGAGTTGGCAGACGCGGTGGATATCGTGTCATGGGACAGTTATCCATTCTGGCATAAAGGGCCGGAGAGTCAGACTGCGGTGAATGCAGGGATGCGGCATGATGTGATGCGTTCCATGAAGCGGGAACCGTTTTTGATGATGGAATCCTGTCCCGGAGCGATGAGCTGGGTGCCGATCAGCAAACTGAAGCGGCCGGGAATGTTGGAGGCATCGTCTCTGCAGGCCATCGCGCACGGTTCGGACAGCGTTCTCTATTTTCAGATTCGGAAAGGACGGGGAGGTTATGAGAAACTTCACGGGGCAGTGATCGACCATTATGGAAAAGAGGATGACCGCACCTATCAGGAGTGCCGTCAGATCGGAGCGGATCTGGAGGCGATTGGGCAGATCCATCACTCGAAGGTGGAGGCATCTGTGGCAGTGATTTACGACTGGGAAAATCGATGGGCTCTGGAGGCTTCGGCCGGTCCCAGAAATGAGGGTATGTACTACCGGGAAGCAGTAGAAAAATCCTACGGCGCGTTCCGCCGTCAGGGCGTCAATGTGGATGTGATTGACATGACGAAATCGCTGGAACCCTATCGGGTGGTGGCGGCTCCCATGGCCTATATGTTTCGGACCGGATTTGAGGAAAAGATACGGGCTTTTGTGGAGCGTGGCGGTGTATTTATCATGAGTTACTGGAGCGGCGTTGTAGATGAGAACGACCTGTGCTTTCTCGGCGGAACGCCGGGCGGACTGATGGATGTCATGGGTCTTCGCAGCACGGAGATTGACGCTCTCTATGAGGGGGAATCCAACACGCTACATGCTGTGGATTCTGACGCCGCATACCGGTGTGAACATCTCTGCCAACTGGTAGACCTGCGGACGGCAGTACCGTTGTTTGTATACGGAGAGGATTTTTATGCGGGAACACCGGCGTTGACAGTGAACTGTTACGGAAAGGGACAGGCTTATTATGTCTGTGCCGATGCAGAGCAGAGGCTCTATGATGATGTCTATGCGCAGATTTTGAGGGAGGCCGGGGTTCGGCGTATTCTGGAGCAGGAGATTCCGGATGGTGTGGCAGTGTCCTCCCGCCGGGACGCGGATACGGAGTATATTTTTGTTCAGAATTTTAACCCGGCGCCGGTGACGTTTTGCCCGGAAGTACCGGACGGAGAAGTGATTTTCGGGGAAACCGGGGCCAGGATGAAGCCATTTTCCACGGTGATTCTGGAACGGAAAACAACAGACGAATAACTATGCGTTCGAAGTGTAGTTCTCGGCAATGTTTTCTTTCACATCATCCTCCGTGGAAATTTCCTGTGACGGCGCATGGTTTATGGCAAGCTGCGAAAGCTGTTCGATTCGCCGCAGCGCTGACCCGGCAATCGCCCAGATGTGATTTTTGTCTATATAATCCTTTGCGCCGTCTGAGGACAAAACAGCGGCGATCAATTTCCTTATATCCGACAGTCTGTCAAAGTGAATCCAGTTAAAGTCGGATACCAGCTTTAATTGCTCCGAATGGTGATTTTTAAATGGTTTGCAGACTACCTCTTTTCCCAAATGTATCTGTGCAGGTACTTTGTCATAGCCGAGTGAGGAGCCGCTGTCATAGATTGGTGCAAACCCGAGCCATGCCAATGTTTCGGTATTACGGATCACACCAAAATTATTCAAATGCCGGTCTTCGTTGGCAATGATATAGTCCAGCACAATCATTCGGTCAAGATATGGCACGGTGTCCCTGATGCCGAGCGCCTCACAGCAGTTTAAAGTTGGCGAGAGAAATCGTTATTTACATTCAAAGCGTTTCTCAGAATGTGACAGAAAATAAATCGAAGAAAGAAGATCATTTGCAGGAGATGCTTGATGATTGGAATCAGGTAATCGGCAAAGAGCACCGTTTTATACTCGGAGGCAAGGAACTTCGGGTATCGTTGAGCCGGAGCTGATGGTTTCTGTACCGTCCAAATTCACTGCCTGCCAGGGCTTTGACGCCCTGTTCCACAGCACGGAGTGCTACATTTCAAAAGGGCATAACCAGATGGGCGATATGCTGGCAATGACTGCTATCTCGAACATCGGGAAGTATCTCGCCCGCGCGGTGAAAGATGGCAAAGACATTGAAGCCCGCGAAGGCGTGGCATTTGCAACCAACCTGTCGGGACAGGTCATGACGGTCAGCGCCTGCACCAGCGAGCATTCCATGGAACACGCCATGAGCGCCTACCATCAGGGATTGTCCCACGGATCGGGGCTGATCATGATCTCCGCCGCTTATTACCAGCATTTTGTGGACTGCCATGTTTGTGACGAACGGTTCATCGAGATGGCGAAGGCGCTGGGCAAAGCGGACGCTGACTCTGCGCAGGACTTTGTGGACACTTTGGTGCAGCTATGTTTTCATTACCTGCTGTGCTACAATGTGCGGGAGGGGCAGAGAAAAATGGATTAGAGATTTTTTGGCAAAGGAGTACTGTTGTGACCAGAGAAGAATTGATTGAAGCCCTGTCTGATATGCGGGATTACCACGTTGTATCACAGAAATGCTGTGACTTCCTGAAACTGAACTTATTGAAGAAGGCAGAGAATTACAATGCGGGGAGTGATTTCCGTATGTCAGAGTATTTTATAGTAAACGTCAAAAATATTTGCCGTTTACTATATTATAATTTGGACAGCATGCGAGGGTATGTGGATGGAATGGTGCCGTTGCTTGTAATTGCGGAATGCAAAGCCCATAATTATCCGCTCCATATATTAGAAAATGCGAATCATTCTCTGGAGACTGGTGACTGGGCGCTGGATATAATGAGCGAAAGCGAGAAGAACATGCTGGCATGTTCGGCGAGCGGCGAAATGCAGTCATGGTATCATGATTTAAGAAATCTGGAGAATATAATGGTATCCGTTGAGAAGTACATAGCAATGGAAGGGGAATCGGCATGTTTTTCATGATAGGTATTCATGACGGACAGAAACAATTTGATTTTTCACAGACGGTTCCATATGTAAACAGCAGGAACGGAGGGCGAAGATGCATATCAAAGTATTAGTGGGCGATATTACAAAACTGAAAGTGGACGCAATCGTGAACGCGGCGAAAAATTCCCTGCTTGGCGGAGGCGGGGTGGACGGTGCAATCCACCGGGCGGCCGGCCCGGATTTGCTGGCGGAGTGCCGGACTTTAAACGGTTGTGAAACCGGAGATGCAAAGATTACGATGGGCTATCAGCTTCCGGCAAAATATGTGATTCATACTGTCGGTCCGGTCTGGAACGGCGGAAATCAAAATGAGCCGGAGCTTTTGGCGGCTTGTTACCGCAGCTGTCTCCGTATCGCAAAAGAAAAGCGGCTGAGTTCCATTGCGTTTCCGGCCATATCCACGGGAATATATGGTTATCCGAAAGACCAGGCGGCAGAAATTGCTGTGCGGACGATCATCGGAGAAACGAAAGACGCCGATGAGGACTTTGAGGTGATATTGGTTGCTTTTAACACAGAGACGGAGCAGCTTTATAATCAGGCGATTCAGAGCGTTGCCATAGGGATAGACAGACATGTGCGGTGTATTTTATATTGATCGGGATTCCGTGTTGGAAGCCCGGAAATTTGTAACTGAAGTGGATCATAGAATCCCGGCGATGGATTTTTCTGAGGATATCCATCCGACTGATCCGGCACCGGTGATTATCGGCGGCAGGAAAGGGCTGGAGCTGTCCTGCCAGCGGTGGGGTTACCCGGGATACCAGAAATCTGGTGTAATTTTCAATGCGCGGGCAGAATCCGTGCAGGAGAAAAAGCTGTTTCAGAGCGGAATTCGATATCACCGTGCGGTGATTCCGGCAAAGCATTTTTATGAATGGAATGCGCTGAAAGAGAAAAATTTATTCAGTCGCGTAGATGGGAAGGTCTTGTATCTGGCCGGATTTTTCGACCTGATGGAGAATGAAGAACGGTTTGTAATATTAACGACAGGCGCGAATGAATTCATGTACGTGGTGCATGACCGGATGCCGTTGGTGTTAGAGGAACCGCAGATCAAGGATTGGATTTTGGATGACAGCAGCACAGAGAAGTTGCTGTGTCAGGTGCCGGGAGATCTGAAGCGGCAGGTAGATTTTGAACAGATGACACTGTTTGCGGATTAGATTATATTTGCAAGGATGAGATGGAAATTAGAAACGCTGGTATGTTGAGGTGTTAAGCAGTGGGAACATTATATTTTACGAGACACGGACAGACTGTATGGAATGTCGAAAACAAAATCTGTGGCGCGACAGACATTGCGCTGACGGAACTTGGCCATATGCAGGCAATCGAACTTGGCAAAAGGTTAGCAGAAGAGAAACTTCCGATTGATGAGATTTTGTATTCGCCGTTGGTGCGGGCTTCCGAGACGGCCAGACATATTTCGGAAGAAACCGGAATTCCCAGGCGGATGGAACCGCGTTTAAAGGAACAGAATTTCGGTCGCTATGAGTCTACGCCCCGGGATGGGGTGGATTTTAAGGCGGCGAAGACACATTTCCTGGATCATTATGATGGTGGTGAGACGATGATGCACCTGTGTCAGCGGGTGTATAATCTGATTGACGATATACGTGCAGGTGACAAGATATATTTACTGGTAGCACACAATGGTATTTCCCGTGTGGTACACTCTTATTTTAACGATATGACGAATGAGGAATTTTCCGCGTTTGGCATAGGAAATTGCGAAATCAAAACCTATACATGGTAAATGAAAATATTATGAGAATTTTGATGCTTGGAAACAGTTATATTTTTACAAATG
>JAJBUT010000050.1 GCA_020860185.1 Lachnospiraceae bacterium | reverse complement strand
TTTTTCATGGATTTCAATTTGAATTTCAAGTTCAATTCAGGCTTACGGATTCTCCGTTACTTTTCACGGGGCAGGGAAAGTAACGGCGCATGCTCCGGATCTTCTCCGACACATACGCCGCCTTTTCCTGTATATCTTACCTTTTAGCTTTGTAGCTTATTAACCGTTTAGCCAGGAATCGTTCCCGCATGCCATGAGCGAACAGCCTGTATACATAACGCATACCGCTCATTTCATGCTTATGCACCTGTATAGACAGGCTTCGTATTTCCCTCACTATAACAAAAAGAACTTTAATATCCACCGCAGTCCCAGATACTGCCTGAGACACCGGAAAATATTCCGGTAATATTCCGTAAACTTTTCATACTCCTCCCCGGTGATACCGTCCGCGCTGTATTCGGAGCGGACAAAAATGTCCGTGATCTCATAAAAATCCGCGTGAGACGTGACAAAGGATGCGAGATTGACTTCCGCTCTTCTGGCGTATTCATACGGCGTCTCCTCCCGGTTTTTTCCCTCCCTGATCTGACCGAACTTGCGCAGAAAGAGATGATACATCGCCGAGATCTGTTCCTTCCGGGATTTTTTCTGAATCCTCTGCAGCCACATCCGGTGGGAAAGCACTTTCAGCACGATAGCGGCAGCCGCGAGAATGGCAATCACAAGGATTGTCGTCCATATGACTTTTCTCAGGCGGTTATAGCTGATCGCGTCCAGTTCATCGTTCTCGGCATCCTGCGAGAACAGGTTCGACGCATTGTCCATCTCGGAGTCCTCGTCGATCTCGTCTCCGACGATTCCCCCGTCGTCGTCCGCCGCAGTCTGGCTGCTCTCAGAGCCGCTGACGCCGGGTACTTCCTCGGTCACATCCGATTTGTGATCCGGATCCATCACCTTTACCTCGCTCGCCAGCCCCATCCGGTCGAGCGGCGTCTGCGTCATATCGTGTGTAAACAGCTCCAGCTTTTTCGCGGGCGGATTTAAGGGACTGACGATCCCGTAAAACGCCCCGGTACCGATGAGAAACGCGACGAGTACGCAGGCCAGCGCCACCAGCGCGGTTCTCCCGAAGGAACTGTTTCGGTTTCCGTAATGCAGCACATGATTCTGGTAGTTTTTCAGTGCGAGATTTACCATGCAGGCAATCAGAAAAAGCGCCAGCCAGAGAAAATGATTATTATGATACAGATACTGAATCAAGGCTGCGACCAGCGCGCCCAGCACCATCAGGACCAGTGTTCCCCGCCGTGTGGATGCCAGAAGCCAGGTTCCCACGATCACCACAAAACAGATCATATAATACAGATACGGATTTGAACTGTCCGCGGTATCTGTGAACGCCGTCAGCATATTTCCGCTGATACTCAGGTAAGCGAGCGCAATCACGATGGCGGCGACAAAGCCGATCACGCCGCCCGCCATGGTTCGTTTCCCGTAGGACACCAGCCAGAGGATGACATTTAAAATGATCACGACAGCCAGAAGCAGCGGCAGATTGTATTGCTGCTCCTCATTCACATAAAATCCGAGAAAGCACATCTGCGCGAGGCTCCAGGACATCACGCAGCAGAGCAGAAAACTGTACACGGAGCTTTTCAGATATCTAGGAAACACGGCGCTCACCTCCCATCAGCTCCTGCGCCTCCCCGATCACATAGTAGGGAATACCCGCGTAATCCAGGCCGCGCAGAGGCTTTAAGTATTTCTGCCGCTCCTCACCCGTCAGTATATTGGGAAGGACAACAAACAGGATCGGATTCTTCCGCCTTGCCTTAATATCCATCAGCGTCCGCGGCAGCTGCGGCGTCACATTTCCGGTAACGAAAGCGAGATTGCTCTTCGAATAAGCGGCGTTCCCCTCCTCGCGAAGCAATTGTAAAGCGCTTTTCTGCAGATTTTCCGCCGTGATCTTCGGCACATCCGCGACCAGCTCCGCATGACCCTCGTCATTGCGTGAGATATAGCGCCTGCGTCCGCCGTTTTTATTCAGATAGAGCAGCTCCGCCTCCATGCCATTCCGGCGCGCGTAGGCCTCTGCGGAGAGCGCCGTCTCCACCACGCCGTCGAACACGTACATCATGCTGTCCCTGTCCCAGGACGGGCACTGGAAATCCATGAGAATGGAGACACCCATATTGCCGTAGCTCTCAAACTGGCGCGTCATATAATGCTCGGTCCGGGCAGACAGCTTCCAGTGAATATTTTTAATCGGGTCGCCGATGACATATTCCCGGACGCCGGTATAGTCCGTGCCGTCCATGGAAGTTGGCTTCAGCATGTTGCGGCTCTCCGAAAATGCGCGGTTCGAGATGTTCAGCCTGGCCAGGTCATAGACTTTCGGCGCCACCTGAATCTCATAGCGGCTCGTGTTCGGCAGTGTTTTCTGGAAAAAACCGAACAGATCCTGGATGACCACTTTATTCAGACCCGCCTCATAGGTTCCGATGTGCTCGAACTGCACATTGAACTCGAAGGTCCGGTCCTCAAAAGATGAGAGCGTGATTGTCGTCGAGGTGACATCATCCTCTCCCCCGAAGAGATCTGATATGTAAAAAAACACTTCCAGCTTCGGATAGACCAGCGGCGACCGGTTTTTGACCCGGATAGAAAAAGCGCTCGCCGTCCCTCTCCTGCAGTTATTAAATTCCGATTTTTCCTCAAAGACCAGCGCACGCCGCAGACACTGCAGATAGACAAACGACAGCGCGATGAGCAGTCCCACCATAAAGACCGGCAGATAGCCGATGACCGTATTCACAAATACGGCCGGCAGCACAGAGACGGCGAGCAGAACCACACAGGTAATCGCCAGCCGGATCTTCCTTCGGCGCTCCAGATTCCTGGCGCGGCGCCGCCGGACGCGCCTGTCTTTTCGGTATGCCCCCGGGTTGGTTTTCACCGGGCGTTCAATATTCAGATCCATGGCATCCCACCTCTATATCGGCTGATATTTGTTTTCGTTGGTCGGCACGGCGATGCTTCCGAGTATCTCATCCATCACACGCTGCGGTGTCTTGCCGTCGATCTTTGCCTCCTGCATCAGCGTGATGCGGTGGCAGAGTACGAAGGGCGCCAGATATTTCACATCGTCCGGCTGTACGTAATTCCTGCCGCGATAAAGGGCATACGATTTCGCCAGGTTAAAGAGTGCGATGCAGCCGCGCGGGGACGCGCCGATCTGAATATCTGCATAGTTCCGGGTGGCCGTAACAATCTGCACGATATAATCGATGATCATGTCGTGAACAAAGACCTGTTCCGCCAGTTCCCGCACCGCCAGAATATCCCTGCCCTTCACAACCGGGCCGATCGCCTGCTTCGAGGCTTTTCCCATCTTTACGACCTTCGCTTCCTGCTCGAAGGAGGGATAGCCGATGGAAATCTTGATCAGGAAACGGTCGATCTGCGCCTCCGGCAACGGGTAGGTGCCGTAGGACTCCAGCGGATTCTGCGTCGCGAGCACCATAAACGGCTCCTGCATGGGATAGGTGTGACCGTCCACCGTGACCTGACGCTCCTCCATGACCTCCAGCAATGCCGACTGGGTCTTCGCGGAGGCGCGGTTAATCTCATCCGCGAGGATGACATTGCTCATCACCGCGCCGGGGCGGAACTCAAACTCCCTGTCCTTCTGGTTGAAAATCGAGAATCCGGTCACGTCCGACGGCATGATGTCCGGCGTAAACTGGATGCGGGAGAATCCGCAGTCGATCGTCTTTGCCAGGGAGGTGATCAGGCTGGTCTTGCCCACGCCCGGCACGTCCTCGACCAGCACATGCCCGTTGCTCACCATGGCGAGCGTCACCAGCTCCACGGCCTCCCGTTTCCCTATGATGACAGTCTCGATATTATCCATAATGCGATTCAGGACGGAACTGCCCTGCTGTACCTGTTCCTGTGTTAAGCTCATATCCGCTTCCTCCTTATTTGTACCTGCAGCCTCCCCATAAGTCCCATCCTTTGAGGGATGGATATCTTTCTGCTTCCTCCTGCTGTCTGTTTTGTACAATCTATATCTCCCCATTTTTCGCCCTGTGGGCGATTTTTCTGTTTTCTGCTTCCGCCCTTAAACGGGCGGGTTTTGGTTTTGGTGGATTTCAGGTTTCCGGTGCACACAATCGCATCCGCACTCCCTCGATTCCCACCCGTTAACGGGTGGGTTTTGGTTTTAGTGGATTTCAGGTTTCCGGTGCACACAATCGCATTCTTACGCCTTGTTTGTTGATATACTCCACAACCCCGATGCCGACGCCGTAGGCATCCCGCATATTTTTCTCTGTCACCACATCCACCGCGCTGCCGTACAGCAGCGGGCTGTTTCTCTGCAGCAGCGCCACCTTCGCGTTGCAGTAAAACGGATGGTCAGGGTTGTGCGTCGTCATGATGACCCCGTAGCCGAGATCCGTCAGCCGGCGTATCTCATGGAGCACCCGGATCGTGTTGCCGTAGTCCAGATTCGCCGTCGGCTCATCCAGGACGAGGAAACCCGGCTGCTGTGCGAGCGCCCGCGCGATCATGACCAGCTGCCGTTCCCCGCCGGAGATATCGGTGTAGTACCGGTTCCGCAGATGATGGATCCCCATATCCTTCATCGCATTCTCCGCAATCTCATAATCCTGCCGGTCCGGCTGTCCGAAGTATCGCGTGCTGTTGACCCGGCCCAGGAGAACCACGTCCTTCACCTCATAGGGGAAGGGCGGGTTGTGGTACTGTGCCACATAGGCCATATATTTCGCCATGACCGCGTGCGGCCATGCCCGTATATCTTTTCCGTCGATGCGGATCTCTCCGTTTAAAATCGGCATGAATTTCAGAATACTTCGGAACAGCGTGGTCTTGCCCACACCGTTCGGGCCGAGGATACAGCAGATCTCACCGGTATCCACGGAAAAATTGATATCCTCGAGCACCGGCTCCGCGACGTCGTAGCCGACGCTCACGCGTTTCAGTTCGAGCTTCATCACTCCCACCCCCTCTTTGATTTCGCCAGAAACAGCGCGAAGACCGGCGGCACCATGATATTGACGATGATGCTGATCGGGAAATACTGCCCCAGCACACGCGGCATCAGGATAACCACTCCCCGGCAGACCATCAGAAGCAGCGCCCCCAGCAGCAGGTTCGCCCAGAACTGTTTCCGGAAATCCGACCCGAAAAACGCCCGGCCCATATGAGGAACCGCCAGCGCCAGCATGCCGATCACGCCGCAGTGAACCATCGCCGCCGTCACCATGAAAGTGCCGATGATCAGCGTGATAAACCGGAAAATGCCGGAGTCGATTCCCAGCCCTTTTGTCTCGTCCGGTGTGAAGGATACAACATTAAACGAGAAGCGCAGCAGATACATCGGAATGACGCTCGCGCCGAACGCGATCAGCAGCCAGAGAATGGAAATCCAGTCTGTCTGCAGAGACGTCCCCATGGAGACCATCTGATAGATAGCGAGGACATCGGTATCCATGCCGTTCGTATAGCCGGACAATACCGCGCCCACGATCTGTGAGAGAGCGACGCCCACGAGGATCAGATCCTCCACAGCGAACCGCCCGCGCCCCGACGCCAGCTTGCCGAAGAGCATGATGGCCGCCAGCATGACAGCCGCACCGAGATAGCAGATGAGATAACGCTCTTTTGTCATGTTCAGGGCTGCACCGCCATAGACAACAACCATGTAGAGCATTCCCGCCTGCACCCCCGTGTTGACCCCCAGCATCGTGGGCGCCGCCATCGGATTGCGGAACACGTTCTGGAAGATATTACCGGAGAGCGCCAGCAGCGCCCCGCAGCCCATCGCCATAAAAAGGCTTTTAATATTGGAAAAGGTGAGTGAGTACCCGACCGGATATCTCTCCATGATATCCAGTCGGGGCTGATTCGTGACCGTCGCCCAGGCATAGGCGAACCAGGTCCGGATACAGCTCCACGTGTAGGCCGGAGGTTTCCAGGCCGCATAGTTATAGGCGTTCATAAACACCAGAAAAGCTGCAACGGTAACCAGAACAAGGATCAGCATATTCCGCCGGAACAATCGGTTGTCCTCTTTTTTGATTTCGATTGATTCTTTAAGCCCAATCCGCATGGCTCTGCCTCCTGTTTCGTATGATCATGAAGAGGAACACGGCACCGCCCACGATGCTGGTATAATCGCTGACATGCGCCGACGACATCCAGGAAATCGGCGGAATCCACTGACAGATCAGCACAAACATGCCGCCGATCATCACACAGCCCGGCAACAGATAGCGAAAATCCGAGCCGACCACCCGCCGTGTGATATGCGGGATGATCAGACCGACAAATCCGATTCCGCCGCAGGCAGCAATAATCACAGCCGTCATCACCGTGCAAAGCGCCATCATGATATTCCGCGTGCGACTCACGTTGATCCCCATGGCACGCGCCTCATCCTCACCGAAGACGATCAGATTCAGCCGCTTGGCCGACAGGATCAGAAATGTCACGACGGCCGCGACCACCACCCC
>JAJBUT010000021.1 GCA_020860185.1 Lachnospiraceae bacterium | reverse complement strand
AAGCGTCACTGATTTCGACGGCGCGACACTTCTGATTTTTTGATTAAAGGCCATGGTTTTTATCTCCTATGGGGTCAGACCCCGGTAAATTTTTATAAACTTTATAAAATTTGTATAAAATCAGTTTCTGTTTACTTTATTATAAAAAAATAATCTCAGCATGTAAAGCAGTTTTTCGGACCTTTTTAATACCATAAAAAAGACCATCAGAACTGCATACTTCTTTTACTTTTGCACTATAGCCGGTTGTTTCTCTATTTCCCGCAGCAACAACACGGCAATGCTGTTTTTACCATGGCAGACATGTTTCATTCTCACCTATCCCTGTCCTGATTTCTTTTTCATATTCTTCTGTTTTCAGTGAATTTTCTTCCACAAACAAACGGTAAGCCACATTTTCCGGCTTTGCAAAATAACTCCATACCCTCTCTGTCGTCACAAGCGGACATTCATCCATGCGAATCAGCACCTGGTAACTGCTCCACCGATAATCCTCCGGATGTACGACCATCCCTGCCTTTACCGGATTCAGATGGATATATCGGCTCGTCTGGAGAAAATAAGCGTCGTTTTCCACGAGGCAGGATTTATACCTGCCCTGAAACAAATGCCCGTCCAGCCCATATTTAGAATTAAAATAACCGGAATAAACTTCCTGCAGACGCTTCATGATGCGCCAGATTTCAATATTCTTTGTCTCCATTAAAAAATGGAAATGATTCGTCATCAGACAGTAACTGTGAATTTCAAATGGATAACGTTTTTCGACATCGCTCAAAAGAATGAGGAAAAATTCATAATCAGACGGCTCTCTGAAGATTTCCTGGTGCCGGTTGCCTCTGGACATCAGATGATAGACTGCACCCGGATACCATATTCGCTTTTTTCTCGCCAATATTCACCTCCTTTCCCTCTCTCTTGCCTCTGTATAGCCGAGTCTAACAAAAAGGCCCCTCTTTCGTCAAGGAGCCTGCATTTGTTTATATTTTTTTTATACTTTATTTATCTTTTTTTTCCGGGGTCTGACCCCGGTAACGATTCAGCATCGCGTAAATCTCCTGTATCCGGGGCATGGCCAGTCCGCAGTAAGCGTAACCGTCCATAAACGGCTCCAGCCCGTCCTGTTCGATCTGATGCGTCAGCATCTTCGCCAGACGGTCTACCGACACCGTTCCGGACAGATGCGTCAGCACATACTTCATCATCTTCGCCAGCGCTGCCGTCTGCTCGCTATCGATGATCTGCTTGACATAGCGCAGATCAACCATATCATGGTTCAGTGAGAATCCATCCGTCGACATCACCTTCGTTTTGATGCGCTCCTCGCGACCGCGGTTTCCCGAACGGTTCTCAGATCCATCATTGTCCGGTCTGTCATCCTTTCCGTAACCTCTTCCCGATCTGCGTGCGGACGCCCCGCCCTGCTTCACCGGCTTCCCCCAGAACGCGCGATCTGAGCCCGGAAGCGCAAACGCATCTGCCTCAAATGCAGGCAGCGGGTACTCCGGCAAAAAATGCGCGACCTTCTCTCGCACATCCAGCGGTCGATAAGCGTCCATCTGGATCACCGTGTCCGCCACATGGAAAAAGGCTCCGCTGCTGCCCGCCACAAGGACAGTGGAAATCCCGGCCTGATCAAACAGATCGCGCACCCTTGCGCAGAACGGCGTGATTGGCTCTTTATCCCCGTGTACAATTTTCTGCATAAACTCATCCCGGACAAGGAAATTCGTCGCGGACGTATCTTCGTCAATCAAAAATGTATGACTGCCAGCCTCGATCCCCTCCATCACTGCCGCTGCCTGAGAGGTGCTGCCGCTGGCGTCTGCCGTGGAAAAACACTTTGTATCCTTCCCGTTCGGCAAATTGTGAATAAACAAAGACAGATCCAGGTTGCGCACGGAACGGCCGTCCTCCGCCCGCAGCTTCAGAGCGGTATCCTCCGTAACGGCATATTCTCTCCCGTCCCCGGCGATATGGTTGTATACCCCCTGCTCCAATGCCTGCAACAGCGTGGATTTGCCGTGATAGCCGCCGCCGATGATCAGCGTAACGCCCTGCGGGATACCCATGCCGAACATTTTTCCGCGGAACGGAAGCTCCAGCTCCACTTTCAGAGACTCCGGAACAGAAAGCGGAACCGCATCCCGGAGCGGTTTGCTGGAAACGCCGCTCATCCGCGGCAGAATACTCCCCTCACCCAGAAACGCCACAAGCTTCCGCTTCGGCAGTTCCTCCCGGATAAAATGCTGATCGACTGAGAGTTCATAATTCTTCTGCAGAATCTCTTTCTTCCAGTTCTTATAATACAGACTCTGTATCACGGCCGGCGGCAGAAAATCAAACAGCATTTTCTCCAGCTCATACGCATTGATTGTCCGCCCGTTCGCCGGAAATCCGGCCTCAAACCGGGCGGTCAGCTTCCCCTTCGCGATCACCAGCGCGGAGCGGTGCAGAATCTCCTGTCCCGGGCGGCTGGTCGCGAGCAGTCCGCTCTTGCCGGAACCCTTCGCCTTAAAACTGTTTTTCGAAAGCGCATCCGAAAACCGCCGAAGGATACAGTCCTCCAGCGCGGTTCTCGCGTAATCCTCCTTCCAGTACAGTTCGGGAAATCCCGTCCGCCGCATGGGGATCTCCACGCTCAGATTCGAAGGGGAGGCGAAGGGATCTCCCTGCACATGATCGATGGAAAGCACAAACTCCCCGAAATCATACTGTCCTCTCAAAGACTTGTAAGCCGGATATCCCCTTCGGTTGATACTCTCAAGTTCCTGCCTGAGATCCGATTTATTTTTCATGGTTTGCTGTCCTTTTAATCCTAATTTTTCCCGAAGCGCTTCTTCTTTGTCTTCTCCGCTTTCACGGGTTCATCCGTCCCTCTCTCAAGCGTATTTCCCGACAAGGCGTCGAACGTACGCAGAGCTTCCTTCGCCTCCGCCGACAGATTCGTCGGAACCTGCACCACCAGCGTCACATAGTGATCGCCGCGCACATTTTTATTCCGCAGAGACGGCACACCCTTGCCTTTCAGACGAATCCGTGTATCTGTCTGCGTGCCCGGCTTCACCTCGTAGACAACATCGCCGTCCACAGTGCTGATCCGGGTCTCGCCGCCCAGTACCGCCTGTGCATAAGAAATCGAAGCAGTGGAGAAGATATGCATATCCTCCCGCTGGAAAACCGGATGCGGCGAGATTCTGATCTCAACAAGCAGATCGCCTCTCGGTCCGCCGTTCTTCCCAGGCTCTCCCTTATCACGGATGCGCACGCTCTGTCCGTCATCAATACCCGCCGGAATCGATACCTTGATCTTCTTCCTGGCTGAAATATATCCCGTACCGCGACAGTCCGGACATTTCTCTTTAATGATCTTGCCGGTACCGCGGCAATCCGGACACGCCTGCACATTCTGCACCATACCGAACAGGGACTGCTGGGAAAAGACGACCTTTCCTTTTCCGCCGCACTTGGAGCAGGTCTCCGGTGAAGTGCCGGGCTTCGCTCCGGTTCCATGGCAGGAACCGCACTCGTCCTTCAATACCAGTTCAATCTCTTTTTCACAGCCGAATACCGCCTCCAGAAATGTAATACGAACGCTGGTACGCAGATTCGCGCCCTTCATCGGACCATTGTTCGATGCACTGCGTCTGGAACCTCCGCCGAAGAAATCGCCGAATATATCTCCGAACATATCACCGAAATCCATGCCGGAGAAATCAAATCCGCCCGCGCCGCCTGCGCCGCCCTCAAAAGCAGCGTGCCCGAACTGGTCGTACTGACGCCGTTTGTCCGAGTCACTCAGAACGGCATAAGCCTCGGATGCCTCCTTAAACTTCACCTCCGCTTCCTTGTCGCCGGGGTTCGCGTCCGGATGATATTGCTTTGCCAGCTTGCGGTATGCTTTTTTGATTGTGGCATCATCCGCTCCGCGGTCCACGCCCAGAACCTCATAATAATCTCTTTTCTGTTCTGCCATATCTCTCAATTCCCTCTTGTTAAACTGTAATTTACTTCATCATACCCTTTTGTCGTCCAGATCATTTCATGTACTGCTCCCTGTCAGACGACCGGCAAAGATTGTGAATGCACGGATGCACCAGGAAGCCTGTCGCCCCCTGGTGCCCCTGAATTTCATCATCGTAATCGTTCCATGCCCCCACAGGCGCACTTACCATTCACAATTCTCCGCCACCTGTGTGTCAAGGCGGCCCGGCCTCATCTGACACGGCAAAACTCTGTTCCTCTTTTTGCCTGTGCGGATGGTATTACACTTCCTTGTAATCTGCGTCTACCACATCGTCATCCGCTCCGCTGCCGGTATCCGGACCTGCCTGCTGATAGCCGCCCATATCCGGACCTGCGCCCTGCGCAGCCTGTGTCTTCTCATACATCTTCTGGAACACCTGCTGCGCGCCGGTCATCAGCTTCTCCTGCGCCGCTTTCAGCTCATCCAGATCCGCGTCAGACATCTGATCCGCCTCCGGACATCTCTCCAGAATCGCCTTCACCGCGTCGATATCCGCCTGAACAGAAGCCTTCTCGGATGCTGATACAGCGTCGCCCACTTCCTCAAGAGCCTTCTCCGTCTGGAACACCATGGAGTCCGCGTCATTTCTCGTGTCGATGGCTTCTTTTCTCTTCTTATCCTGCGCCTCGAACTCAGCCGCCTCTTTCACAGCCTTATCGATGTCATCGTCAGACATATTGGAGCCCGCAGTAATCGTAATGTGCTGCTCTTTTCCGGTACCGAGATCCTTCGCGGATACATTCACAATACCGTTCGCATCAATATCGAAGGTAACTTCGATCTGCGGAACGCCGCGGCGTGCCGGCGGAATACCATCGAGGCGGAACTGTCCGAGCGATTTATTATCCTTCGCGAACTGACGCTCACCCTGTACCACATTGATATCAACCGCGGTCTGGTTATCGGCAGCCGTGGAGAAAATCTGGCTGTGCTTGGTCGGGATGGTCGTATTCCTCTCAATCAGTCTGGTCGCAACTCCGCCCATGGTCTCGATGGACAGGGAAAGAGGCGTGACATCCAGCAGAAGAACTTCACCTGCGCCTGCGTCGCCGGCCAGCTTACCACCCTGGATGGAAGCGCCGAGAGCCACACACTCATCCGGATTCAGGGATTTGCTCGGCTCCTTGCCGGTCAGTGATTTCACCTTGTCCTGAACCGCCGGGATACGTGTAGAACCGCCGACGAGCAGTACCTGACCCAGATCTGACGCGTTCAGCCCCGCGTCTTTCAGAGCGTTCTGTACCGGAACGGTGGTCCGGTCAACCAGATCGCGGGTCAGCTCGTCAAATTTCGCTCTGGAAAGATTCATCTCAAAATGCTTCGGTCCATCGGAAGTCGCCGTGATGAACGGAAGGTTGATATTCGTCGTGGTCGCGGAGGAGAGCTCCTTCTTTGCCTTCTCAGCAGCCTCCTTCAGCCTCTGAAGAGCCATCTTGTCTGTGGAAAGATCTACGCCCTCCTGCTTTTTAAACTCAGAAATCATATAGTCCGTGATCTTCTGATCGAAGTCATCACCGCCCAGACGATTATCTCCGGAAGTGGATAACACCTCGATCACGCCGTCGCCAATCTCAATGATGGACACATCGAAGGTACCGCCGCCCAGATCATATACCATGATCTTCTGCTCACGCTCGTTATCAAGTCCGTAAGCCAGCGCAGCCGCCGTCGGCTCGTTGATGATACGCTTTACATCCAGTCCCGCGATCTTACCGGCGTCCTTGGTCGCCTGACGCTGCGCGTCATTAAAGTAAGCCGGAACGGTGATCACAGCCTCCGTCACCTTTTCGCCCAGGTAATTCTCCGCGTCCGCTTTCAGCTTCTGCAGGATCATGGCGGAAATCTCCTGCGGCGAATATCTCTTGCCGTCGATCTGCTTCTTGTAATCCGTACCCATCTCACGCTTGATGGAGGAGATGGTCTTCTCCGCGTTGGTGACAGCCTGACGTTTCGCCGGCTCACCGACCAGTCTCTCGCCGGTCTTTGTAAATGCCACAACAGACGGTGTCGTCCTTGCACCCTCTGTATTTGCGATCACGACGGGCTTTCCGCCCTCCATCACTGCTACGCAGCTGTTCGTTGTCCCTAAATCAATACCGATAATTTTACTCATGATGTTTTCCTCCTATCTGAAAATCTAATTTGCCACTTTTACCATGCTGTGTCTCACGACGGAATCCCGGTACATATATCCCTTCTGGAACTCCTCAGCAATTATATTTTCACCAAATGCTTCATCATCTATGTGCATCACTGCATTGTGAAGATTCGGATCAAATTCTTTTCCCTCGGTCTCGATCGCCCTGACGCCGGCCTCCTCCAGCACAGTCATCATCTGCTTGTAGACCTTATCCATACCCTCCGCAAAGGCGCTGTTCTTCTCCTCCTCGGTCAGAGCCGCCAGCCCGCGTTCAAAATTATCAATGACCGGCAGAATCTTCTCAATGCTGCTTTTGGCGCCGGTCTCAAACATCTGGCTCTTTTCCTTCTCCGTCCGTTT
>JAJBUT010000094.1 GCA_020860185.1 Lachnospiraceae bacterium | reverse complement strand
ATCTTATTCCTCCTGAAATAAAATGTCAATAAAAAATCTAAATTTTTTATAAATTCGGCATTTTGGAGAAATTGTATATTTCAGATTTTATTTTTTGTGCAAATCTGACAACCATGTCAATCCCTGATAATGCCAGACCTGCTGCGTATTCACCAGTCTCCGTGACTGCGAATACACTGTCTCAACCGCACAGCGTATCAGTAATAGAACAGCCGGATATACTGTCACAACCACACAGCATATCAGTGGTGGAACAGCCGGATGCCGGTGAAGCACATCGCCATGCCGTATTTGTTGCAGGTCTCGATCACATTGTCGTCGCGGATGGATCCTCCCGGTTCGGCAATATATTTCACGCCGCTCTTGTGTGCGCGCTCGATATTGTCGCCAAACGGAAAGAAAGCGTCCGAGCCCAGGGCAACGTCTGTATTTCCATCCAGCCATGCACGTTTCTCTTCTGCCGTAAACACCGGCGGTTTCTCGGTAAACACGCGTTCCCACGCACCGTCCGCCAGAACATCCATATACTCCTCGCCGATATAAAGATCAATCGCATTGTCCCGGTCAGCGCGTTTGATTCCCTCTTTAAAAGGAAGATTCAGCACCTGCGGCGCCTGACGCAGATACCAGTTGTCCGCCTTCTGACCCGCCAGCCGTGTGCAGTGGATGCGCGACTGCTGACCCGCACCGATGCCAATCGCCTGACCGCCCTTCGCGTAGCAGACGGAATTCGACTGTGTATATTTCAGCGTGATCAGCGCAATGATCAGGTCAATCTTCGCGGCATCCGGAATCTCCTGATTCTCCGTCACGACATTTCCGAGAAAATCACGGTCGATCTTCAGTTCATTCCTCCCCTGCTCAAAGGTGACGCCAAACACCTGCTTGTGTTCCACCTCCGCCGGGACATAGGACGGATCAATCTCAATCACGTTATAATTGCCGCCCTTCTTCGCAGTCAGGATTCCCAGCGCCTCCTCCGTATAGCCGGGCGCGATCACCCCATCCGATACTTCCGGCTTGATGAGCAGTGCCGTATCTGCATCGCAGACATCAGACAGGGAGATGAAATCCCCGAAGGATGACATGCGATCTGCGCCCCGCGCCCTCGCGTAGGCACAGGCCAGAGCAGACATGTCACCTTTATCATCACCCACCCAGTAGATTTTCCTCTCAATCTCTGTCAGCGGGAGTCCCACGGCCGCTCCCGCGGGGGATACATGTTTAAAGGATGTCGCAGCCGGAAGACCGGTCGCCGCCTTTAATTCCCTGACAAGCTGCCAGCCGTTAAAAGCATCCAGAAAGTTGATGTAGCCAGGTCTGCCGTTTAACACCCGGACGGGAAGGTCGCTGCCGTCCTCCATGAAAATGCGCGAAGGCTTCTGGTTGGGATTGCAGCCATATTTTAAAGTAAGGTCATTCATGAGACAGTCTCCTTATTATATGTTAATGAATTGGTTTATTTTAGTGATTCTTGTTGACAATGCGTGTCTCATAAGTTCCGTCAGCTATGTCAATATAACGGACAAAAAGCGAAACCTTATTATCTTCATTCAGACTGCTCCAGAGGAGATCCGTGTAAGCATCTATATCATCCAGGACATCCACCAGCTCCGGTTCACCCTCAAAACTGGGCAGCGGATTTCCGTCACCCATGTAAGTGTGGATGAAGTGCGCCTCGCCCGCGATGGGAGTGGAATACGCAAACATAAACCGGTTACACGCGGACGGATCTCCGTTGTTGCTTTTTAAAATGGACAGCGCGTAGCTGAAGGCACCGCTCTCCACATGAAGAACACCGGAAATACGGGGCGTATAGTTCGGGCCGTCCGGTTCAAAGTCGCGGGTGCGAAGCGACTGCTCGAAGGTCAGCTGCTTATCCATTCCCTCGAAAATGGTATCTGTCTGGTCGCCGTTTGTCACGATCGTCTTGTTGCCCAGAACCCGCACCGGCGCGTAGATAACCAGGCTCGGGTCCTCCATTTTTGCCGGATCAAAGGCTTCCGTTCGGATACCATCCCCATCCTCCACAAAAATACGGTTGCGGCTGTTGGCGCTCCGGCCCATGATAAAATAGGCGGCAACCGCCTTCGTGCCGTCCGGTGTCTCCCCGAGGATGATACCCCGTCCCGGGTAGGCATTGTTCTTAAGCTGCTCTGCAATGGATCTCTTTTCCATGCCATTTCCTCCTGTATGTTTCAATCTTCCAAATAATAAACTTTTTCCTTCCGACTGCGTTCTGTATCTGCCGGGCATTCACGGTCAGATCCGGACAGGTCAGTTTTTAAAACTGTGTACCGGCGCGGGAATACGCCCGCCGCGGCTGATAAACGCCTCGCAGGAATACAGATTCACCGGAATGATCGGCGCATGCCCCAGCAGGCCGCCGAACTCCGCCGTCTCACCGACACCCTTTCCGATCACCGGAATCAGACGCACCGCCGTGGTCTTCTGATTCACCATGCCGATCGCCATTTCATCCGCAATAACACCGGAGATAGTACTTGCACTCGTATCGCCCGGAATCGCGATCATATCCAGCCCGACGGAGCAGACACAGGTCATCGCCTCCAGTTTCTCGATCGTCAGGGCGTTCGCCTCTACTGCGTCGATCATGCCCTGATCCTCGCTGACCGGGATAAAAGCGCCGCTCAGTCCGCCCACATAGGAAGATGCCATGATGCCCCCCTTTTTCACCTGGTCGTTCAGCATGGCAAGTGCCGCTGTCGTCCCCGGAGCTCCCGCGTACTCCAGGCCGATCTCCTCCAGGATCTCCGCAACACTGTCACCGATCGCCGGCGTCGGAGCAAGGGAAAGATCAATGATACCGAACGGTATCCCCAGCATCTGAGAGGCCTCCTTTGCCACCAGCTGTCCCACACGGGTGATCTTGAACGCCGTCTTTTTGATGGTCTCGCACAACACCTCAAAGTTCTCTCCACGGGCAGATTCAATCGCTTTTTTTACCACACCCGGTCCGCTGACGCCCACATTGATGACAGCGTCCGCCTCTGTCACTCCATGGAAAGCGCCCGCCATAAACGGATTGTCGTCCGGCGCGTTGCAGAACACGACCAGCTTGGCACAGCCGAGAGAATCGTTATCCTTCGTGTACTCAGCCGTCTCTTTGATGATCTCTCCCATAAGACGTACCGCATCCATATTGATGCCTGTCTTCGTGGATCCGAGGTTCACGGAACTGCAGATGCGCTCCGTGCAGGCCAATGCCTCCGGGATAGAGCGAATCAGAAGCTCATCGCTTCTTGTCATCCCCTTTGCGACCAGGGCGGAAAAACCACCGATGAAATTCACGCCTACCGTATGCGCCGCACGGTCCAGCGTTTTCGCGATCTCCACATAATCCTCTGCGGATTTACATGCCGCAGCGCCGATCAGAGCAATCGGAGTGACAGAAATCCGCTTGTTTACGATAGGGATACAGTATTTCTTCTCAATCTCCTGACCGGTGTGAACCAGATCCTTTGCCACAGTCGTAATTCTGCTGTAAATATTATGATTCAGTTTCTCCAGATCAGAATCAATACAGTCCAGCAGACTGATACCCAGAGTAATCGTGCGGACGTCCAGATTCATCTGGCTGATCATCCGGTTTGTCTCGTTGACTTCATATATATTGATCATAGGTGTCTCTCCTCCTGATATATGCCCCGCCGTGTACTCAGATGCGGTGCATCATTTCAAAGATCTCTTCGCGCTGACAGCGAATGATCACTCCGATCTCTTTTCCGATCTCATCCAACTCCGCGGAACACTCATCAAACGGCTTCTCCGAGGTGTTCAGATCCACGATCATCATCATGTTAAAATAATCCTGCACGATAGTCTGTGAAATATCCAGCACATTGATGTGCTGACTCGCCAGATAGGTACATACCTTCGCAATGATTCCAACGGTATCTTTCCCGACTACAGTAATTACGGTCTTGTCTGCCATTTTTCTCTCCTTCCAGGGGCGGATCCCCGGCAAAAATTAAAATTACGAAACTTTTCTAAAATACAATTAACTCAGAAATCTCATCCCGCTTCGCTACCTCGATTGGAAAATCTGATCCATTGTAAGGATTGTCTCCCAGCGTGACTTCCATCTTCACGCTCTCACAGGCCAGCTGAGGATAATTGTTTTCCCTGCTCAGATGACCCAATACAACTTTTTTTAACCGGTCGTGCAGCACCTCGCCCAGAAGCTGACCGGAAAGTTCATTGGAGAGATGTCCCTTCTCTCCCAGAATCCGCTGCTTCAGATAATAAGGATAAGCGCCCACCTGCAGCATATGTACATCATGGTTTGCTTCCAGCAATAATACATCCATTCCCTGCAGTCTGTCTACCACAGTGTGATCATATACACCGAGATCCGTGACGACCGCCATGGATTTCTGCTCCTTCCGCATGATATAGGCGACCGGATCGGCCGCGTCGTGGGAGGTGGAAAACGGCGTGACTGTCATATCTCCGACACGGAACGGTACCTCCGGCAGGATTGTCCGAAACAGAGAAGTATCCACATCTCCGATCGAATGGTGGGCATGGATGTAATTGATCGTCCCCTGCGTCGCATACATGGGGATCCCGTATTTTCTGGCAATCACACCGAGGCTTTTGATATGATCCGCGTGTTCGTGAGTGACAAGGACGCCGTCCATCTCCGCCGTCTTCAAACCGATCTCATTCAAACCGGCCTCAATCCGTTTCCCGCTGATCCCGGCATCGATCAGCAGATGGCAGTGCTCTGTTCCCACATAAACGCAGTTCCCGCTGCTGCCGCTGGCTATGCTGCATAGTTCCATGTATTCCTCCGTCGTACCATTATGTTCAATGGTTTCTTCTGTCCGTACCGCTCATTTTCCTGCTTATAATCAGATCAATCTGCCGGAAAGCATCCTCCGGCATGCCGTTATTATCAATCTCCTCCACACAATGTGCGCGAAATGTCTCCTCGGAAAGCTGGCTCGCAAAAATACTGTCTATTTTTTCATTCGAATAACCGCGGTTTTCTTTCAGCCGCTCTCGTCTGTTCTCCTCTGATGTATAAATATACCACAGTTCATCGCAGATTGCATCATATTTTTCTTCAATCAGGAGTGCCGCTTCCAGAATCAGAAAATCCAGCTGATCTCTGCTCTGCTCCATTTCATATTGAGCAGCCACAAAGAGTTTAACCGCCGGGTGTACAATCCTGTTCAGTGCTTCCCTCTTCTGATCATCTGAAAAAAGGACAGACGCCAGTTTTATATGATCGAACGAACCGTCCGGCTGCCACACGTCCTCCGCTCCGAACAGAATCTGCAGCCTGTCATAACAGACGCTGCCCGGCTGCATCAGCTCGTGGGCAATTTCATCCGCAAGCATGATACGGCAGCAGTAATTCTCTTTCATATAAGTGAGTATGGCTGATTTTCCCGCACCGACGCCTCCTGTAATCCCTATAAATATCATTGATTCTCCTTTGTGTGTCGAACACCTGTCATTTTTCAGGACGATTCTGATTTTCTTTCAATTATTTAATGCGCCTCAAACCAGTTCTCCCCGACATTCATATCCACCTCGAGATCGACGGAAAGCTCCGCCGCATGGCGCATCTCCTCTGCGAGAATCGTTTTCACCTGTTCAATCTCATCTCGCGCTGTCTCGATCAGAAGTTCATCATGTACCTGCAGGATCAGCCGGGAATGCAGTCCCTCAGCCTTCAGCCTCCGGTATACCCGGATCATGGCGATCTTGATGATATCCGCAGCCGTCCCCTGGATCGGGGAATTCATGGCTATACGTTCCCCGAAGGAACGCTGCATGAAATTACTCGAAGACAGCTCCGGCACCGGACGCCGGCGTCCGAACATCGTCACGGCAAAACCGCTTTCCTTTGCATCCGCCACCATGCGATCCAGATAACGCTTGATGCCGGGGAATGTGGCAAAATAATTCCTGATGTACTCCTCCGCCTCCTTGCGGGAAATACTTAAATCCTGACTCAGGCCAAAGGAACTGATGCCGTAGACAATACCAAAATTCACCGCCTTGGCATTTCTTCTCTGCAATGGTGTCACCTCTTCGACCGGCGTGTGGAACACCTGCGACGCGGTGATTCGATGGATGTCCTCCGCATGGCGATAAGCCTCGATCAGATTCTGATCCTCCGACATATGCGCCAGCACACGCAGTTCAATCTGAGAGTAATCCGCGTCAATAAACACAAATCCATTCTCCGGGATAAACACCTTTCGGATCAGACGCCCCATCTCCATGCGGATCGGGATATTCTGCAGGTTCGGATCGGTACTGCTCAAACGCCCCGTCGCCGTGATCGTCTGATTAAATGTCGTATGAATTCTCTCATCCGCCGCAATACAGGCGCTCAGCCCCTCCGCATAGGTGGATTTCAACTTTGTCATCTGCCGGTATTCCAGAATTTCCGAGACAATCGGATAATCCGGTGCAAGCTTATCCAGCACATCCGCCGCCGTGGAGTATCCGGTCTTCGTCTTTTTTCCGTTCGGCATATGCAGCTTTTCAAACAGGATCACACCAAGCTGTTTCGGGGAATTGATATTGAAAACCTCCCCTGCCCTGTCATAAAT
>JAJBUT010000042.1 GCA_020860185.1 Lachnospiraceae bacterium | reverse complement strand
CCTGCAGTTCTTTGATCTTTTCCTCTTTTTTCTTGTTGGCCTCCTTCATCTGGCGGATCATCAGCTGACTGGATTCATACCAGAAATCATAGTTGCCGGCGTAGAGCTGAATCTTTGCATAGTCAATATCCGCAATGTGCGTGCATACCTTGTTTAAGAAATAACGGTCGTGGGATACGACGATGACCGTATTGTCGAAGGTAATCAGAAACTCTTCCAGCCAGGCGATGGCATCCAGGTCGAGGTTGTTGGTCGGCTCGTCGAGAAGCAGGATGTCCGGATTGCCGAACAGAGCCTGTGCCAGGAGTACCTTCACTTTCAGGGCGCCGGGCATGTCGCGCATCATGTCATAATGATGTTCGGTCTCTACGCCCAGTCCGTTTAAGAGCGTGGCTGCATCGGACTCTGCATTCCACCCGTCCATATCGGCAAACTCCGCCTCGAGCTCGCTGGCACGGATGCCGTCCTCATCGGTGAAGTCCTCCTTCATGTAGATCGCGTCCTTCTCATTCATAATGTCATACAGTCTCTGATTCCCCATGATGACGGTATCCAGCACCGTGAATGCATCATACTTGAAATGATCCTGCTGCAGGAAGGAGAGACGCTGTCCGGGCGTAATCGTGATGCTGCCGGTCGTGGGCTCCAGCTGTCCGTTTAAAATTTTTAAAAATGTAGATTTGCCCGCGCCGTTTGCGCCGATCAGACCGTAGCAGTTGCCCTCGGTAAATTTGATATTCACGTCCTCGAAGAGAGCTTTCTTTCCTATTCTTAATGTCACATTGTTTGCACTGATCATGATTTACGTCTCCTGAAATATCTGTTTTTCTTTATGCTGTATGAAACTCAGCAGCCCGGAAAATTCCGTGTCTGTCATATTTTACACAATTGAACAGGCAGATGCAATATAAACATTTTATTTCATGGATAATTCATAGTTCCTGTTTCCCTGAACATCAGGATGATGTGAGCCTGATATGTTCAGCTAAGCCCTGATTTATGTATTTATTTTTGTAATTCGAAAAAAAAATAAAAAAAAACTGGGAACTTTTTGTGAAATCTGGTTGTTTTCTCCGAATGAATCAGTTAGAATAGAAGTAATTGATTAATAGGGGAAAATGATTTAATCAATTGAAAACCATATATGAAAGCTGTTCTGTATTCGGGCGTCTGTGCAAGTATTCTGCGCGTCTGACTTTTTAATGATGTTGCTTTCATAAAAATATTTGAGGAGGAATGGAAATGAAACGTTCTATGAAAACCATGGATGGCAACCACGCGGCGGCACACGCTTCCTATGCGTACTCCGACGTGGCGGCGATCTACCCGATCACACCTTCGTCTGTGATGGCGGAAGCATCGGATGAGTGGGCGACGGCCGGCCGGAAGAATATTTTCGGTCAGACAGTCAAGATTACCGAGATGCAGTCCGAGGCCGGTGCTGCGGGTGCGGTACACGGATCCCTGAGTGCGGGTGCGCTGACATCCACCTACACAGCTTCCCAGGGGCTGCTTCTGATGATTCCGAACCTGTACAAAATCGCGGGTGAGAGACTGCCGGGTGTGTTCAATGTATCTGCACGTACGATTGCCACCCATGCGCTTTGTATTTTCGGTGATCATTCCGATATCTACGCATGTCGCCAGACGGGCGTCGCCATGCTCTGCGAGTCCAGTGTACAGGAGGTCATGGATCTGACGCCGGTTGCTTACTGCTCCGCGATCAAGGGCAGACTGCCGTTCATCAATTTCTTTGACGGCTTCCGTACATCCCATGAGATCCAGAAAATAGAGACCTGGGATTATGAGGATCTGAAGGATCTCGTAGATCTCGATGCGATTCAGGCGTTCCGTGATGGCGCGCTGAATCCGAATCATCCCCGTCAGGACGGTTCCGCACAGAACCCGGATATCTTCTTCCAGGCGCGTGAGGCGTGCAATGTCGCTTACGACGACATGCCGGCGATCGTTCAGGACTACATGGACAAGGTCAATGAGAAGATCGGCACGAACTATAAGCTCTTCAATTACTACGGCGCGCCGGACGCGGATCGTGTGATCATCGCGATGGGTTCTGTCTGTGAGACGATCGATGAGACGATTGATTATCTGGCGGCGAAGGGTGAGAAGGTCGGTCTTGTAAAGGTTCGCCTCTATCGTCCGTTCAGCGCGGACGCCCTTGTGGACGCGATCCCGGATTCCGTGAAGCAGATTTATGTTCTCGACCGCACGAAGGAGCCGGGCGCCATGGGCGAGCCGCTGTATCTGGATGTTGTCGCTGCTCTGAAGAATACGAAGTTTGACGCGGTTCCGATTTTTACCGGACGCTATGGACTCGGCTCCAAGGACACGACGCCGGGCCAGATTATCGCTGTATATAATAATAAGGATAAAAAGCAGTTCACCATCGGCATCACGGATGATGTGACGAATCTCTCCCTTCCGGTGACTGAGAATCCGGTTACGACGCCCGCGGGCACGATCAACTGTAAGTTCTGGGGTCTCGGCGCGGACGGTACCGTCGGTGCGAATAAGAACTCCATCAAGATCATCGGCGACAATACCGATATGTTTGCGCAGGCATATTTTGACTATGATTCCAAGAAGTCCGGCGGTGTGACGATCTCGCATCTGCGTTTCGGCAATGATCCGATTCGCTCCACTTACCTGATCTCCATGGCAAACTTCGTGGCATGTCACTGTCCGGCCTATATCCGCAAGTACAATATGGTACAGGATCTGGTTCCGGGCGGCACCTTCCTCCTGAACTGCTCCTGGGATATGGATCAGTTGGAGAAGCATCTGCCGGGTCAGGTGAAGCGCTACATCGCGGAGAATGACATTCAGGTCTATACCATCGACGGCATCAAGATCGGCAAGGAGATCGGGCTCGGCGGACGGATCAACACCGTCCTGCAGTCTGCGTTCTTCGCTCTGTCGAAGGTGATCCCGGTAGAGGACGCGATCCGTCTTATGAAGGAGGCTGCCAAGGCTACCTACGGCAAGAAGGGCGACAAGATCGTTCAGATGAACTATGACGCGATCGACGCCGGCTCGACCGCTTTTGTGAAGGTCGATGTTCCGGAGAGCTGGAAGAATGCCGCGGACGAGGATCTCACCGGCGCAGCCGCGACCGGCAAGCGTCAGGACGTTGTAGATTTTGTAAATACGATTCAGAAGAAGGTCAATGCGCAGCAGGGTATCACGCTTCCGGTATCTGCGTTTGTTCCTTATGCGACCGGCAATACTCCGTCCGGTGCGGCAGCTTATGAGAAACGCGGTGTGGCAGTGGATATTCCTGTATGGAATGTGGACAAGTGCATCCAGTGCAACCAGTGCTCTTATGTCTGCCCGCATGCCTGCATCCGTCCGGCTGTCATGACTGAGGAGGAGGCTGCTGCGGCTCCGGCAGGTATGACTTACAAGGATATGACCGGTCTGAAGCAGTACAAGTTTGCGATCACGGTATCCGCATATGACTGTACCGGATGCGGCTCCTGTGTCAATGTATGCCCGGACAAGGTTCAGGCGATCACGATGCAGAATTTCGAGCAGAATGCCGGCACACAGGCATACTTCGACTACGGTCTGGAGCTCTCCGAGAAGCCGGATGTTCTGGCGAAATTCAAAGAGACGACCGTAAAGGGCTCCCAGTTCAAACAGCCGTTGCTTGAGTTCTCGGGCGCGTGCGCGGGCTGCGGGGAGACTCCTTACGCGAAGCTGATCACACAGCTGTTCGGCGACCGGATGTATATCGCGAACGCGACCGGATGTTCCTCTATCTGGGGCAACTCTTCACCGGCCACCCCGTATACGGTGAACGCAGAGGGCAAGGGACCGGCATGGTGCAACTCCCTGTTCGAGGATGCGGCTGAGTTCGGTTACGGAATGCTGCTGGCAAACAACGCGATCCGTGACGGCCTGAAAGAGAAGCTGGAGGATATGGCGGCGAATTCCCAGAAGGATTTCGTGAAAGAGGCGATCGCAGAGTATCTCGACACCTACGGATGCGGCGTGACGAACGGACCGGCGACGGAGAAGCTGGTCGCTGCCCTGACCGAGTGTGGCTGTGACAAGGCGCAGGAGATTCTGTCGCAGAAGGACTTCCTCGCGAAGAAATCCCAGTGGGTATTCGGCGGCGACGGATGGGCTTATGATATCGGTTTCGGCGGCGTGGATCATGTGCTTGCTTCCGGCAAGGATATCAATATCATGGTATTTGATACCGAGGTATATTCGAATACTGGCGGACAGTCCTCCAAAGCGACGCCGACCGGCGCGGTTGCACAGTTTGCTGCGGGCGGCAAGGAGGTTAAAAAGAAAGACCTTGCTTCCATTGCAATGAGCTACGGATATGTATACGTTGCGCAGATCGCCATGGGTGCTGATATGAACCAGTGTGTGAAGGCGCTCGCGGAGGCGGAGGCTTATCCGGGACCGTCCCTGATCATCGCCTATGCTCCGTGCATCAACCACGGCATCAAGATCGGCATGAGCAAGGCTCAGACCGAGGAGAAGAACGCTGTTGCGGTCGGCTACTGGCATAACTTCCGCTACAATCCGACGCTCGCGGCCGAGGGCAAGAACGCGTTCAGCCTGGACAGCAAAGCTCCGTCCGGAGATTACAAGGCTTTCCTGAACGGCGAGGTTCGTTACAATGCGCTGGCGCGGCTCGACGCTGAGAAAGCAGAGCGGCTGTTCGATGCTTCCGAGCAGAACGCGAAGGATAGATATGCTTACCTGAACAAGCTCATCAAACTTTACGGAGCGGAGGAATAATTTTCTGCGTATAAAGTTCAGTTAATTACGAAACGTTGCACCAGATTTGAGAGAGGGATTTCTGATTAGGGATCCCTCTTTCTGATACACAGGGATGTGAAAGGAATATACTGTTTTTCTTGACGTTAGAAAATGAATGACATATAATAAATGTACAGAAAACTGTACAAAATATGGTGCAAAGGAGTGATATCTATGTTGGCAATAAATTATACGACCATGCGAAACAGATTAAAAGATTTTTGTGATGCTGTTACAGATCAGAACGAAACCGTAATTGTTATCCGTAAAGAAGAAAAAAATGTCGTCCTGATCAGTTTGGAAAAGTACAATCAGATGGTGAAAGCATCAAGAAATGCGGAATATATTTCCATGATCGACAGAAGCATAGATCAATTAGAAACCGGTAGGGGACAGCATCACGAACTGATTGAGGTGGAGGATGAATAAATTATGGTCTGACAGAGCATGGGATGATTATCTGTATTGGCAGACACAGGATAAAAAAACTCTCAAAAAGGTAAATGATCTTGTAAAGGATATTGAGCGAAACGGATTGACGCAGGGAATCGAAAAGCCTGAACCATTGAGATACAGAAAAGCCTGGAGCAGAAGAATCGATCAGGAAAATCGGTTAATATATAACATTGACGATCAGGGCAGCCTGTGGATTATTTCCTGCAGAGGACATTATGGGGATTAAAACCAGCCGGGAACAGAGGAATTTTTTATATGTGCGTAAAGGAACACCGCATCGATCAAATTGAAAAAGGCAGCATTGCCGATGAACTCGGGATCTGTTCCGGGGATATTCTGCTGTCCGTAAACGGAAAAACAATACAGGATGTCTTTGATTATCATTATCTGATCAATGACGACGCACTCACTGTCCTGATCCGAAAGCCGGACGGCGAGGAGTGGGAGTTTGAGATCGAGAAGGATTATTATGAGGATCTGGGCATCATATTTGAAAACGGACTGATGGATGATTATAAATCCTGCTGCAACAAATGTATTTTCTGCTTTATCGACCAGATGCCGCCGGGAATGCGCGACACACTGTATTTTAAGGATGACGACTCCCGCCTTTCTTTTTTGCAGGGAAACTATGTGACCCTGACGAACATGAAGGAGGAGGATGTGGAGCGGATCATTACCTACAGGCTCGCGCCCATCAATGTATCTGTCCACACCATGAACCCGGAGCTTCGCTGCAAAATGCTTCACAACCGTTTTGCGGGACGGTCGTTGGAAAATCTTCGCCGGTTTTATGAGGCGGGGATTGAGATGAACGGACAGATTGTGCTCTGCAAGGGAGTTAATGACGGAGCGGAGCTGGAGCGCAGCATCCGGGAACTGGCAGATTTTCTCCCCTGTATGGAGAGTGTATCTGTGGTTCCGGTCGGTCTGACGAAGTACCGGGATGGGTTGTATCCGCTGGAATCCTTTACAAAGGAGGATGCGCGCTGTGTGCTGGATACGATTCACCGGTGGCAGGATATCTGCTATGAGAAGCACGGCAGCCATTTTGTCCATGCCTCGGATGAGTGGTATCTGCTGGCTGAGCAGCCGTTTCCGACGGATGAGGTGTATGACGGATATCCCCAGCTGGAAAACGGCGTCGGGATGATGCGTCTTTTGCAGACGGAGTTTGAGGCGTGCCTGCGGGCGGAACAGGAAGACCCGGAAAGGCAGAAACGGAGCCGGCGCGAATTTTTTCATCAGGCAAAAAGAAACCGGAGGAAGCGAAGAGCCACATTTTCAGATCTGATGCTCGAAAAATCTGCTGTTCATTCGTATACAGCGGACATGGCCACGAAAAACCTGACGGACGGCGGGGAG
>JAJBUT010000057.1 GCA_020860185.1 Lachnospiraceae bacterium | reverse complement strand
CCGTGACACGCTGTACAGCCTGCTGATGAAGATGAACGTACCTGTGGAGGAAGCAGAAGCGGCAAAACAGAGAGCTGAAGAAGTAGAAAGGAAATTAATATCTCTGGTTGAGCGTAAGCTGGCAAAAGGACAGACCGAGGAGCAGATCGCGGAGGATTTTTTTGCGTCTGTCGAATACATCCGCGAACTTCGGGATAAAAATAAATAGCAGAATGAAGGAACTGGCTTTTTTCCTGCAGGGGTACGACACAGATGGTTTTGTCGTGCCTCTGCAGTTTTTTTCTTTAAAAAGTTCGGATTCCAGAGGATGTGCCGTAATTGTCGGCATCGCTGGAATGTGGGCAAGGACGCTTACGGTCACCCGGACAACCGTCGCCGTACAGGCAGCGGAAGAGGATGAGATTCCGGAAGAATACGGGTTTGTTGACGGGAACACGGAAAACAACGGCACGGATGATTACTATGTCAGCCTGTGCAACGGAGTTCTGCAGGAACTGCCGGAGTGGCTTCTGGAACAGTTTGAAGATTCCGGGTGGACGATTATGGCCGATGAAATTGCTCCGACCCTGTAAAGGGATTGGGGCAATTGGTATGTTTTCAGGGAAATTTATGTTATTTTTTTATGATTTTCCTTTGCAAAAATCAAAAAATTACAACACTCTGCATAAAACCATTTAATTATCGCATAAGCGAGTTGCCACTGGGTTATTGACTTGAAAAACGCTGAGAGTATAATAAGTAACCAGGGTTTTTGTTTATGGTTATCATCAGAACGGCGGTTTTATCAAACCGGTTTCAAATCATATAGTTAACCAGATTCTGGCAGAACTGAATTGAGAAGAAAATTTGGGGGGGTTCTTTCCGCAGTTTACGTGTTCCCCGGCGAAAATACACGAACTGTGTTTTTTTCTGTTGATTTTTTGCCTTGAAACTTTTGACAGGTATGTCCTGCGCTCCGGCGCGTGTACATAAAGATATTACTTTTTAATACAAGAAATGTGTGTCACACACATCATATCGGAAAGGAGGATAGGCAGGGTTCATTCAGAACCAAAAACTGAATTTTAATTACCCCCGGACGAATAACAATGTGGCACGCCATCCGGGAAGAGAAAGGAATGAAAGTATGAAACAACGCAAAAGAATATTTAAGTCAGGCGTTGCCGCTGCATCTGCCGTCGCCCTGACGGTAGGGATGCTTCCGGTCAGCGCGCTGGCTGTCAGCTATGTAGCTCCGACCTCCGGTATGGAAGCTGACAATGACACGTATCTGACTGGTGCGTCTGCGGCAGCAAACACTGTTATATTGTCCTTGTTGGGTATCAATGTGACATCCTCGGACAGCGCTTGTCTCAATATGGAACCTACTTCGATCGACACATATGGAACGGATTCTTCTTACCTCGGAATTTTCGGATCTGATATCAACGACAACCCGGATCCGTATTATTACAACTTTTTCTATAATCTGTACAACACGCAGAGCGGCGGCGGCGATTACAGCGAGGAAGATTATGCCGCATGGACCGCTACCCCTTACCTTCTTGTCTGGGGCAGCAACAAGTCCGGCTCGACCGGCCAGGCGAGCGGCACGACGACCATCACGCTGGACGGTGTGACCAAGACGACGAACCCGGCGTTCTACTATGAGCCGGATATCCTGCTCGGCGGGCCCAACAACGGTTATGCCGCAGAACTTGCGAATTATCAGGCGGACTACAATGAAGACTACGATCCGACCATCTTCAGCTCGAACTACTCGACCAACGGCATCCGTTCCGATGGACTCGGACTGGAGTACAATATGTTTGACATGACAAAGGGCGTAGTTTACCTCGGCTCTGTCGTACAGAACCTGATGAACGAGACCGGCAAGGTGAACCGTTACGACCAGGGTGCCTATGAGATTGCGGTTAACTACGATAAATATGACCGTGGCCTGTATTATTATGTGCTTTCGAGAATTGCAGACGGCAGCCTGACACAGGTGCGTTATGTCTCCGGCCTTTCCTATGATGCTGACACGGGCTATTTTGTAACACTGGGTTCCGGATTAAACGGGCAGTATAGAGAATCGCAGCATGCGTCCGGCATCGGCATGGATATCTATTACCTGCTGGAGGACGGTTACACATTTTCTGACGGAACTGTCATAGAGGCAACCATCGTGGAGAGTACTGATATCCGCGGAAATACTTCCAACTCTACCGGCTACTACCTGACTACTGACCAGCTGATTGAGATCCTGAATGAGCCGACGGCAGAAAATGAAAAAGCGACCGGTATCATCATCGACTCCGAGCTGGCCAGTGTTGATACAGAGAACAATGATCTGGAGAACGCCGGCATCCGCTCTCTGGACAGCCAGCCTTCCTGCATTTTTGGCATGGGTGCTGCGGCGGTGGAGAACGGTCTGGGTATTCCGTTCTATACAGGTTTCTTCTATTACAATCAGGACGAAAGCCTGAATCCGGTCAACTACATCTACTACTGGATGGACAATTTCTACCATGTTTCTGATACGGATGCCATGGATGTGGTCATCAACAACATGCTGGCAGACGCTGATCTCCCCTCTGCCCTGAGCCTGTCCGGAAGCAATGCTTCCAGCTACAGCGCGACTGAGATTGAGGAGCAGATCGTAGCTGGCATTGAATATTATCAGAATACCCTCGAACCCGCATATGACGCGATGGTCGAGTCAGGCGAGATCGAGAGCGACTCCGCCCTGTTCTGGTCGACACTGGATACATCCGTAGGCATCGGTTCTTCGGTCCGCGATACGAACAAGAACTTCACCTGTGAGTCCGGCGATTCTTTCACGGACAACTACGGCAATGTGGTCTACAGCTTTACATACACTTCCACAGCGAGCTCGGCAAACCTGCAGACCGCATATGAATACAGCCAGATCCTGGTAAATGCCCTCGATGAGAGCAGTTATACGGAAGAGAGCTGGGCCGCTCTTCTGGCAGCGAAGGAAGCCGCAAAGACCGTTCTTGACAATGAGTATGCATCACAGGCTGAGATCGACGATGCTCTGGACACTCTGAACGAAGCCGCATCCGGATTGACGCTTGCGAAAGCAGAGGTTTATACCGGCGACACCCTGGCGATCCGCAGCGGCAACACCTTCTATCTCTATGACGCGCTGGGAGACAGCACCTACAGCACCTCTGTGGATTACGGCAGAGTGGACGATGAGGTTCTGGTCGGCGACTGGGACGGCGACGGAGTGGAGACCTTCTGCGTGCGCCGTGGAAACACCTACTACTTCTCCAATGACACCACATTTACATCCACAACGGAGGATGTGAAGCTGGATTACGGCAGATCGACTGACGAGGTAATTGTGGGCGACTGGGATAACGACGGAAAGGATACGCTCTGTGTACGCCGCGGAAATACCTACTACTTCTCGAATGATCTTACATCCACGAAAGCCGCAGTTGTGCTGGATTACGGCAGGGCGTCCGATGAGGTTCTGGTCGGCGACTGGGACGGCGACGGATCTGTCACCATCTGCGCGCGCCGGGGCGGCACTACATACTTCTTCTCCAATGACGCGGCATTCGCTTCTACGACAGCAGATGTGACTGTAAGCGACCTCGGTTATGCATCCGATGAGATTCTGGCCGGTGACTGGGACAGCAACGGATCCGATGAACTGGCGATCCGCCGTGGAACCAATATCTATTTCCAGAGCGGCATTGAAGATACGTCGCTGGCGACTTCCATCCGGATGACACAGGCCACCAGCAACAATGATGTATTTGTGATTGACTGGAAGTAATTTATCGTTCATGTGCAGGAAGGCTGTTTTTCAGATGACTGAAGCATGGTTTTCCTATAACATAGCATAGTCAGATTTTTTGTTTCTTTTATTCAGATACTGATACAGTTGTGATGTAGGAAACATGCCCCCGTTTGTGGTAGTGGAATTTCGGATACCTGCAGGAATAAACGCAAAAGGACGTCTTAAGAAAAACTTGAGGCGTTCTTTTTTTCGGGATTTTTTCATGTGTCACAAACAAATTTATCTGAAATGTTTGTGTAGACTGGTTTATAGTGCGTGGAAACATGGAAAATGTACTCTCTTGTTGGGGAAAACAGGCAGAAGATGCAATCAATATGAAAACAGAGAAATCAAATTTAGTGTTAAAAATTAGTTGTTTTATCTGAATACTTTTATTGAGCGGGATGAGAGGAAATTATCGGATGCCATTGATTCTTTGAAATTTTTGCGTTTTATGACCGCGGTTGCGGTTAGGTGCGGTCAGATGCTGAATGTGTCTGATATTGCCAGCGACGCGGATTTGAATCAGGCGCAGGTCAGGGACTGGCTCGGCATCCTGGAAACGCTGGGAATTATTTTTTACCTGTATCCGTATTCAAATAATATGCTAAAACGGCTTGTGTCAGTAATATTTCCTAGTACATCGAATAATTAATAACTGGCTATAGCGCGCCGAATGATTTTTCATGTGCAAGGCGGAGGAAGGAGGCGTAGCGGTGGCTACGTCGACTGACGACAACGCGGCACATGGGAAATCAGGCAAGCGATATGGCTAGTTACTTAATATTCGAGGTACTAGTTCCTGATTATGAGAAAAAATGGAATTGACACCTCTTAAGAATCCGATTAAAATAAAGTCAGACTTTATTTTAACCGGATTTTGCATAAAAAGATACCGTGAGGGAATGATGGAGACAGGATTGGAGGCAGAGCTATGTATATCAATCGGCATCTGGAAGCACAGATACTGGAGGCGTCAGAATATTACCCTGTGGTGATGGTCTGCGGGCAGAGGCAGGTTGGAAAATCAACCATGTTGAATCATTTGCGGGAGAAGGAACGCAGATATGTTACCTTAGATGATATGAATGCCAGGCGTCTGGCGGAACAGGATGCGGGGCTGTTCTTTGAGACGTATGGCGCACCGCTTTTGATTGATGAGTTCCAGAGGGTGCCCTCGCTTCTTCTGGAGATGAAGAAAATTGTAGATGAAGCCGCGTTGAAGGAGGAGGAAACCGGTGGAATGTACTGGCTGACCGGATCGCAGAAGTTTGCGATGATGAGAAATGTGTCAGAGTCGTTAGCCGGGAGGGTGGCGGTGTTTGACCTCTCCGGATTATCCACAGCAGAGATTGAAGAGCGTCCGGCACAGATATTTCATCCGTCATTAGATTCACTGCGGGAGCGAATGCGTGATTGTGTTTCGAAGGATGTTCACCAGATATATGAGCGCATTTTTCGCGGAGGAATGCCGCGCCTGATCACTACGGGAATGGATCGAGATCGCTTTTATATGGATTATGTGAATACTTATATAGAAAGGGACATCAAAGACCTGGCGCAGGTTGGCAAGCTGAATGCATTTTACGATTTTCTGGTCTTTATGGCTGCCCGTACGTCGCAGGAACTGTGCTATGAGGAAATTGCCTCAGCCGTAGGCGTCTCTGCACCGACAGCAAAAGCGTGGGTAACCATCCTGGAGCGTTCCGGTGTGATCTATATTCTTCGCCCTTATTTTTCGAATATTACCAGTCGATTGGTGAAAACACCGAAATTTTATTTTATGGATACCGGACTCGCAGCTTACCTGTGCCGATGGCCGACGGCGGATACTCTGGAAAATGGTGCCATGGACGGAGCTTTTTTTGAAACATATGTGGTCACTGAAATTGTCAAAAGCTATTATAATGCGGGAAAGCGGCCGAATCTGTATTTTTACCGGGACGTAGACAGGAGAGAGATCGATTTGCTGGTTGTGGAAGGTGAAAATCTTTATCCGATTGAAATAAAAAAGAGTAAATCTCCCACTCATCCCGATAAAAATTTTAAAGTGCTGGATCGGCTCCATTTGAATGTGCAGCCCGGAATTGTAATCTGCATGTCCGATGGGCTGATGCCGTTTAACCGGCAGACATGGCTGATGCCGGCGGCGGCGCTGTGAGAAAGCATGGAATGTGCAGCCGCGGAAAATTACAGGAACGGGTAGCCGCAGGCAGACACTCAGCGTCCTGCCAGGGTGGGTGAAAACAAAGTTTGCTCTTTCCGGGTGGATGTTTGCCGTGACACCGGAAGATATCAACAGCCGGTACCTTGGTACGAAATACGATACGGAAACCGTAACCGTGTCTGGCGCAGCGTTATACGGTGAGCGAAAGATTGTGGCCGCAGGGACGGAAGAAGCCTGCGTAAGCGCCCCGCTGCACGAAATCGGGCACTGGTGTGACTGGATCACGGCAGACGGGGCGGGGGAATTTTTATCTGAGAGCGGTGGATTTGAAGCTATATATGTGGAAGAAGCAGAAGCATTTATATCCGTGTTCGGGCTGGGGAGCGTGGACACGGACAGCAGGCAGGAACTGTGTACAGATCTGTTTAAATATTACTGGCTGGAGCCGGAGGAATTGTTGGCAACGTGCCAAGGGCTGTATGCATGGATGGATGAGCTGGTAGGGAAGCTGCAGATGATGGGAATTTAATGAATGCGGGATCACAAACGAAAAAATACTGTTTGAGGGTAAAGGTGTTTTTCGTTGCCATGGCAACATCATGGGTACTGGATGGATATTAAAATAATTACAGGTATATTCATAAATGATGCGGTCGGGCTGGTTTCCAGCCGGCTGTTATGCAGGATATACAAAAATGCTTGACAGGACATCCGGATACATGCATAATTTCACAGACAGACAGACAGAC
>JAJBUT010000164.1 GCA_020860185.1 Lachnospiraceae bacterium | reverse complement strand
GCCCGTAACAGTAACGCCACAGCGCCGAAAAAAATATATGGAACGGCGATTCTCTCTGCTTTTCTGCGTATAAACGTTTTATAATTCTTACAGGAATAAACTACACCAGCCAAAACAAAAAACAGTTCCATATGAAAAGTATATATAAAATGTCCCAGTGCCGTACACCATGGTATGTTACTTATATTGACCGGATATTCTATAAATGAATGACCCAGAATCATCAACACCGCAGCAATTCCTCTGAGCATATCTACTTCATCTATTCTCTTTTTACCGGAAATCATAAATGATATACCCCCGGCAGCCCGCAGATATTATGGCAGTCAAGAATAACCTTCCCGGCCAGCTTATCCATCTGCTCTCGGATCTCATCGTGCTTCACCATGATGACAACGAAATCCACCGCTTCTAAAAATTCATCCAGGCCATGATACTGGTTCGCTACCACTTCCTTTGTGATAAACGGGTCATACACCTTCAGCCCGCCCGCGAGATGCCGTTCCTGGCTCTCCAGCAGCTGCAGAGTAGGGGACTCCCGCATATCGTCAACATTTTCTTTGTAAGTCAGGCCGTATAGACCGACGCGATTGATATCCGTCATCCCTTTTTCTTTCATAATCTCAAAAATCCGGTTCAGCACAAAATCAGGCATACCGTCGTTGGTCTTCATGGACTCATCGATCACCTTCGCCAGGCTTGGATAATCGCCCACAAGGAACCACGGATCCACACTGATACAGTGACCGCCTACACCGGGTCCGGGCTGCAGGATGTTTACGCGGGGATGCATGTTGCAGATTCGGATGATCTCATAGACGTCCATGTCGTCATGGCGGCAGATTTTCGCCAGTTCATTCGCAAACGCGATATTGACCGCACGGAACGTGTTCTCCACGACTTTTGTCATCTCTGCTGTACGGATATCTGTCACGACAATCTCCCCCTGACAGAAAGAAGCATAATATGCTTTTATCTTCTCCCCGATCTCACGGCTGTCCGCCCCGATCGTGCGGTTATTGTGGAGCAGCTCGTAAACCATATTTCCAGGTATAATACGCTCGGGCGCATGGACGAGATGGATATCCTCGCCAATCCTGAATCCGTTATCCTGAATCACCGGCCTGATGAACTTATCAATTGTGCCCGGAGAAATCGTTGATTCGATAACGACGGTCGCACCCTTCGGGCATACCTCCATGACATTTTTCACAGCTGCCACCACATAGCAGGCATCTACCTTTTTGCTGAATTTATCATAGGGAGTCGGAACAGAAATAATATACGTGTCTGTCACCTGATAATCTGTTGTAAATTCAATTCCTTTCTCTACCGCTTTCTGAAACAGTTCGTCCAATCCGTCTTCCTGAAACGTGGTATGGCCCGCCTGCAGCGTTGCCACAAGTTCCTCATTATAATCTGTTCCTGTAACATCTACGCCATGGGAAGCCAGCATCAGTGCCGTGGGAAGTCCTATGTATCCCAATCCTATTACATTTACCTTTGACATTTTTTTCTCCTGTTTTCTGATTTCTTATGGTTTCTCTATCTTGTTTGATTGACAGACAATACATTGACTGACAGTACATTATTTATTCAGAACGCTCACTGAATCTCATTTCTTTTGAAATCTCCTGGATAATTCACGTTCCAACATTATCGCTGCCCTCTGGCGGGAATACTTCATATAAACTATTTCTTTTGCGTTTTCTTGATTCTTAAGTATTTCAGGCATGCTTTTATACAATCTGTAAAAAGCATCCCAAAGAGACTCCTCATCATTTGGCCTGACAGTTTCTCCCAGATTACATTCACGCAAAATATCTACAGCATCCCCAACTGCTGCCAAAAGCACCGGGCACCCCACTCCCAGGGCTTCGAACATTTTTGTTGGCACGCTGTCTTTCAGGTTCTCATTCACCAGAGAGACAAAACTCACTTTCGCATGTTTCAAAATTGTGTACATATCCGCATTCGGGAGTTTTCCCGGAAAAAACACATGATCCAGCTGATTTTCCAATGCGTAAGTTTTTAACTCGTTCTCTTCTACACCACTACCAAAAAGAAGAAACTGTACATCCAATCTATTTTCTTTTGCTTTTTTTGCAACATGCATCAACTGCATGAGCCCCTGAGCCAATCCCAGATTGCCAACGTAAACACAGGTGAATTTTTCATCCATATGATATTTATCAGCCAGTTCCGCTCTGTCTTCATTCTCCAAAAAATGTTCGTCTAATCCATTGGTCACATAAATAACATCTGCTTTTGGTCTGTATCCCTGCAATTTTTTTACTTTCCCATTGCTGACAGTAGTGATCAGATCAGCGTGCTTTAGCATAAAATTTCTTACAAATTCAAAAATACGGCTGTATAGGCTAGTTCTGTCAAAACTTTCCATTTCCCATGCCACATCCGGCCATATATCCCTGACATCATAAACCAGTTTCGCATGTTTTAATTTAGCAATCAGCCAGCCAAATGGACTGACCAGGACGGGAGGAGATGTTGTAATAACTATGTCAGCTTTCCCTGTGCGAAACGATTTGAAAAACGATGTGATCCCGAATCCGATCTGATTCATCAGCCTGTTCATTGGACTCTTATCCTTTAATTCAGGAAGTTTGCAATAATAAACACCCTGTCTTTGTTTGATTTCTCCTCGATATGCTGGAGTTAAAACAGTAACCTGATGTCCTTGCTCTTTTAATATTTCGTAAAAGACCTTCATCCGTTTTGCAGCCGGACCTTCATCAGGAAATTTGTCTGAGCCAATATGTATTAAAATATTCATTATAAAATTTCCCTCAGTGTATGATTCATATGTTAGTCAGGTATGTTCAAAGATTTTTTGAATTCCTCTGTCTCCCTTGCGGCAATACATTTCTTCTTATTATTTTCGTCATTCAACAGTTTCTCCCTCTTCTCCCGAAGCTCATCCGCCTTGTCAATTCCCTCCGTGCTCTCTTTCTTTAACAAAATCTGCACAGTCATGAACAGCAGCTTGATGTCCAGAAACAGCGAATAATTTTCTATGTACATCAGATCCAGACGCGCCTTATCATACGGTGAGGAATTATACTTCTCATAAATCTGCGCGTACCCGGTCAGCCCTCCGATCACTTTCGTCCTGAATGCGTACTCCGGCATTTCTTTTATAAACTCCTCCGTGTATCCAACCTGTTCCGGCCGGGGTCCCACCCAGCTCATATCGCCCTTTAAAATGTTTAAAATCTGCGGCAGCTCATCAAACCGGATTGCCCGGATGACTCGTCCGGTTTTTGTTATCCTCGGATCATCTTCCGTGGCAAGGACAGCGCCTTCTATTTTATCCGCGTCTACAACCATGCTCCGGAATTTCAATATCTCGAACACCCTGCCGCCCTCAGTCACGCGCTTCTGCTTATAAAATACCGGCCCATGATCCTCATGCCGGATACATGCCGCAACGACCGCCATGATCGGCAGTCCCGGGATCAGAGCGATCAGGCAAAGAATAATATCTCCTACCCGTTTCAGCGCTTTCTGCGCCGGGCTGATGCCCCTGCCTTTCACCAGTAGCAAAGGCGTATCAAACAGATTGATTTCGTCAGCGCCGCCGACGATAATGTCCGAGACCTTCGGCACCACATAAGTCCTCACGCCTTTTGCATAGCAGTATTTCAGAATATCATTACGGATTTGAGCCGGAACGTCATTGATAATAACTGCGTCATGTCCCGCGATCTCATTCCGGATTGTTTCATACCCCTCCTCACAGGAAAGGACTTTTGTAACGCAGTATTTGTCCGGACGTGTATCCATCTTGAATTTCAGATCGACGGCCTTCTCATTTCCATAGATCATGACCATGTTTTTCGGTACATACACATGATGATAAATAGATGTAAATATATACGTGCATAAAGCGGCGATAAACAGATCTATCGCAAGCAACACAATCACAGGGAACGGGCTGACCATCCGGTTTGCAATCAGGCAAAGCTGGAAATAGGTGATAATATTCACCAACACCATGGAAATCCACTGGGAAATGATCACTTCTGTCATTTTCCGGTGTCCGTATTTAAAACTGTCACAAAGGTAAAAAAACACGAACACAAGAAACGCATAGACCAGAGCGAGCAGGTATTTCCCGTTTCCATAATAATTTGGAAATTCTTCGCCCCGATAGGCCATCTTCCAGATGAAGTAATAAATAAAAACAAAGATAATGACCTCAACCAGGCCTTCTATTTTTCGGATAAACCCCTTGAAGTCATTGGCACATAAATTTTTCTGTTTGATTTCTTTTGTCTCCCTGTCAAACATCAGTTTATATTCTCTCCATCGAAATCTTCTGTTTGATATTGTTCAATTACAATTACTCTTTGACTGTTCTATTCCAATTGCATACACAAAACTCTTACATAGATTTTTTCAAATTCATCCAGTGAGTAAGGCAAAATGGTTGACTTACAACCCGGAAAAAACTACACACTTAAATGTATCTGAATGGCGCTATATATTGTATTAAGTTCTTAGAACATGAGTTTATGCTGATTAAACCATCAATTTTTTCAAAAGTTTCTGTCGCAAGCATAGCTTCGCCATCCCGCCATTCATTCACCGCAGGTCATAGCTTCGCTATGTCATCCGGCATCACAGACGCGGCGAAGCGACGATCTGTTAATAACCGGAATTTGTATTCACGTCTAAAAGTGATTTCTGTTGTATTTATTCTGGGAAATTCGACATTTTAAATCTCCCGCTGTTTTGGTTTATGGTTCATTTACACTGCGGTTTTCTCAGCGTCCCAAACAATCCCAATAGCATCCAGCCTTTGTACCTGTTCATCTGAGAGATGCCCTTCCCGCCGCAGGCGCCTCTGGCGGCTGACCCAGTTGCCGAGCCCATATCCGGTAGCGGTGACATACTTCCTGGAGATGTTCAGATCTCCATATGTTTTGTAGTAGGCACGAGCCTGTTCATAGGCCTGTTCCCACAGTTCTTCATTTTTCGTCCGCATCGGAATGCCTTTGAGCAGCTTTACCTGCTCCGGCTTCAGCTTCCCGGCTTTCAGGGCTTTTCTCTGGACGGCGAGCCACTTGCCCAGCCAGACACCCTCCACCACGACATCCTGTGAGATGTGTCTGGTGTTGTGCTCCCGCAGGTATTTCCGGACGAGAACGACCTTGTATTCCCATGAGCCGCTCTCTCTGACAATGCCGATTTCCTTGAACTTTCCGGATCTGCGCTCTGAAAGCCGCCCGGCGCGGTACTCTGACTTCTGGTGTGAGAACCAGTTCCCCAGCTTCAGGCCGTCGACCTCATAGGTCTTGGGGATTGAGAGGTTCCCGTGCAGCTGATAGTACTGTTTCACCTGCTCGAAATATTTATCCCACTGCCGCTCATTCCGGTCTGACCAGATCATGCCGATGGCATCCAGGCGTTTGATCTGGTCGTCTGTGAGGGTCGTTTCTTTCATTGTTCCGTTTCCCGCATAACGCAGGCGCTGGATCCAGACGCCCAGACGGATGCCGTCTTCCGTCACATATTTAGCCGGGACATCGAGATGCCTGTTCTCGCGAAAATACTCGTAGGCCGCCCGGTAGGAACACTCCCAGTAGTAATCCAGCATATCCCAGACCATGCCGATGGCGTCCAACCGGGCCACCCGCTCCGGTGTCAGGTAATTCTGGTGTGCGCCGGCATTTTTCCACTTGCGGATGTTTTTCAGCCAATTGCCCAGACGGATGCCGTCTTCCGTTACATAGCTTCCCGGCACATCCAGCACGCCGTGTTCTTTGTAATACTGTTCCGCAGCATGATAGTTCCTCGCCCAGGCCAGCTCATTCCGGCTCTCCCAGACCATGCCGATGGCGTCCAGTTTCCGGATCTGCTCTTCTGACAGGCTCCCGTGCATCGTGCCGACGCGGACGGCGCGCTGTGCGCTCACCCACGAGCCGAGGGAATAGCCGTCCTCCGTCATATACCGCTGAGGGATTTCCAGACTACCGTAAGCGTCATAGTACGTTTTTGCTTTCTCATACATCAGATCCCAGGAACCGCCCAGCACATCGTTCAACCGGTCGAACAGATCGAGGCAGTCATGTACCTCATCGATGATCTTAAAATGTTCATTTACGACATATGCACTCTCACCCAGCTCGCGGTAATAGGCAGTGGCGATCTCCATCTCTTCCTCGACGGCCCCGATGGAATACAGGTTTTCAATATTCAGCACGATATCAAAGATAACGGCGTCTTTCTTTTTGGAAGCTGACAGCGCGCGCCCGATCTGCTGCTTGTAGACAATCGGAGAGACAGTCGGGCGGAACAGAATCACGCCGCTGACATCCGGCACATGGATCCCCTGGTTTAAAGCGTCAATGCAGTAGAGAAGCCGTAAGTGGCTGTCATCATTATCTGCTTTAAAAGCTTCAAACTCCTTATCTGCAGACGGGTCTGCGGCATACAGTGAGTACACATGCGGAGATGGATCGACCTTTGCAAACCACTCCATATGCCCCATCATCTCGTCCATATGCTCTTTGTTCGCGCAGAACACGATATATTTACCCGTCCGGTCTACCATATGCTTGTCAAAGATAACGTCCAGGCCGTCGGCGTTCTCCAGCGCGCGCCGCAGCGCTTCCAGATACTTCTCGCCTTCGTCCCGGACAGCTTTGCTCCGGTCCTTCCGGATCCGGGCTTCATACTTTTTCAGGTCTGCTTCATATTTAAAGATGGAAAGTACATACTTCGGCGGATTCAGGATAC
>JAJBUT010000051.1 GCA_020860185.1 Lachnospiraceae bacterium | reverse complement strand
TCTCGAAGAAAAATCCGGCGCACTATTTAAAAGTTATTTCTTAACAGTTCCTTACTATTTTCTTACATCAGCAATCGCAGCGCCTGCACCGCCACCTCGATCGCCGCACCGGTATCATGCACCACCGGATTTTCCAGCCCCAGCCGCTCCCGCTCCTGGTTCGCCACGGTCAGAAAAACAGAACCGACACGAACGCCCAGATGCGCCGCGACGACGAACAGCGCGGCCGACTCCATCTCGGAGGCCAGGCATCCCAGCCGCTTCCACGCCTCCCACTTCTGTGTCAGCTCATATCCGACCGGCATGATCTCCGGTTCATGCTGTCCGTAGAAAGAATCCTTGCACTGCACCACACCGACATGCGCCGGATAATCCAGCTCGTGCGCCGCCTGCGAGAGAGCCTGTACGACCCGGAAATCCGCCACTGCCGGAAACTCAACCGGCGCGTATTCCCTGCTTGTGCCCTCCATCCGAACCGCTCCGGAGGCGATGACCAGATCTCCGCTTTTGATCCGCTCCTGCATGCCGCCGCAGGTACCCACACGAATGAACGTATCCGCGCCGCAGCGAACCAGTTCCTCCATGGCGATAGCTGCTGACGGCCCGCCGATTCCCGTGGATGTCACGCTGACTTTCTCGCCGTCCAGATACCCGGTATAAGTGGTAAACTCTCTCACATCCGCCGCGAGACGAGTGTCATCAAAATGCGACGCGATCTTCGCGCATCGTTTCGGATCTCCCGGAAGAATGACATATTTTCCTACGTCACCGTTCTGTATGCCGAGGTGGTACTGGATACCGTTTTCTGAATATTTCATGACAGACCTCCCGTTTTTCATAAATCACGTGATGATAACTGCGAAGCAGTCTTTTCCGTTTGCTTTTTTGAAAGTGTAACACGCTGGGGAAAAAATGTCAGTAAAATTTCAAATAAATATGTGTGTTCTCTAATGCAGAACATTATGATTCAGCGCATAAAGTCCAATTAGTAATGAAGGGACACTGCACCGGAAATGAAACAGAAACATAGCAGAACTTCTTGACCCGCCGGCAAATATTATGATAAAATATGATTCATCACAGATTATCTTAAAAACGGAGGTTCGAAATGACATACATCTCACGGGAACTTGAAAGAAAGTTCCTGAAACTCAATGATTTTTTCAAAGTCATCCTTGTTACAGGTGCCCGACAGGTCGGCAAAACGACGATGCTGAAACATTTAGCCGAGGATGGCAGAACGTATGTCACCATGGATAATGCCATGGTCAGAGAGCTTGCCGTGTCTGACCCTCAGCTGTTCTTTCAGACCTGGAAGCCGCCGATCCTGATTGATGAGGTACAGAAGGCGCCGGAGTTGTTTGAGCAAATCAAAATCATTTGTGATGAGAACGATGAAAAAGGACTGATCTGGCTGACCGGTTCTCAGCAATATGAGATGATAAAGAATGTCCGGGAAACCCTGGCCGGAAGAATCGGAATATTAGAGTTGTACAGTCTGTCTGCCAGAGAAAAGTCGGGGGTTATATTCGATGATGATCTGGATTTCTCGCTGACCGCCTTGCAGACACGGCAACGCAGGCTTCCGAAAAACGATGTGATTCAGGTGTTTCAGCACATCTGTGAGGGCGGCATGCCGCAGGTGCAGGGGATAGACGATGAACTCCGACAGGAATACTTCAATTCCTATATAGAAACATATCTGATGCGTGACGCCACCGAAGCCGGAGGGATTACCGATGCGGTAAGATTCCGCAGATTCCTTACAGGATGCGCCTCTCTCGTCTCGGAACAGGTCAATTACACAACGCTGGCTGAATCTGCTGACATTGCCCCGTCCACAGCAAAACAGTGGCTCCGAGTGCTTGAAGGACTGCATATCGTCTACCTGCTCATGCCCTTTTCCAACAATGCGCTGAAACGGCTCAGCAAAACACCGAAACTGTACTTCTGCGACACGGGATTATGTGCATATCTGAGCATGTGGCTGACACCGGACACACTGCGAAACGGTGCCGCAAGCGGTCATTTTTACGAAAACTACGTCGTGATGGAGCTTGTAAAAAACTATGCTTATGCAAAATCAAAGGTGAACCTTACCTGGTTTCGCGACTCCAACAGGAAAGAGATCGACGTCTTTATAGAAGAGAACGATGTCATTCATCCGCTGGAAATCAAGAAAAGTGCTTCGCCCGATCGGCGTGAGATAAAAAAATACAGTGTCATCGACAAAGCCTCATTAAATCGCGGCTGCGGCGGCATCATCTGTATGTGTGAAGAACCGATCCCGATTGATCAGGATAACTGTTTTATCCCGGGCAATCTGATCTGAAAAACAGGTTTCGCGGTTTTTCAGTATCTGAAACAGAATCATCATGTCAACACGTAAGAGATTGTTTTCAAATATCTATGCGACCCGTGAGGCAGGGCTTATAAAGATGATCAGCGTTTAGGAACTGTCAACACCCGCTCAGATCCCGTACCACTTCGCCGGCAATAATCAGACCCGCCGCGGCCGGCACAAACGCATTGCTGCCCGGCACCTGACGACGCTGCAGACAGTTCCGCGCCGTGCCGGGCGGACAGATGCATCCGCTCTTACAGCCGGTCTCAGAGTCCCCCATGGGCTGCATGGCCGGTTCCCTGGAATAGACGACCTTCAGTTTTTTGACGCCGCGTTTTTTCAGTTCCCGGCGCATCACCCGCGCCAGCGGACAGACGCTCGTCTCATAGATATCCGCCACCTCCAAAGCGGAGGCGTCCATCTTGTTGCCCGCTCCCATACAGCTGATGATGGGCGTGCCGGACTGCTCCGCCTGCATGACCAGGGCAATCTTTCCCGTCACCGTGTCGATGGCGTCCACCACATAATCATACAGAGAAAAATCAAACTTCTCTGCCATATCCGGCATATAAAAGGTCTTATAAGTATAAACGACCGCATTCGGATTGATTGACAGAATGCGCTCTCTTGCCACATCCACCTTATATTTCCCGACAGTCTGACGCGTCGCCAGAATCTGGCGATTCAGGTTCGTCAGACAGATCCGGTCGTCGTCGATCAGATCCAGCGTTCCGACGCCGCTGCGTGCCAGCGCCTCCACCGTGTAACCGCCGACGCCGCCGATTCCGAACACGGCGACGCGCGAAGCAAAGAGCTTTTCCATCCGCTCTCTGCCGAGCAGGAGCTCAGTTCTGGAAAATTGATTCAGCATATATCATTTCCCCACATCATGTTTTTATACATACAATATACATAATCCGATTCATTGTAAACTCCCATGCGCTGCTATCGCAGCGCTCCAACATCTATGAAAGCCGATTGCTTTCTATGCTCCGGGTTACGCATAACTCCACTGCCCTCATCAATAACAGTCAGTTACAGTCAGCTGTACCCGGTATGATCCTGCGACCCATCTCCGTCAGCATCCTGCGGTCGCTGCAAATATCCGATCCCGTCGTCGTCAGCATATTCCCTGTGATCGTCGCGCTGGCTCCGCTTGAAAACGCCTGTCTCCCGGTCTCCGTCAGCAGCGCCCTTCCCGCTGCCAGCCGTACATCCGCCTCCGGATTCAGATAACGGAATAACGCGATCGTCCGCAGGATATCCTTCTCTTCCAGCGGCGCTCTTCCCTCCAGCGGCGTGCCCGGAATCGGATTGAGCGCATTGATCGGAATGGACATCACATGGAGTTCCGACAGGCTGACCGCCATGTCCAGCCGATCCTCCCATGTCTCACCCATGCCGATGATCCCGCCGGAACAGACATGCATTCCTTCCGCCTGCGCCCGCCGGATGGTCTCAATCTTATCGTCATAGGTATGTGTCGTGCAGATATACGGAAAAAATCTGCGGGATGTCTCGATGTTCGCGTGGTAGCCGGTCACACCCGCCTCGCGCAGCCGGCGAAACTGCTCTGTCGTAAGCAGCCCGTGGGAAGCACAGAGAGCCAGCCTGCACTGCCGGTGCATCGCCTGATACGCGTCGATTGCCTTCTCAAAGTCACTGTCACTCAGGCGCCGTCCCGCCGTCACGATAGAAAAACGGTCCACACCCTCGCGTTCATTCGCCAGCGCCTCCCGCACAATCTGCTCTGTCGGCAAAAAGGCGTACGCTTCCACGCCTGTGTGGTTGTGGCAGGACTGTGCACAATATTTGCAGTCCTCACTGCACTGTCCGCTCTTCCCGTTGATAATCGTACAGAGATCTACCTTATCTCCGCGAAAATGCGCCCGGATCCGGTCGGCGCCCCGACACAGTTCCTCCAGAGGGCAGTCGATAAAGCCGGACAGGTCATCCTCCCGGCTCAGCCGCCTTCCGTCTATAATTTCCTCCGCTAAAACTGCTGCATTCATTGTGTTCCTTCCTTCCATACTCTTACCCATGCTCTGTCATCTGACACACAATTACCGGCGAGGCAAAACAAAACCTTTTGTCCGCGCCTAATTGTTAATATGTTCCAGAAACAATCGGTTGACATTATTTCCTATTATAATCGTAGGAATCATTTTTTTCAAGGAAAGAATAACTTTTATCCATATTTTTTCATAGATAGTGATGACTGCACAGCCGTCATTTCCGCTCACTATGCACAACCCTTCACTACACATGCAAAAAAGCGGCCGCATCGTGTCTGGCGCAGGAAATTCTGCACCGGTTATTGTGCTGCAGTAGAAAATCCGTCACATCAGCGACACCGCCATCTTAATAATCAGGCACACGCACAGCACCAGCAGAATCGTCCCGGTCACCAGACTGGTCTTCCGGGTCTCCATCCGATTGGCAAATTTAGAAGAGATCCATGCGGCGATAAAAGTAAAAATGCAGCAGAAAATCAGCGCAGGGATATAGTCCTGCATGTCTCCGAAATATCCATGGGAAACCGCTCCGATCAGCGCCGTAAAAATCATGATAAAGACGCCGGTGCCGACCGCCGTCTTCACCTCATAGCCCAGAACAATCGTCAGTCCGAAGAGCATCATCATCCCGCCCCCGGCTCCGACAAACCCGCACCAGAAGCCGATGTAGCAGCCGACGCCGATGGCGAGCGCCCGTTTCATCCAGTCCCATTGCGTGAAAAAGGAAAGAAAGTTCTTCCCCTCCTTTCCCTTCGCACTCCGCAGAAAACGCAGTCCCGTGATCAGCGACAGAATGATGGATATCCAGCTCATCTCCGAATTCGGCAGGTACTGCGAGAAATAACTGCCGACAAAGGTCATGATCAGCACAAACGCAAGCATGATCAGCCCGTTTTTTACATCAATCTGTTTTCGATATTCATATGCGGCAAAGGCGGCTGCCAGCACATCCGCCGCGAGTCCGATGCCGATGGCCTCATACCACGGAACGCCCAGCAGTGCGATCAGGATGGGCGCGATGATCGTAGCCGCTGAAACACTGGCAAACCCAATCTCAATGCCCGCGACGACTCCGGCAAACAGGCAGACAAAAAACACTTGTATCATGGCGTTGTTCCCCACTTCCACATGGATTTTAATGGCATACCGGTGATTTCCTCCGTCCTCGCGACATCCGCATCGAAGTAACGTTCCAGAAAGGCGCGGGTCTCGGGAAGCAGCTTCGACCTGTCCGTATCCGGAACCAATGTTTTCCTTCGAACCCGGTCATAGTATCTGCAAAACCATTTATAAAAAGGCGGATTCCAGTGCCTGATGGCGCACAGGTCATAAAGAAAATAGTTCCAGCCCTTTACGATCATAAAATGCTTCGCCCGGGAAGCAGAAACCGCTCTCTCGTTTCCAGGATTTACCGCCAGCCCGTAACGGATCCCCTCCGCGTCGTCAATATTCAGGAACTCGTAAAGCCCCCGGCAGAACCGATGCTCATCACAGATAAAATCCTCAAACACGATGAAGTGCATGTTTTTCCGGTCAAACGCAGACAGATACTCGTCAATGCAGGCTCCGTAATTGCTCTGCGAAAGGACGAGATATTTCATGCGCTTCTCCATGATCTCATTCCGGCCGGCCGGGTCATCCAGCACCGTATGTACATAACGGTCGAATCCCGCCGCGTGCCCAAGCCTCTGATCATCCTCCACCGCCTCTTCCGGCAGAAAACCTCGCGCGAGGAAATATTTGTAGGCAGAGTAGCTCCGGTCAACCGGATTGCGCAGCATAAAGATCATTTTCGTATCCGGATCCAAATTTCTCGTGAGCTTTCCGGCACAGCCGTTAAAGGTCAGCCCGGCATTCACCTCACCTCTCAGCCTCGGATCATCCTTTTTCAGATATGTGAAATATCGCACCCGATATCCCACCTTCCCCCAGAAAACAGTACTCCACACCGGAACCCGGTAATACATCGGCTCCTTCACATCACTGCACAGCGCGATCTGCGGATGCTGACGCAGGATCTCATACAGTGTCGATGTTCCGCATTTCTGAAAACCCATGCAGACAAAATCCGGACACCCCATGCCTTTATCCTCCCATATGCCGTCTGTTTTGTATATATCTGTACAAACCTGAAACGCCGTCCTTCATCATGCGTCTTTCAGGCAGACCGGAATCCGAAACACCGGCCTCCGTGCAGCTTCCTCAAAACAAACCGGAGCGGTAACGGTATCGTAACAATATTGTAATATATTTTTATCCTAAAAGCGGAAAATGTCAATACTTACTTTACGCAAATCATGGAAAACACACAGAAAATACACATATGCGAAAGATTTCTCAACGCCTGCCTTACATAACCGGTAGTTAAACACTTTGGAGAGGTTATCACCTCTCTTTTTTGTTGTAAATAAA
>JAJBUT010000206.1 GCA_020860185.1 Lachnospiraceae bacterium | reverse complement strand
GAGGTATTTTCTTTAGTCAACCCCCTCTACACTTTGAATTATACAGGAAGCTTAATATACTTTTTCCGCATTCAGCAATGCATCTGTTCCGCCATCCACAAACATGACGATTCCATTGATGCCGCAGGCTTCCGAAGAAGCAAGAAATACAATGGCATAAGCAATCTCTATCGACTCCATCAAAGTTTCTTTTCCATATTTTGTAGGAATCGGCAGTGCATTTAGTGCCATCTTTTCATTCATGGATCTGGTAGCAGTCATAGCCGTATGAATATTTCCGGGAGCTACTGCATTGATGCGAACGCCATTGGCTGCATAAGAGGCCGAACGTCTCCTCATCCATCTGGTCAGTGCATATTTGCTTGCAACATACAGCGCCGTACCTGTTGATAAATCTGTTTTATCCATACGTGATATCAATTTGCAGATCCGATACTCATCTTCGCTGCTGTTATTTAAAAGATCCACAAGATCCATTCTTACTTTATATTGAGAGATCACATTTGAAGTAACAATTACGCAGGTGCCTCTTTTTTTCAACAGTAAATCGTATGCGCCGTTTACCATTGCAATTGTTCCGAAAAAATTCAGTGATACGATCATTTCCGGATTTCCGCAGGATCCGGACACACCTGCAGAACAGATCAGCCCGTCAATTCCATCCGGACACATAGAAGCAAGCTCATCCAATGCTTTCTGGCGCCCTTCCGGAATCGAGAGATCCGCTTCGATATCGCTATGATAAATATCTATATTAATTACTTCATGTCCGCGTTTCTTTAATAATTCTATTGTTTTTTTCCCTATGCTGCCGGATCCTCCTGTTACAGCATATATACCCATGTGACTCACCGCTTTCTGTTTACTTTGGCTATATTTTTTATTATAATAGGATCTGATATTTAAAAAATAACCAGAACAATTCAAAAAAAGGATGCCAGAATGTTAGTGTATGATTTCAATCATAAAAATGATCAGAAACTGTATGAATACCTGTATGAATGTCTGAAAAAGGATATTTTAAGCGGAAGGATTCCTACCCGCACCAGACTTCCGTCCAAACGGCAGATGGCAAAAGATAACGGAATCAGTATTACGACCGTTATAAATGCCTATGATCAGCTTCTGATGGAAGGATATATACTGTCCAAAGAAAAAAAGGGGTATTTTGTTGCAGATGTAAAGGCAATGGAAGAATACCGCCCGAAACCGCTGGAATTTACAAAAATTTATCATGAAGAAAATTGGTTCGTTGATTTTACAGCAAATAATACAGTATACAATAAATTTCCTTTTTCTACCTGGAAAAAGGTTATCCGCGAAGTTTTAGCCGAATATGAAATGGAGCTGATCATGCGCGGAAATTTTCTCGGCGAAGAAGAATTGCGGAGCGAAATTGCTGAATATCTGTACCGCTCCCGCGGAATCAATGTATCTCCCGAATGTATTGTCATAGGAGCAGGAATCGAATATCTATACAGCAGGTTAATAAAAATTCTCCCATCTCATGCAGTTTATGCTGTAGAAAATCCCGGTTATAAGAAAATTCCGCGTATCTATGAAGAAAACGGACTGCAGTGGAGATGGGTAGAAATGGATGAAAACGGAATCAATATGGATAGTCTGAAACAAAGCCATGCCAGTGTGATTCATGTCTCCCCTGAGCATCATTATCCTCTGGGAACAGTTATGACGGCGATTCGCAGACAGGAGGTTCTTGAATGGGTATCCGAACGTCCGGACCGATATATTATCGAAGATGATTATGACTGCGAATTCAGATACCGCACCAAATCCATACCTGCCCTGAAAGGACTGGACAGAAACCACCGGGTTATATATATGAATACCTTTAATAAGACGCTTGCACCTGCGATCAGAATCAGTTATATGATTCTTCCTGAAAAACTTATGGAAAAATACATACAGACATCAAACTTTTTTTCGAACACAGTATCCAGTCTGGAGCAATATGCACTGGCTAAGTTTATTCAAAAAGGTTATTTTGAACGTCATTTAAACAGAATAAAAAAATATTACCGTACAGAAGGGGAGCGTCTGCTGCGTCTGATTAAACAATCACGGGTGCTTCCTGTTGTAAGTGCAACCGGAACGGAAAACGGTACACATCTTCTGATTAAACTGGATACCTCTCTCACAGATATTGAAATTAAATGGGCAGCGAGAAATCAGGGGATTAATATCTCCTGTCTGTCCGAATTTTGCGGTGAAATCCGTCCGGAATATCAGCATATACTTGTCATTAACTATTCAGATCTGGATGAAAATACGCTTCGGGAAGCAGTAAGGCGCCTGTCTAATATTTTTATTCAATGGTGATTTGTCTGGTATCCTGTTTTTTTCTCTGTCTGAACATTTCAAAGATATCAGTTTGTTGGTAGAATCGGTGTCACAGTCAGTTGCGGATTTCACTTCCTCATAGTTCAGGGAAGCTGTAGTGCGGGATTGACTGAATCGACAGCAAAAAAGGACATAAAAAGAAAGGAGCCCCAAAATGGCAACCACGTATTATTTTTTACCAACAAGAAACCTGTTCGGAGAAGATTCGGTAAACGAAACCGGCACACTGATGAAAAGTCTGGGCGGAAAAAAGGTCATGATTGTTACTGACGGTTTTCTCGCTTCCAGCGGAATGGCAGAAAAGATTCAGAATATTTTAACGGAGGCAGGATTAGACAGCGTTGTATTTGGCGGAGCAGAGCCCAACCCGAAAGATATAAATGTAGAAGAGGGAATAAAAGTATTCCGCGAAAATAATTGTGATTCTATCATTTCTCTCGGAGGCGGTTCCTCTCATGACTGTGCAAAAGCCATTGGACTGATTGCTGCGAACGGAGGCAAAATCAGCGATTATGAAGGAGTAGATAAATCCGGTAATCCCATGTGCCCCCTGATCGCAGTGAATACAACAGCAGGAACAGCTTCGGAAATCACCAGGTTCTGTATTATTACAGATACTTCACGGCATGTAAAGATGGCAATTGTAGACTGGCGTGTTACGCCTCAGATTGCAATCAACGATCCAAAGCTTATGGTTGGAATGCCGCCTTCATTAACAGCGGCAACAGGGATGGATGCCTTAACACATGCGATAGAAGCATACGTATCTACAGCATCTAATCCATTAACCGACGGAGCAGCTATTGACGCAATCAAAATGATCAGTCATTATCTTCCGAAAGCAGTTGCAAACGGACAATATATGAAGGCACGTGACAAAATGGCATATGCACAGTATCTGGCCGGAATTGCATTTAACAATGCTTCTCTCGGCTACGTACATGCCATGGCGCATCAGCTGGGAGGTTATTATAATCTTCCTCACGGCGTATGCAATGCGATCCTCCTTCCATATGTAGAAGAATTTAATATCATTGCCAGTACAAACCGCTTTGGCGATATTGCAAGAGCTATGGGCGAAAATACAGAAGGATTATCTCCTATGGAAGCAGCCCACAAAGCAATCCATGCCATTCGACAGCTGAGCAGTCTGGTAGGGATTCCTGAAAATCTTCGAAGCCTGGGTGTAAAAGAAGAAGATTTTGAAATTATGGCCGAGAATGCGATGAAGGATGTATGCCAGCTGACGAATCCGCGCCGTGCAAGTAAGGAACAGATTATTGAAATTTTCCGGGCGGCATATTAACAGAAAATGAGACAGTGTCAGCGCGACCGGGACTGTAACAGATTTTATGTAAACCAATAAAGCAATATATATATCCTCCTGGATTGATGTTCAGAAAATATTCATCCGGGAGGATATTTTTGACAGTTCCTTCATCCGGGATGAATGATACAAAATATATTGGAAACCAGGTGAATTGTCTGCCGAATGTCGACATATTATTCTGTCAGAGGATGAACCATGTTTCAAAAAGGTTTGCGAAAACTTTTAAGTTGTCTGAAAATTCGCGAGTTGATTTAAAGGGTGCTTTGTGGTAAGTGATTAGCAAAATGATTCGTTATACCCAATTGTGAAACAGGAAGAGGTATTAGCGAATGAACTCTTTGATATCAGCATAAAACGGGCAATAAATTCATCGTTATCATTGATGAAGCGGAAGCCTTTCAATCTTCTGTGCAGGGTTATATAATCCTGCACTTGACATTTTCGAAAATCTTGTTTAAGGTGTTTTCATTGGAATCTGTTATGATTCCGATTATCGGCGGTGATGACGGGGCGGAGCGCAGACTCGAAGAGCAGTCATTTCCGTTTCGAAAAGAATTGAGATAAATCGTAGAAAGAGGAGCAACAGCATGAAGGAATTAGCCAAGACCTACGACCCGAAGGGGATCGAGGATCGTCTTTATAAAAAATGGGAGGACAACCACTATTTCCACGCGAAAGTGGATCCCGACAAAAAACCGTTCACCATCGTGATGCCGCCGCCGAATATCACCGGCCAGCTTCACATGGGCCACGCGCTGGACAATACGATGCAGGATATCCTGATTCGTTATAAGAGAATGCAGGGCTACTCTGCACTTTGGCAGCCGGGGACTGACCATGCCGCCATCGCCACGGAGGTGAAGGTCATTGCGAGCCTGAAGGAGAAGGGCATCGACAAGGCGGATCTGACCAGGGAGGAGTTCCTGAAATATGCCTGGGAGTGGAAGGATGAGTATGGCGGACGCATCGTGCGGCAGCTGAAGAAAATGGGTTCCTCCGCTGACTGGGAGAGGGAACGGTTTACCATGGACGAGGGCTGCTCCGACGCGGTGAAGGAGGTCTTTGTCCGTCTGTTTGACAAGGGATATATCTACAAGGGCTCCCGTATTATCAACTGGTGTCCGGTCTGCAAAACTTCTATTTCTGATGCTGAGGTAGAGCATGTGGAGCAGGATGGACATTTCTGGCATATCCGCTATCCGATCATCGGCGAGGAAGGCAGGTTTGTCGAGATTGCGACGACCCGTCCGGAGACGATGCTCGGCGATACCGCGGTCGCGGTCAATCCGGACGATGAGAGATATCAGGATCTGATCGGGAAGAAGCTGCTGCTGCCCATTGTAAACCGGGAGATTCCGGTCATCGCGGACGCCTATGTGGATCGCGAGTTCGGAACCGGCTGTGTGAAGATTACGCCGGCGCATGACCCGAATGATTTCGAGGTCGGGAAGCGGCACGGGTTAGAGGAAATCAACATCTTAAACGATGATGCGACGATCAACGCGAACGGCGGCATCTATGAGGGCATGGATCGCTATGAGGCGCGCGAGGCGATCGTTAAAAGGCTGGACGAGATGGGACTGCTCGTCCGGATTGAAAATCATGTACACAATGTCGGCACCCATGACCGCTGCAAGACGACGGTGGAGCCGATGATCAAGCCGCAGTGGTTTGTGCGGATGGAGGAGATGGCGAAGCCCGCCATCGACGCGCTGAAATCCGGCCGTCTGAAGTTTGTCCCGGAGAATTACGGCAAGACGTATCTGCACTGGCTGGAGAGCATCCGCGACTGGTGTATTTCCCGTCAGCTCTGGTGGGGACATCAGATACCTGCGTATTACTGTGATGACTGCGGCCATATGATGGTGGCGAAGGAGGCGCCGTGTACATGTGAGAAATGCGGCGGCACACACCTTCATCAGGATGAGGATACACTGGATACATGGTTTTCGTCGGCACTGTGGCCGTTCTCCACGCTGGGATGGCCGGAGAAGACGGAGGAGATGGAGTATTTTTATCCTACCGATGTGCTGGTGACCGGCTATGATATCATCTTTTTCTGGGTCATCCGCATGGTGTTTTCCGCGATTGAGCAGACGGGGACGGAGCCGTTCCATACGGTGCTGATTCACGGCCTGGTGCGTGACGCGCAGGGAAGGAAGATGAGTAAATCCCTCGGAAACGGCATTGATCCGCTGGAGGTGATCGACAGGTACGGCGCGGACGCGCTGCGTCTGACGCTGGTGACCGGGAACGCGCCGGGCAATGATATGCGCTTTTACTGGGAGCGTGTGGAGGCGAGCCGCAATTTCGCGAACAAGGTGTGGAATGCGTCCCGTTTTATCCTGATGCACCTCGGTGAGGAGCAGCCGTATGAGCCTGCTCCGGAGGATCTGTTTCCGGTGGACAGGTGGATTCTGTCAAAGGTTAATACGCTGGCGAAAGACGTGACGGAAAACATGGACAAATACGAGCTGGGCATTGCGGTTCAGAAGGTATTTGATTTCATCTGGGAGGAGTTCTGCGACTGGTATATAGAGATCAGCAAGACGCGTCTCTATCAGAAGGAGGAGCGCCCGGAGGCGGCGAACAGCGCGCTCTGGACGCTGAAAACGGTTCTGGTCAACGCATTGAAGATGCTGCATCCGTTTATGCCGTTTATCTCGGAGGAGATTTACTGCACGCTCTGCCCGGAGGAGGACACGATCATGCTGGCCTCCTGGCCGGAGTACAGGGAGGAGCTTCACTTTGAGCAGGCGGAGGTTTCCATCGAGGCGGTCAAGACGCTGGTGAAGGGCGTGCGGAATCTTCGCTCTGAGATGAATGTTCCGCCCAGCCGGAAGGTGAGTTACTATGTGGTCTCGCAGGATGAGAATGTATGCGCCCGCCTGGACGCGTTTCAGGACGTCTATAAAAACCTGATCAGTGCAGCGCAGATTCATGTGCAGGCGGACAAAACCGGTATCCCGGAGGACGCGGTGTCCGTGGTCATTCCCAAGGCGGTGATCTATGTCCCGCTGGAGGAGCTCGTCGACATGGAGAAGGAGCGGGAGCGCCTGCTGAAAGAGAAGGAAAAGCTGGAGAAGGAGCTCGCGCGATCCAACGGTATGCTGAAAAATGAGAAGTTCCTGAGCCGGGCGCCCGCGGAGAAAGTGGAGGTCGAGCGGGAGAAGCTGAAGAAATACGAGGCGATGATGGAGGATGTCGAGGCAAGGCTTGCGTCGCTGTAAAAACGGTATGCGGCTAAATCCTGTTGCCCGGGGTATTGAC
>JAJBUT010000186.1 GCA_020860185.1 Lachnospiraceae bacterium | reverse complement strand
CGCTAAACAGACGTCCCCCGGACGTCTAGCGCCCCGCAATCGCCGCCGGTATTCGCAATCCGGGCTATCGCCCTACTTGCTCATACCGGCTTGGTCATCCAATATCCAGTCATCTGGGTGTGCAAGCACCCCCATCTGCCTGTCTATTGATGACACTTTCATAGTACAATATACAGAACCCGGATTGCGATCACAGCCGCCATAAAAAGCAGGATCACCGCATAGGCTGTATAGTCCCTTCGTTCATATACCAGCGGTTTCATCTTTGTCCGTCCCTCGCCGCCCCGGTAACACCGCGCTTCCATGGCAAGCGAGAGATCGTTGGCCCTCCGGAACGCGGAGACAAACAGCGGAACCAGGATTGGAATCAGACTTTTTGCCTTCTGCAGCAGCCCGCCCTCATCAAAACCGGCTCCCCGCGCCATCTGTGCCTTTTTTATCTTATCCGCCTCTTCGGCAAGGATCGGGATAAAGCGCAGGGCGATCGACATCATCATGGCGATTTCATGAACCGGAATCCCGATGCGGGAAAAGAGACGCAGCCCCTCCTCCATGCCGTCCGTCAGCTTATTCGGCGACGTCGTGAGCGTCATCACGGAGGTCCCGACCACAAGGAAGATCAGACGCAGAGAATAATAGATTGTATTATGTATCCCCGTCCCGGTAAGTGTGATCACACCCAGACGGCAGACGACATCCTCCGCCTGTGTGAAAAACAGGTTGCAGACGGCGGTAATCACGATCAGTACCCAGATCGCACGCACGCCTTTGCACATAAACCCAAACGGGACTTTGGACAAAGCAATCATACAGATCAGAAAGGCCGTCACCACGATCCATCCCGCGATTCCGTTTACCAGAAACAGGGCGACAATATATAAGATGGTAGAAAACAGTTTCACACGCGGATCCAGTCTGTGAATGACAGAATCTGCCGGATAAAACTGCCCGAGTGTAATATCCTTTAACATAATTTCAAGATTTCTTTCTTTGCTTCTTCCAGCGTCGTCACGGAGCCATTCACCGGATATCCCTTTTCACGCAGATCCGACAGAAGATACGTCACCTGCGGAGCCGCCAGGGAAGCCTCCTCCAGTTCGCGTACATGTGCAAACACCTCCGACGGCGTTCCGTCCAGCATGATCTCTCCCTGATTCATCACCACGATCCGCTCCACGTAATCCGCCACGTCCTCCATGCTGTGAGATACCAGCAGCACGGTCATATGAAGCCTGTCATGCAGTGCAGCGATCAGCCGGAACAGTTCGTCCCGCCCCTGCGGATCCATGCCGGCCGTCGGCTCATCAAGAATCAGGATGTCCGGCTCCATGGCAATCACACCGGCGATGGCGGCGCGCCGTTTCTGGCCGCCGGACAGTTCAAAGGGAGACATCTCCCAGCAGTTCGCATCCAGCTTCACCTGCCGCAGAGCCGTTTTCGCCTTCTCAAGAGCAGCCGATTCATCCAGCCCCTGATTTTTCGGGCCGAACGCAACGTCCTTTAAAACCGTCGTCTCAAACAGCTGGTACTCCGGATACTGAAAAACCAGCCCCACCCTTCCGCGCAGGGCGCGCATGGAAAAATCGGGTGCAGAGATATCCTGTCCCCCATAACAGATCTTCCCGGTTTTCGTTTTGAGCAGACCATTGAACAGCTGAATCATCGTGGATTTTCCGGAACCGGTATGCCCGATGATGCCGATAAAATCTCCGTCATAGACCGTGAGATCGATGCTCTGCAAAGCCTTCCTCTCATAGGCGGTCCCGGCACCGTAGGCGTAGGAAACCTGCTCCAGGCGCAGGATTTCCTTTTTCTGTGTGTCTGGAAGAGAATTCCTGATGCTGCCGTCCTTTAAATCGGCTGTTTCAGCGGAATCACCTTTCCGTATCGCAGCTGCATTCCCGCATGAATCAGGCCGCAGCACCCGCTCACACAGAGCATCCAGCAGCTGCGCACGATTTAGAATCCCGTCCGGCAGCGGACACCCCTCCTTTTTCAGTTCATAGGCAAGGCGGGTCATCTGCGGCACATCCAGCCCGTAACGATGCAGCTTCTCCACCTCAGAAAAAATCTTCCGCGGCGTCCCCCGCATCACAACCTTTCCCTGATCCAGCACAAATATAAAATCCGCGTCCGCCGCTTCCTCCATATAGTGCGTGATCAGAATAATTGTCACATCCTCCTCCCGATTGAGGCGATGCGCCGTCCGGAGCACCTCCTGCCGGCCGTTCGGATCGAGCATGGCGGTCGGTTCATCCATGATAATACATTTCGGGCGCATGGCGACCACACCCGCCACCGCCACGCGCTGCTTCTGTCCGCCGGACAGTTTATTCGGTGAATGATGCCGGTAATCCGTCATATCGACCGCTGCCAGGCTCTCCTCCACCCGGGTGACGATCTCCTCTGTCGGTACGCCGATATTCTCCGGTCCGAAGGCCACATCCTCTTCCACCACACCGGCCACAATCTGATTATCCGGATTCTGAAAAATCATCCCGGCAGACTGGCGGATATTCCATGTCTCATCCTCATCCTCCACATTTTTCCCATCTACAAAAAGAGTTCCCTCCGTGGGGGAGAGAAGTACATTCAGATGTTTTGCAAAGGTAGATTTTCCGGATCCGTTGTGACCCAGGACAGCGATGAACTGTCCCGGCTCAACCTCGAGATCAATCCCATCCAGAGCCGGAATTTCGCCGATCGCCTGCCCCTCTTCATCTCTTCGCACAAAATAATGTTTTAAATTCTTTGCTGTTATAAACGACATATCTTCCCGGATCCCATCTGTCTGTTGATGACCACCATCTATGAAAGTCGATTGCTCCGCACTTCGAGTCTACGCTTCGCTCCGGTCGGCGCTAAACAGACGTCCCCCGGACGTCTAGCGCCCCGCAATCGCCGCCGGTATTCGCAATCCGGGCTATCGCCCTACTTGCTCATACCGGCTTGGTCATCCAATATCCAGTCATCTGGGTGTGCAAGCACCCCCATCTGCCTGTCTATTGATGACACTTTCATAGTAACTTTCTTCATACTTTGTCAGATGCCCGGTCAGCTGCATCTGAGAAAATCCATTTTGCCGGAGTGCCTCGTACAGCACAATCGACACAGAATTGGCCAGATTCAATGAACGTGTCCCACCCATCATCGGGATCCTCACGCAACGTTCCCGATTATATGCCAGTATTCTCTCCGGGATGCCGGCGCTCTCCCTGCCAAACAGGATATAGCAATCCTCTTCATAGCGAATATCCGTGTAGACCTTCTGTCCTTTGGTCGTCGCCATATACATGACAGCACCCGGATTTCGCTTTAGAAAATCATCATAATTGATATACGTAGTCACATCCAGATCCTGCCAGTAATCCATACCGGCGCGCTTCAGCGCCTTTTCTGTCAATTGAAAACCGAGCGGTTCGATCAGATGCAGACGTGTGCCTGTCGCCACGCAGGTTCTTCCGATATTCCCGGTGTTTGAGGGAATCTCCGGCTCATAAAGTACAATGTTCAGATTCGTCATAATTACATCCTGTTTCTATTGCCCGACAGCACGGCAGGCAAAATCCTCTCTTATCGGGACTCAGACTCCCTGTAAAGAACTATCCTCCGTGCGCAGCTTCTGAACAAATCGCTCCAGCCGGTCCAGCGCCTCCTTCAGTGCATCCAGAGAATACGCATAGGAAATCCGCAGAAATCCCTCCCCGCACGCACCGAATGCTGTGCCCGGAACGACAGCCACCTTCTCCTCGTCCAGAAACCGCATGGCAAACTCTTCCGAACTCATGCCAAACTCCTGTATGCTCGGGAAAATATAAAAGGCTCCGTAAGGCTCGAAGCATTTCAGCCCCATCTCCCGGAAGCGATGAATCAGATAACGCCTCCTCCCATTATAGGCCTCGCGCATCATCGCCACATCATCATCGCCGTTTTTCAACGCCTCCACCGCCGCGTACTGGCTGGTCGTAGGCGCGCACATGATAGCAAACTGATGAATCTTCAGCATCTCCCGGATGATCAACTCCGGTCCGCAGACATAGCCCAGACGCCAGCCGGTCATGGCAAACGCCTTGGAAAAACCATTGATATAAATCGTGCGGTCCCGCATCCCCGGCATGGAAGCGATGGAGACATGCCCGTCCTCCGTGTAGGTCAGTTCCGCGTAAATCTCATCCGTGAGCACGTAAAGGTCATTCCCGACAATGATATCCAGAAGACTCTCCAGATCCTCCTTCTCCATCACCGCACCGGTCGGGTTATTCGGAAACGGCAGCACCAGAATCTTCGTCCGGGGCGTGACCGCTGCCGCCAGCTCTTCCCGGGTCAGGCGGAACTGATTCTCCTCTTTCAGTTCGATCGGAACCGGGACACCGCCGGCCAGCCTGACACAGGGCAGATAGGAGACATAACTCGGCTGAGGGATCAGCACCTCATCCCCAGGATCCAGCATCGCCCGGAACGCAAGATCGATCGCCTCACTCCCGCCCACGGTAACAAGCGTCTCTGTGTTGCAGTCATAGTGCAGGTCATATTTTCTCGCCAGATATTTTGTGATCTCTGTTTTCAGTTCTTTCAGACCGGCATTGGAAGTGTAGAAGGTTCTGCCCTTTTCCAGAGAATATATCCCCTCGTCGCGAATGTGCCATGGCGTGTCAAAATCCGGCTCGCCCACGCCGAGGGATATAGCATCCTTCATCTCACTGACTATATCGAAGAACTTCCGGATGCCGGACGGTTCTATTTCAGTAATTACTTTTGACAGGGGATTTCTCATGGCGTCATCAGCATCCTTTCGTCTTTGGCCTTCTCAGCCATAATCGTACCGTGATCCTTGTATTTTTTCAGAATAAAATTCGTTCTCGTACTCAGAACGGAATCCAGCATCGCCAGCTTGTCGGAGACAAACTGTGAAACTTCCCGCAGTGTCTTCCCCTCGATTGTGACCAGCAGATCATAGCTGCCGGAAATCAGATATACCGCATTTACCTCCGGATACTTATAGATGCGCTCCGCGATCTCGTCAAAACCGCGGCCCCTCTGCGGTGTCGCGCTGACCTCGATCAATGCAGTTACCTTTTCAATGGAAGTCTTATCCCAGTTGATCAGTGTATGATAGCCGCAGATCACATGCTCTTCCTCCATCGCCTTCAGTTCATTCGCCACAGCGATCTCCTCCTCACCGAGGATGACCGCCAGCTCGCTGATACCGATACGGCTGTTTTTCTCAATGAATGCCAGTATTTTCTCTCTCATAACAATCTCCATTTCATACAACCTTGTGAATCTCATCCCGGGCAGGGCGCTCCAGAAAACGTCGTTCTCCTTCATTCAGAATGACCCGGTCATTCCCCGGCACGGCCTTACCGATCACCGCTGCGGGAATCCCGGCAGCCTGCAGAACACATACCAGCGAACCGCCATCCGGCACAGCCACCAGCATGCTTCCTCCAGATACCAGCTGATAAGGATTAATATCGAGGAAATTACATATTTCAATGGTTTCCTGACGAACCGGTATCCTTTTCAAATCGATTTCAAGACCGATGCCGGAGCTTTCCGCAAGCTCCCACAACGCGCCGAAAATCCCTCCCTCCGAAATATCGTGCATCCCCGTCACGCCATATTCAGCTGCCAGCGCAGCCTCCGGCAATACAGAGATATAAGCGTCAAACACCTCTGCAGCCTCCACCATATAAGCAGGGAAATGCTGCCGCAGCTTCTGTCCGTTACAACGTGCGATCCGGGCGGTTCCCTCCAGTCCGATCCATTTTGTTACAAGAATATCATCCCCGGGGCTGACCCCGCCCGGATAAATCATTTTATTCTCGCACACTTTGCCCATCCCGCTCACCGAAATCACCGGCCGGCTTACCGCAGACGTAAACTCTGTATGTCCACCCAGAATCTGTATGCCGACGGACTCACATTCCGCTGCGATCAGCTGAACCATCCTGCGCATGACAGGCTCTTCCAGCTCCGGCGGAAGCAGAGCCGTCAGCAGCAGTCCGACCGGCTGCGCTCCCGTACAGGCCAGATCGTTGCAGACCGCGTGAACCGCCCGCTTTGCATCCGCCTCATCTGTCCACACAACAGGATCTGTGCAGAACACGGCCACCTCCCCCTCAGACAATCTGACAGCGGCGCTGTCCGCACCGATGCCGGCACCGATCAGCACATCATCCCTCTCCAGGCGAAACTGTCTGAGAACAGACCTTTTTAATACATTTTCCGGTAATTTCCCATCTTTCATCTGTTACGCAATCTCACTTTATAAAGGCTGAGCGCACTTACTATTGCTCCGAAGTCGTATCCTGCCCAGTATCTGTTTCACCATCAGCGGACGAAGATTCATCCTCTGTCGTCGCCTCTGATGTCTCCGATGTCTCTGTTTCTGATGTCTCTGTCTCCGATGTCTCCGCCTCCGATGCTTCCGCTGCTTCCGCTTCTGCCGCTGCGGCTTCCGCCTCCGCCGCAGCCTGAAGAGCGGCGGCATTCCACTGTGCCGCAGCCGCCTGGATCGTCGACAGATTTCCGGTCGCAATCGCCGCGTTCATGGCAGCCGTCGCCTCCGCACTGGAGGAGGCTGTACCTACCTCATAGATGGTCGGAGACATCTGATATGTCGTCGTATTAAAAACCTCACGGCTTTCCTCCACGCCGTCCACTGTCACGATCTTCCATAAACGGGCGGTCTTCCCTGTATGCGAACTCTGCACCTTTGTGATTGAACCGATGGCCGCACTGGAAGCCCGATACTGCACCGTGGCCTCCGTCGTGCTGGTCGTCTCGCTCTCAAAGGAGACCTCCCGGTTCGACGCGCGCGTCTCCTCTCCGTACACCGTAAAAGTAATAGTAGCACCATCCGCCGTCCCCTCAATATAAATCGGCGAATCCGTATTGTTTACAAACTTTAAATCCTCCTCATTTTGTCAAGCGCTTTTTTGTTGAAAAATAAGGCTTTTTTTAGATT
>JAJBUT010000031.1 GCA_020860185.1 Lachnospiraceae bacterium | reverse complement strand
GTTGATATAGAGGAATTCCTGGATCAGTTGAATGACGATGATCTGATTCATCTTCTCGGCGGACAGCCGAACACCGGTGTGGCAAATACGTTTGGTTTTGGCAATCTGCCGGAGTACGGCGTGCCGTCTGTCATGACGGCGGACGGACCAGCCGGTCTGCGGCTCGGAGAGGAATGCGGCGTGTACACAACGGCGTGGCCATGTGCGACGCTGCTGGCCTGCACCTGGAACACAGAGCTGGCAGAGCGGGTCGGAAGAGCCGGCGCAGAGGAAGTGAAAGAAAACAATCTGTCGGTATGGCTGACACCGGCGGTAAACATTCACAGAAATCCCCTCTGCGGGAGGAATTTTGAATATTATTCCGAGGACCCGCATATTTCCGGAAAAATGGGGGCTGCCATGGTACGCGGCATTCAGTCACAGAAAATCGCGGCGGCAGTGAAACATTTTGCTGCGAACAATAAGGAGACGAACCGAAAACACAGCGACTCCAGAGTGTCAGAGCGGGCGCTGCGTGAAATATATTTGCGTGCCTTCGAAATTATCGTGAAGGAAGCAGATCCATGGGTGGTTATGTCTTCCTACAACGCTGTTAACGGACATCGGGCTTCGGAAAACCGTGAATTGCTGGAAGATATTCTGCGGGGAGAGTGGCACTTTGGCGGCCTGGTCACGTCCGATTGGTGGACCCGGGGTGAACATTATAAGGAAATCAAAGCGGGAAATGACGTAAAAATGGCGACCGGTTTCCCGGAACGGGTGAAGAAAGCGATGGAGCTGGGGGAACTTGACCGGGAGAATCTGAAACGATGCGCACGGCGTGTCCTGGGGTTAATTCTGAAACTGGAGTAACTTGTAAGAACCTGAACGTTACTGGTCACTCCCTGACCACGCACTTGCTGCGGGGGTCCTGCGTGCCGGTGGCACGCGTTTAGGACCGACCGAAGCGGAGCGTAGACCAGGCCGAAAACGTTGTGATTGCGAGCATCCGTCCCATCGCGCAGCGATTTTGCATGGACGGATGCTGTTGCAAGTCACATCCTGTAAGGATTAAAAAGCGTAAATCTGGTGGGGATGTGACTGGTAATACCTGAACAGGAAAACGGACAGGAGAAGCGGGTGGGCGTTGCCATTTTATCAGATATTGTGTATAATGCCGTAACAGGACTTTTTCCTGATGACGGAATGTGCGGAAAGGACTTCCCTATGATTGAAGCGCGGATGTCGGATTTAAATTATAATGAAGTACTCATGTATCTCGGTCATCGCGGACAGGATGTGACGCCGGAGGTACAGCGACAGATACAGAACGATATGGAGGAAGTAAAAAGAAACGTTGTCCCTCGTCTGGTTTACAGCCGCCTGCCGGTGAGAAATGGCGGGATCAGCGGTTTTCCCATGAAGGGAAATGATATACGTGAGGTTTTGCTTCCCTGCTGCGAGGCTGTGCTTCTGGCGGTAACTGCTGGTGCTCAGATTGAACAGGTTCTGATGAGACATGAAGTGACAAATATGGCGGACGCGGTGATTATGGACGCCTGCGCCAGTGTTGCTGTGGAGAATATCTGTGATGATTTTGAGGCGGATCTGCGAGAACAGCTGAAACATGAAAATCTGTATCTGACCAGCCGTTTCAGCCCGGGCTATGGGGATTTCCCGATTGACACACAGATAAAACTGTGTGAAATACTCAATACATCACGCAGAATCGGGCTGACGGTGACGGACCGTTATCTTATGGTTCCGAGGAAATCAGTCACCGCCGTTATGGGCATATCGGTTGAACCGCAGGAACTGAGAAAGCGTGGCTGTGAAACCTGCGGCATGTTTTTGAACTGCGATTACAGAAAGAGAGGGGTTTCCTGTGAAGGGAGCTGACCAGTCGCATCCGGAGCAAATCTGCGGAAAGAGAGGAACGATTTTTGGATCGAATTACAATACTGGACGGAGCTATGGGTACGATGCTGCAGGACGCAGGTCTTGCACTGGGCGTGCGGCCGGAAGTGTTTGGCATGGAACATCCGGAGATTCTGGAGCGGATTCAGCGGGAATATGTGGATGCGGGCAGTGAGGTCATCTATGCAAATACATTCGGTGCGAATGCACATAAATTAAAAGGTACGGGTTATACAGTGCAGGAACTGGTGGCGGCGAATGTGGCAGCAGCGCGGCGTGCGGCCGGACTGGAAACTGACGACGGAGAAGACTGTCCCGAGAAAGGTCAACAGACCGTTCGGTCGGGAAAAACAGATTGCGGACCGGAGCACCGGATACGGGTTGCCCTGGATGTCGGCCCGATCGGCGAGTTGATGGAGCCGTTGGGTACGCTTTCTTTTGACGATGCATATGAGATCTATAAGGAAATGACGGTCGCCGGTGAGCGCGCAGGAGCGGATCTGGTCATATTTGAGACAATGACAGACCTGTATGAGGTGAAAGCTGCAGTGCTGGCGGCGCGTGAGAATACGAATCTTCCCATCTGGGTGACGATGAGCTTTGAGGCGACCGGACGAACATTTACAGGTACGCTTGTGTCTTCCATGGCGGCGACACTGGATGGTCTGGGTGTGGACGCCATGGGCATCAACTGCTCGCTCGGACCCCGTGAGATTTTCCCGATGATCGCGGAGATGAAAAAGTGGACCGACCGGCCGCTGATCGTTAAACCGAATGCGGGGCTGCCTGATCCTGCGACCGGAGAGTATGATATAGGAGCGGAGGAGTTTGCGCGGCAGATGCAGTCATTTCTCAGTCTTGGCATTTCGATGGCAGGAGGGTGCTGTGGGACGACGCCGGCATTTATTGCAGCGCTTGCTGCAAGGATGAGGGATGCGGTTAATGACAGGATGGCTGCTGCACAAGGTACTGTGGTGCAGGCAGAAAAGGCGTGTGCATCAGACTCGGGAGTTTTGCGTTCTGATCTTCGCCGCGGTGTATGCTCCGCCGGGAAAATGGTAAATTTCGACGGTGTGCGCGTCATCGGTGAGCGCATCAATCCGACAGGCAAAAAGCGCTTTGCCCAGGCACTGAGAGAGCATGATCTGAACTATATCATGGAACGTGCCATCGAACAGGCGGAGGCCGGAGCAGATATTCTGGATATCAACGTCGGCCTGCCCGGACTGGACGAGCCTCGGATGATGGTGGACGTAGTGCAGGCGGTGCAGAGCGTGGTTGATCTGCCGCTGCAGATTGATTCTTCTGACCCGGCGGCGATAGAGGCGGGACTGCGTATTTGCAATGGGCGTGCCATCGTAAATTCCGTGAACGCGGAGGATGAGGTCCTGGAGAATGTTCTCCCGATTGTGAAAAAATACGGCGCGGCCGTGGTTGGCCTGACGATGGACAGGTCCGGCATTCCGGACAGTGCCGAACAGCGTTTTGCACTGGCGGAAAAGATTCTGCGGGCGGCGCTTGCTGCCGGCATTCCGAAGGAGGATGTGTTGATCGACTGTCTGACACTGACAATCTCCGCACAGCAGGAGCAGGCGGCGGAGACGCTGAGAGCAGTGCGGATGGTGCATGAGCGGCTGGGGCTTCACTGTGTGCTGGGCGTCAGCAATATTTCCTTCGGCCTGCCGAAGCGGAACCATATCACTACCAGTTTCCTGACGCAGGCGATGCAGTGCGGACTGGACTTGCCGATTATCAATCCAAATCAGACGGAGATCATGGATACAGTGGTTTCGTTCCGCGCTCTGTCCGGCGAAGATGCGCAGTGTGCGGCATATATCGAGCGTTTTGCCGGATTGGAAGAGGAAAAGAATGCGCCCTCCGCACCGCGGGAGATGACGGTGGAAACCGCAGTTCTGAAGGGATTAAAGCAGGAGACGCGGGAACTGACGGTACAGCTTCTGGAGACGATGAGTGAACTGGATGTGATCAATACGAAGCTGATTCCGGCGTTGGATGTGGTGGGTGATCAATATGAAAAACAGCAGATTTTCCTTCCGCAGCTGATCAACTCCGCCAACGCGGCCTGTGCCGGTTTTGATCTGATTAAAGAACGGATCGCGAAGCGCGGCGGTGAAAGTGTTTCAAAGGGCAAGATTATCATGGCGACGGTCGAGGGTGATATCCATGATATTGGTAAAAATATAGTCCGAGTCGTTCTGGAAAATTATGGCTACCGGGTGATTGACCTGGGGCGCGATGTGCCGGTGCAGAAGGTGGTGGATGCCGCTATTGCGGAGGATGTCCGTCTGATCGGCCTGTCGGCATTGATGACAACGACTGTGGTTTCTATGAGAAAAACCATCGAGGCGCTCCGCGCATCGGGACACGACTGCAAAGTGTTCGTGGGCGGCGCCGTTCTGACGCCGGAATACGCGGAGGAGATCGGAGCAGATTATTATACGAAGGATGCCAAGGCGTCTGTGGATGTGGCAAAGGAGGTGCTGGGGTAATATTTTTCGATGAACCGAAAAGAAAGATCGGATTTTCAGAAATATATTTACCTGAAAAATATGACTGTGAATATACGTGAATATCTTCAAAAGAATACATTGCTTTTTGACGGCGGTATGGGAACCTATTTTTCTCTGAAAAACCACATGGCGGGGATGAGTTGTGAGATGGCAGCCCTGCGTCAGCCCGACCTGATTTCGGAAATACATAAGGAATACCTGGAGGCTGGCAGCAGGGCGATCAAGACTGATTCTTTTGCGGCAAACCGTGTACTGTTCCAGGGTGACGGGGAACTGGTACGACGCGTTGTCCGTGCCTCCTGGGAACTGGCTTCCGCTGCGGCAGCGGGATATGGCGCGTATGTCTTTGCGGATATCGGACCGCTCGGCGGATTGAGCGGGGATCAGAGCGCGTTTGAGGAATATCGATTTGTCACGGATCAGTTTCTGGAACTGGGCGCGCGTCATTTTCTCTTTGAGACAAATTCCGACACAGACGGATTGACTGAGATTGTAATGTACATTCGTGAAAAATCACCGGAAGCATATATCATTGTCAGCTTTGCCGTACAGGCGGACGGTTATTCCAGGGACGGACTCTGGGCGGCAGAACTGTTTGACGCGATGCGCTGTTGTCCGGCGGATGCTCTGGGGTTAAACTGTGTCTGCGGTGCGCGTCATATGCTGGAGCTGGTGAGGGAGATGGATCATGAGGGGATCACGCTCTCCCTGATGCCGAATGCCGGTTATCCGACGGTGATCAACAACCGTACCTTCTATGAGGGAGATCCTCAGTATTTTGCGTCCCAGCTGCAGGAGATGGCGGCGGAGGGAGCCGCTATTCTGGGCGGCTGTTGCGGCACAATGCCGATTCACATCGAGATGGCGCGTAAGGCGCTGGAAAAGGGTAGCCGGATGAGGACTGCGGCGACAAAAGCGGCATCCGGGAGACTGCCCAGTGAGGAAGCGGCGGAGAGTCTTTTCTGGAACAAGCTGCAGGCAGGAGAAAAGGTATTTGCCGTGGAACTGGACTCCCCGGCGGATGCTGACATGATCAGGTTTATGAAGGGCGCGTGGGAGCTGAAGGGCGCCGGCACGGATATCATTACCATTGCGGACTGCCCGGTTGCGCGGGCCAGGATGGACTCGAGTCTGCTGGCGTGCAAGATCCGGCGTGAACTGAACATGGACGCTCTGCCGCATATGACATGCCGCGACCGGAACCTGAATGCGACCAAAGCGCTGCTGTTCGGCCTTTATGCCGAGGGAATCCGGAATGTCCTGCTGATTACGGGCGATCCGATTCCGACGGCGGAGCGCGATGAGGTAAAAAGCGTCTATCAGTTCAATTCCAGAAAGCTGGCGGCGTTTGTTACGTCTCTCGGGAAGAAATCCCTGCCCGGGCCGTTCCATCTGTTTGGTGCGCTGAACATTAACGCGCGGAACTTCGACGTTCAGATCCGTCTTGCGAATGAAAAGATTGAGAAGGGCATGGTCGGTTTTCTGACCCAGCCGGTACTGACCGAACAGGCTTTTGAAAACTTAAAGCGCGCCCATGAGGAGCTGGATGCCCGGCTGCTCGGCGGCGTTATTCCTGTCGTGAGCGCGAAAAATGCCCGGTTTATGGACAGTGAGATCAATGGGATTAATGTAGATCCGAAGATCACGGAACTGTATGAGGGGAAAGACCGTGCAGAGGCGGAACGTCTCGCGACGGAGATTTCCGTAGAAATCATGCGCAGGATTTCTCCTTACGTGGACGGATATTATCTGATGACGCCGTTCGGGCGGACGGGCCTGATCGCGGGGATACTGGAGGCGTTTCGGTTACTGGTCACTCCCTGACCACGCACTTGCTGCGTGGTCAGGCCGAAAACGTTGTGGTTTCGAAAAATATCAGATTGAAAACAGATTTGTCTTGTGTTAGATTAGAAGCATAGTAAGCAAACAGGAGACATATATGCCATTATTAAAACCAGATTCATATACAATTGACGACATTTACACTTTGCCGGAAGGACAACGTGCGGAGTTGATCCGGGGGCAGATTTATATAATGGCTCCGCCTAATACGATACATCAGAGAATCAGTTTTGCTGTATCCCGTGTGCTGGCGGATTATATTGCCTCTGAAAACGGTTCTTGTGAAGTGTTTCCTGCTCCGTTTGCGGTGTTCCTGCCGGGAGAGGAGGATGCTTATCTGGAGCCGGACATCAGCGTCATATGTGATAAAAATAAGATTTCAGACAGGGGATGTGAGGGTGCGCCGGATTTTGTTGTTGAAGTGGTTTCTCCGTCCAGCCGGAAAATGGATTACGCCACCAAGATGACCTTATACAGTGATGCCGGTGTACGTGAATACTGGATTATCGACCCCGCGAGGGAACGAACGACGATGTATTATTTTGAACAGGACGCGGCGCCGGTGATCGTGCCGTTTCATTATCCGGCGAAAGTGAATCTGTATGAAGATCTGGAAATCACGATTGCAGATATTATAAATTAGGAACTGTCACGAAAAACATTCTGCGAAAAGCAGAATGTTTTTTCGCTGGAGAAAGTAAATATTCATGGTGATGTCAATTT
>JAJBUT010000109.1 GCA_020860185.1 Lachnospiraceae bacterium | reverse complement strand
CAGAAAGGTAAACGTTCCTGTGGTAAGACATCTCGGTAAGTGTAAGCAGATATCAGCATTGCGTGTAGTTTTCGTGCGGCGGAAATTGTGAATCCGATCTATGGGTTCATAAACAATGAGAGGAACAATAGTCCTTGCCGAAGAAGTGGCGGTTGCTTCTTTATTGCAGTGCTTAAATCTGAATGTTATTTATGTTGCAATTCCGAGACGGGAAAAATGGTTGTTTTACTTTACAGGCGGTTTTATGCTAGTTTCTGCTGAAAGAGCCTGACCGGTTGAATTGCTGATCATCCACAGAATCGGGATGAGCAGCTCCGGATAGGAGCTTCATCTCATAAATGTTACTTAAACCGAGGCGGCTAAGCTTATTCCAAAATGTCTTGAAATTGTACGAGGCTTAGAGAGAATCAAAGATTGGAGGTGATGCTGATTGGAAAATTAGCGTGTTTATATCTGCGGCGGGGCCGCAAGGTTCGGGATGAGTCATAGGGCTATATGCGGCGGCGCTGAAAGGTGTGTACTTTATAAAAGGTCTATTCTCATCCGGGCGAAAACTAACATGAGCGGCTATGCTTACGGGTGTAATTAGCCCGCAAAAGTAATTAGCCAACATGAGCAGCTATGCTCAAGAAATTTTATGATTGGAGGAAAAGCAAAAATGACTAAGCTAAAGTCAAAACGTCTGTTGAGCTTGCTTTTGTCACTGGCGATGGTATTCTCATTGACCGTTACCCCTGCGTTTGCTTTTAGCGGCAGCGCGGCTGTTGACGGATCAGAGGTTTCGGATGGTGAGTCTGAAACAAATGAAATTTATTCCACGTCAGGTAGTGTTGCAACTGTCTCATCGGATAATGGAACTGAGGTCGATTACCCTACTCTTGCGGCTGCGTTTGAGGAGGCTGTGTCGGGCGATACAATCACTTTGCTCGACGATCTGACGGTTACTGATGGCGGATACAGCGCAAATGGCTTGTATCAGGTAAGCACTGATGTAACACTTGATTTGGACAACCATACTCTGACTGTGAACACCACCCGTGTCTTCGGCGTTCTGAATGGCGGTTCGCTGACAGTCAAGAACGGAACTGTGAAGATTGCGGACAACGCCACTTCAACAGGCAACCAGTTCAACATCCTGCGCGGCATCTGCTCCTTCACAGCGGAGGATGTAACATTTGACAGCAACAATATTGCCGCAAATTTTCTGCATGTGGCGGCGGACGGTACGGCGACGATTGAACTGACTGACTGCGACATCACGCATCAGAATGGTGGCGTGGTTGTTTATGACAACGACGGCAATTCAAAGGTTACGCTGACTGGGTGTAACTATGAAACAAATCCCAGCGGTGGTGTGCTGAATGACATAGCGAATTTCAAAATCGTTTTCGACAACAATAACCCAATCACCAGCGAATCCACCAACTGGGAAGCCAGCAACTCACTTCGCTACACTTACGTCGTAGTTGACGGCGGCAGCGTTGAGGCAGACCTGACATTGGCAGCGACCAAGGGAGCTGCAAGCCTCACAGTATCAGGCGGCAGTGTTATCGGCACAGTCAAGGTTGCTGACGGAACTTCTATGACTGTATCAGGCGGAACAGTGACCGGAACCGTTACAACTTATGGAACGTTCACAATGACCGATGGAACTGTTTATGGGGCATCGGGTTCGTCTCAGGCTGTTTTAGTTAAGGGCGGAACTATAAAAATTTCCGGAGGTACAATTAATGCGAGCTGCTCTCGTGCACTTGTGTTTGATACTGATGTAACTGTTTCTGGCACCATCTCCGGCGGCACCTTTGTTGGTGATGACATCGCTCTGTTGGCTCGTTCCAGTGAAAATAACACTGTCTCAGTCAAAGGCGGCACCTACACTGCCACAAAGGGCATTGACCTGGTAGCTTCCATTCTGGCAGAGGGTTATGTTGTATATGACACAGCGGGCAATGCGGCAACAGTGAGTGGGAATTACTATATGTCAACTCTTGAGGATAATACGGTAGTGGTATCTAAGCCCTACGTCGCTCAAATCGACAACACATACTACACAAGCTTGTATAATGCGGTAAAGGCGGCAGCGGACGGCGATACGGTGACTGTCCTGAGCGACACTACGTTTTCCAGCTACACTATCAAAAATAAATCCATCACTCTGGATTTGGGCGGCCACACGGTGACTGTAAGCAGCTACTTTACCGTGAATGGCGGCAGCCTGACCGTAAAGAACGGCACTATCGCCGCTGGCGGCACCTCGCCTCAGCAGCTCTTCCAAGTATACGGCAGCGCTACGGACACAGCAAACTATTCCGTACTCAACATCGAAAGCGATGCAATCATCAGCGGCGCATACTGGGGCATCTGCCTGTACCCGGTCAGCAGTTCTAGTAAGCTGGGTTACGGTGCGGTCATCAACATGGAAGGCACCATCACGTCAGAAAACGGCGTCGGAATCTTCATTAGCGGCAACCTTGGAAACAGTGCAGATACGGCGAACGCTATGGCGGCTTCCAGCAACGTTTCCGTTGTCAACGTCACCGGTACTATCAACACGTCTGGCCCGGGTATCGCCATGAACGGTTATGCTAAGGTGAATGTCAGTACGCCCGCATCCATCACCGGCCAGCAGGCCATCAGCGTAAAGCGCGGTGTGCTGAACGTCACCGGCGGTACGCTGACCGCAACCGGCGATTACGTTGACCCGGCCACGGCGAACTACAACGGAACCGAGGAGACCGGCGCGGCAATCTCCGTCACCAGCACCTACAACTACGCTGGCACTATCGTGGTCAATATCAGCGGCGGCACTATCACGAGTGAAAACGGCAATGCGCTTTATATCGGGCATTCGGGCACAAGTGATACCACTACTGCCTATACAACCGGTATCAAAGTTTCCGTTACCGGCGGCGATTTCTCAACCAGTGGAACCGATGTTGCTGCGGTCTATGTAGCAGAAGCAGAAGACGGCGATGCTGACAGCTACACTCAGGCTATCATCTCCGGCGGCACTTACTCAACAGCGGTAGCGGCAGAATACTGCGCCGACGGCTACGCCCCGACATCGACAACTACAACGGATGACGAGGGTAATGAAGTTACGACCTACAGTGTCACAGAGTTCAAGCTTGGAGTTAGCGGCGGCATCAGTGAATCCGTATCCGCCTCCATCGCCTCCGGCTACGGCACGTCAACGCTGTATGTGAAGGTTTCTGCGGATAACATGAACAACTACTCCACATCGGCGTATCCCACCACGAGCCTGACCTATAATACATCGGACAGTGATGTAGACAGCGGCAACTACATCTTCGCCGGCTGGTACACACTTGACAAGGACGGCAGCTACACGGCTTGCACAAGCGATATGTGGAGCAGCACCTCTGAGGATGCTTATTATGCTAAGTTCGTTGATGCAAATACCTTGAGAGTTTTATGTGTATATACACCTGGAAGCTTAAGTGCTACTGGAAAAGATGCGTTACGGTTCCTTTCGGGATTGGATTCTCCGGATTCTGAGGGGTGCGGGTTTGTTATAAACGGTACAGAATATTCTTGTACAGGATATGCTGAGGCCTGTGTAGTCAGCAATTCCAGCATGAACAGAACATTTACGAAAGCTGATTTTTCAAGTTCAGCAAATTACATTATAACTTACCGCATTTATGAAGATACACTGTCTAGTGAATACGAAGCATATGCGTATTGGATAACCACTGACGGGACAACTGTAAGTGGTGAAAAATTATCCTTTGTTTCCTCTTCACTGACTGGTGCCACAGTAATTGGCGAGAGTGCTTCAGAGGATTAAGGAGGAGTTGAATTTATGGATTATGAAAAGCATGATATGAGGATTGTAGAACTTGATGCAAGTGACGTAATGACTGATCTTTCTAACCAGGGGACTATCATTGGTCCTGACAGCTATGATGATAAGAAGGATATATAATTTTCTAACAAAGTGATGTAAGCAATATCCCCTGTAGCCGGTTTAGGCTGGTTGCAGGGGATTTGTACTTTACGGCAAGGGAGGATGCATCGTGATAACATTAAATATAGCCGAAATATCAGTCGGTGTGGATAACAGATATCCTCTCTCGCAGTGGAGCTGTGAGGAACATATATCAGCGGCTTCTCCTCACTTTGTCGTGTTCGCCACGGAAAAAGAGATTCGGGAAGAATGTAACAGATTAAAAGGCGCATTCAGTCTCGCCGACTGCGAGAGCAACTGCCTGTACCGTAAGGTGAGCCTCGGCATGCTCCGTTACGACGCTTTTCTACTCCATGCCGCTGTTGTAGCGGTGGATGGCGAGGGCTATGTGTTCACGGCTCCCGGCGGGACTGGAAAATCCACACACGCAAATTACTGGATGCAGGAGTTTGGAAATCGTGCTGTTATGGTGAACGGCGACAAGCCGATTATCCGGCTTATAAATGATAAATTCTATGTTTGCGGCACTCCCTGGCGAGGCAAGGAGCGGCTCGGCAATGCCGATACTGTGCCGCTGAAAGCGATATGTCTTTTGGAACGGGGAGCGAAGAATGAAATTGCTCCGGCTGACGCAGACACGACATTGGATAAAATATTCCAACAGGTACTTCTGCCGGAGGAGCCGGAATCAGCATTAAAGCAGCTTGACCTGCTTGACAGGCTAATCGGCACAGTACCGATCTACCGGCTGAAATGCAATCTGTCGCAGGAAGCGGCGAAAGTTGCATATAACGGAATGAAATGAGGTGCAGCTATATGAAAAAGATTCGTTATTCGCAAGGTTGCGGGCAAGTACGTGGCGGTCGCCACAGGCAAGGCAAGCCGTGAGTTCCACGGGATGGTTAAGCTCAACGAAACGGGCAAGACCATCTGGGAGGGTGTTGCCGATGGCAGGACTATGGATGAAATTGTGAATATACTCGCGAAAAAAGCGGCGCAAGACCGAGGAAGACCGTGAGTATATCGCTGACGATGTGAAATCAATGATTAAGGAAATGGCGGACGCGGGACTTTTGACGGAATAGACGCCCACAGGATCGTTTCCGCCAGATAAGAGGTGAGATTTGTTTGAGTATGCCGGTACACGCATATACAGGCAGAACCAGACAGAGGACATATTAAGTCTTCTGGGACTTTTTTTACGAAGCTTTTATTCTACATCGACTCCAGAACCCTCTGGGTATCCGCCCGTGACCTGATGCCGGACTGCATTGAAGCATTTGAACCCGGATTCCCGGAAGGGCAGGAAAACAGGGTATCTGCATTAAGGGAAATGCTTCTGAAGGAATATTTTCTCTGCAAAGGTCAGGTTGGCAGATATGAGATTTTGTTTGATGCCCATGCGATCGAAGCCGTGCCATCGCCCGGAAGCAGGAGGCAGGGATGCTTTGAGACGGATGAGGACTTTCTTGTGTGGTATGAAGAGATCAAAGGCAGCACAATGGCAGGATATAAGCCTGTCCCTGAGATCCCTCTTGATCAGGAGTGTGCAAATTTGTTCGGCAGCCTGTTGTATCTGATGGTGGCATATTCTGTCGGACTGCAGACATATATGCCGTATTCCGCAGCGGCATTCGCGATGGCAAATAAGGCAGCTGTTGACAGAGAAACGGCGGGGAAGATATATGGGTGCATTAAGGATGACGGGAATCCAGTGTGGCACGAATTGTACATATACACAAAAAAGCTTTGTGTATCCTGACAAAAATATTCAGAAAGTGAGAGCAGGAGGAACACTATGGGGAAGAAAAACAAACTTTCTGCGGCAGAGAAAAAAGAAGGGAAGAACGGGAGCGGGAGGAAAGGAACATAGGAAATGGAAATTTGCAGATATTTCATGCTGGCCGAACCCGGACTTACAATATATGATGCTTATACGAAATACATCTATCCACGGAACGTACGGGCGATTCGGGCAGGCAAAACAGTACAGGATGCAACGGAAAGATGCGGGGAGATATCGTGAGGTTAAGCAAAATACTGGACGAAGAGACGGCAGGGAGCGAAGGGAAAATGGTGATCAGGACTGTACCCGCAGGCAGCCATCCCCGGATACTATCAGCAGGCTTGAACGGAAAATTCGGGCACAGATGCAGGCGAATGATTATATATGTGAGCGGAGCATGGCAGAGGGAAAGCGATTATTACTTGATTTTGCTACGGAATTCCGTTATAATTTTTGACAGAGGAAATGATTTGCAAAATTTTAAGGGGGAACATAGCCATGTTGATTCAAGAATATATCAATAATAGCAACAGAACACTATATCGTTTATCCAAGGAGGCAAATATTCCCTATACCACTTTGAAGGATTTATATGCAGGCAAAACAAAAGTTCAGAATGTTTCAGTTGATACCATATATAAATTATCACAAGCATTGGATGTGCCTGTTGAAGATCTGATTGAACCTTATGTGCACGAGCGTGCAGATTTCTTTATTTTTAAAGGTAATGTCTGCCATGAGTTGAAAAACCTTGGCGACAGGAAAATGATTGCGAATATCCTTACTGATGGATGCATCCCAAGATACATGAAGCGTGGCTGGTATCCGGAAGGATTTTATATGCTTGCGATGCTGGATTACCTTTGCAGGGAGAATGGGATACCGAAATGTACAAATTACAATGAATACCGTTGCTATAAGCTGGAAAAGCCCATTTATCCTATGGACATTGAACTAATGTCGATTCGTAAAAACACAGACAAATATAAGCGGGAAGCGGAAGAGAAGGCAATCCCGGAATTCCGGAAATATAACCTGATGGAAGTGGAGGTACGCGATGCCGTCTAACGAAGAGAAACAGATTACGAAGGAAAACCTTGACGCGCATTTGTATATGCTGGCAAAAGAAATTAAGAAATCATACCACCCAAAATCAACGATTGAGATTGTCATGGTTGGCGGTGCGGCAATCCTGGCTAATTATACTTTCCGGGCATCGACATACGATATAGATGCACTGATGCAGGAAACGTCCATTGTTAAAGAGGCCGGCAATCGTGTTGCTGACAAATTCAACCTTCCAACGGGATGGGTGAATTCTGATTT
>JAJBUT010000011.1 GCA_020860185.1 Lachnospiraceae bacterium | reverse complement strand
TTTCTGACGCTGCTGCATCATATTCTGCAGAAAAACACCTATCTCGCATATTAAAAATTTTATTCCGGCCTGATTTTTGCGGTGGCACTTCTGCGGCCGCTGATTTCCGTGATCAGTGACGGAAACTGGGAGGAAATGGTGATTTCCCGGATCACGGAGATGGAAGAATCAATCGGAACAGACGCGGAGATTGACCTGTCAGAGATGGAGAAGCGACAGGAGGAGCTTCTGGAGGAGTATGCGGCGGAGGCGTCGGAACCAGAGAATTGATGCGGCGGAGGATGTTTTCGTATGAAGGAATTCATGGATTTTATCAGACAGAAGAAATGGAAAAACTGGAAGAAGGATCAGTGGCTGATTCTGTTTCTGGCAGGCGTTCTGTTGCTGGTGATCGCGCTTCCCGCAAGCTGCGAGGACGAAACATCGAATGCAGATGAAGAGGAGACGGAGACCGGGGAGAAGGGGACGGCTGACGGAATCTCTTCCGATTATGAGACAGAACTGGAGGAAAGGCTTGAGGAGGCATTGTCACGGATGGAGGGAGTCGGAAAGGTTCAGGTGATGATCACCTTCCGGGACAGCGGGGAGACGATTGTGGAAAAGGATGTGGCTTATACGGAAGAAGATCAGGAGACGGAAACCGCGGACGGCAGCATCACATCGAGCAGCCGGCGGGACAGCAGCGAGGAGACAGTGTATTCTCCGGACTCTGACGATGGGGAGCCTGTTGTGAGTAAGGAAATTACACCGACAATCGAGGGTGTGCTCGTGGTTGCGGAAGGCGGGGATGATACAGCGGTAGCGATGAATATTTCCGAGGCGGTAGAAGCATTATTCGGACTGGAAGTTCATAAAATAAAGGTAGTTAAGATGGTTGACGGACAGGAGGGATCAGATTGAAAAAACTATTTCGGAAAAATCAGATAATCATTACGGCACTGGCGCTGATGATCGCAGTGGCGGGTTATGTCAGCTATACGCAGACAAACACAGCGGATGAGTCTGTGGCGACTGCTTCCGAAGAGGTGGCGGATACATACGAAATCTCCGATGAGGATAGCGTGGCGGAGATTTTTACGGATACGGAAGATGATACGGAAACGGCATCTGCCGATACTTCGGAGGGTAGTGCGGAAACTCCGGGAAATGACGGCGCGGATACCTCCGGGAATGGTGTTTCCGGCGGTTCGGCGGAAGAAACGGGCGAATCGGGAGACGCGGCGGAGGGTACAGAAGATACGGGAGACGGGGACGCTCCCGATCTGTCTGAGACGGATGCTTCCGACGTTGGAGAAACCGTTCTGACGTCGACCGGAACAACGGTGAATTTTGCATCTGAGGTCAAATTGAACCGGGAGCAGGTGCGTTCAAAAAATAAGGAAACTCTGCTGGAGATTATTAACAGTACATCCCTCTCGGATGCGCAGAAACAGGACGCCGTAGACGCGATGATCGCCATGACGGATGTGGCGGAACGAGAGAACGCGGCGGAGCTTCTGTTGCAGGCGAAGGGATTTACCGATGTGGTGGTGAGTATCACGGACGACAGCGCGGATGTGGTGTTGAATATGGGCGATGTGACCGACGCAAAACGGGCGCAGGTGGAGGATATAGTGAAGAGAAAGACAGGAATCAGTGCGGAGAACATCGTGATCACGCCGATTTCGGAGACGGCGGATTCCTGAGACTGTATGCGCTTATACTGCAGTTGCTTTTCAGTGGCCAGTCAGCCTGTAACGTAAAGTAACCGTTACTGTCAGCAGACTACTTGATTTCGCGGCTATCCTGATTTATAATCAAAATCGGTACAGAGTTTTGGTTGAATGTGTTTTCGTATAGAAAGAAGGTATATTTATCATGAAGCGCGTTTTTTTGATCGTGCTGGACAGCTTTGGCATCGGTGAGATGCCGGATGCGGCTGCTTACGGTGACGCAGGGAGCAATACATTGAGGTCTGTTGCGAAAAGTCCGTATTTTAATATGCCGAATATGAGCAGGATGGGGCTGTTTGAGCTGGATGGGGTGGATGTGTCGGCAAAAGTACGGACTGTCGGATCAGATGTATCGGCAGCAGAACAGATTGTATCAGATGTATTGATCGGCTCCTATGCCCGTATGACGGAGCGTTCCGCAGGGAAGGATACGACGACCGGGCACTGGGAGATTGCCGGCCTGGTCTCTGAGAGTCCTATGCCCGTATTTCCGGATGGTTTTCCGCGTGAAGTGATCGAAAGGTTTGAGCATCTGACCGGCAGGAAGGTATTGTGCAATCGGCCGTATTCCGGCACGGCGGTTATCGAGGATTATGGCAGGGAGCATATGGACACGGGAGCGCTGATTGTCTATACCTCCGCTGACTCCGTGTTTCAGATTGCGGCGCATGAGGAGATCGTTTCAGTGCCGCAGCTCTATGGATATTGCGAGACGGCACGGGAGATGCTGGCGGGCGAATATGGTGTCGGAAGAGTCATTGCCCGGCCGTTTATCGGAGAGCCGGGGCATTTTATCCGCACCAGCCGCCGACATGATTATTCACTTCTCCCGCCGAAGGATACCATGCTGGATCTGCTGAAGTCGGCGGGATATGCTGTCATCGGCGTCGGAAAGATAAATGATATTTTTGCAGGGAAAGGAATCACGGAGTTTGTCCGGACCTCCGGTAACGAAGAAGGAATTGACCGGACGCTGGCGTATATGGATCGCGATTTTGAGGGGCTTTGTTTTGTGAATCTCGTAGATTTCGATATGCTGTACGGACATCGGAACGATGTCGACGGCTATGCAAAAGCCCTGGCTTATTTCGACGAACGGCTTCCGGAGATCACTGCGAAGATGCGACCGGAGGATATGTTGATGATCACGGCGGATCACGGATGCGATCCGGGAACGCTGTCCACCGATCACTCGCGGGAATATACGCCTCTGATTTTATATGGCGAGCCGGTTCCGGCCGGTGTGAATTTTGGAACACGATCGACGTTTGCGGATATCGGAGCTACAGTTCTGCAGTATTTTCAGATCCCGTCGCGCATTGAGGGGGAACCACTGTTCTGAGATCAGTAATTTTCGAGAACTCTTTCTTGACATGTGATTTTATCTGATTTACACTGATAAGCTGTACTGACTTTTTTGCGTTATTTTATAGGAAACGGCTTAAATCGTTTCCCGTTGCGCCGATCGCGGGCTGCGTAAGCAGCCATTCCCTGTGCGATCGTGTGCATAATATATAGTATAAGACACCGCACAGGGCGGCATCAGGAGGACATGTTTTGTCAGATATACAGAAAGAAATAGAAAAGCGGCGCACTTTTGCGATCATATCCCATCCGGACGCGGGAAAGACAACGCTGACAGAGAAGTTTCTGCTCTATGGCGGGCAGATCAACCTCGCCGGTTCGGTGAAGGGAAAGGCGACGGCGCGCCATGCGGTATCCGACTGGATGGAGATCGAGAAGCAGAGAGGTATCTCCGTGACATCTTCGGTGCTGCAGTTTGAATACGGCGGATACTGTATCAACATTCTGGATACGCCGGGACATCAGGATTTTTCGGAGGATACCTATCGGACGCTGATGGCAGCAGATTCCGCTGTCATGGTGATCGACGGTTCCAAGGGCGTGGAAGCGCAGACAAGGAAACTGTTCAAGGTCTGTGTGATGAGACATATTCCGATTTTTACATTTATTAACAAGATGGATCGGGATGCCAATGACCCTTTTGATCTGGTGGATGAGATTGAAAAAGAACTTGGGATTTCCGTGTGCCCGGTGAACTGGCCGATTGGCTCGGGCAAGAGTTTTAAAGGTGTATATGACCGGGATACGCGGCGGGTTATGACCTTTTCTGACACTCTGAAAGGGACGAAAGAGGGACAGGAGAGGGAGTTTGATCTGGATGATGAGGATCTGTCTGCTGAGATCGGGGAGGATTTCAAGGCACAGCTTCTGGATGATATCGAGCTTCTGGACGGGGCAGGTGTCGCGTTTGATCAGGCGCTTGTTTCGAAGGGGGAGCTTTCTCCGATGTTCTTCGGCTCCGCGCTGACCAATTTCGGTGTGGAAACGTTTCTGCAGCATTTTTTACAGATGACATCGTCGCCTCTGCCCCGGCAGTCAGACGCGGGAGAGATCAGTCCGTTTTCAGAGGATTTCAGCGCGTTTGTATTTAAAATTCAGGCGAATATGAATAAGGCGCATCGTGACCGCATTGCTTTTATGCGTATCTGTTCCGGCAGCTTTGAGGCAGGCATGGAGGTCTTTCACGTGCAGGGTGGGAAGAAAATACGGCTTGCACAGCCGCAGCAGATGATGGCACAGGAGAGGAAGATCATCGAGGAAGCTTATGCCGGAGATATCATCGGCGTTTTTGATCCGGGTATTTTTTCTATCGGCGACACATTGACAACGGCGAAGGATCCGTTTGCTTTTGAGGGGATTCCGACCTTTGCACCCGAGCATTTTGCGAGGGTGACTCAACTCGACACGATGAAGCGCAAACAGTTTGTCAAGGGAATCACGCAGATTGCCCAGGAGGGTGCCGTTCAGATATTTCAGGAATATAAGACCGGCATGGAGGAGATCATCGTGGGTGTAGTAGGCATCCTGCAGTTTGATGTGCTGAAGTTTCGTCTGGAAAATGAGTATCATGTGGATATCCGCATGGAGAGTCTGCCTTATGAGCATATTCGTTGGATTGAAAATAAGGAGATTGATCTGGATCGCCTGAGCGGCACCTCGGATATGAAGAAAATCCGTGATCTGAAAGGAAATCCGCTCCTGCTTTTTGTCAATTCGTGGAGTGTCGGAATGACACTGGACAGAAATAAGGATCTGATTCTGGCTGAATTCGGAAGGAACTGATCGGATATCGCTTTCCGGCAAATCGAACATGATGAATCAGAAGTAATTATTACTGAAGTTGCAATCAGAAAAACACCGGCTCCTGATATTGTACAGGGAACTGGTGTTTTTTTGTCTGATAACCTGATGCAAAAACCTTCAGCGCCGTCCGCAGAACTGTCAGTTTTCATCCATCAGGCGAAATGCGTACTCTGCGGAGCCTTCCAGCTGGAATTTCGCGGTGCGGATTGCATCTGCCTGCTCGGGGGTCATGCTGTCGGGCTTCACGCGGCGCATGGCTTTCTGTAAGTTTAAGATATCAGAACGGATGGTTGACTTTGTGGTCTTATCAATCTGTTTTTTTGTCCTGGACAGTGCGTTCTCCGCTTTGCGGATGAGCTGTTCTGATTCGGAGTACAGGTCAAAGTTTTCCTTTCGCTGGCTGTCGGTGGATGCGTATTCCGCGGCGTCCGCCATGGCGCGCTCTACCTCCTGGTCGGACATGTTTGTTCCTGTGGTGATGGTGATGCTCTGTTCCTTTCCGGTGCCGAGATCCTTTGCGGAGACATGTACGATGCCGTTCGCGTCAATGTCGAAGGTCACCTCGATCTGGGGCACGCCCGCCATGGCCCGCCGGATACCGCGGAGTGTAAACTGACCGAGCAGCTTGTTGTCGCGGGCGAACTGTCGCTCGCCCTGAAGTACTTTAATAATGACGGAAGTCTGGAAATTCTGTGCCGTGGAAAAAACCTGGCTGTACCGGGTCGGGATAGTCGTGTTGCGCTGAATCAGCGGCGTGGCCACACCGCCCACCGTCTCAATCGAGAGTGTCAGCGGGGTCACGTCCATCAGAAGAATTTCGTTTAAGTTGCTGTCGCCGGCCAGCTTGCCGCCCTGAATGGCTGCGCCGAGCGCGACGCACTCATCCGGGTTCAGGTTTTTGCTCGGCTCCTGTCCCAGAAGCTGCCGCACTTTCTCCTGTACGGCCGGGATGCGCGTCGAGCCGCCCACCAGAAGGACTTTTCCGAGGTCGGCGGGACCTACGCCTGCGTCCGCCATGGCAGTCTGCACCGGACCGACTGTGCTATCGGTCAGGTCGCGTGTCAGTTCCTCAAATTTCGCCCGGTTCAGGCGTAGCTCCAGATGAACCGGACCGGAACGCCCTGTGGCGATGTAGGGCAGGTTGATATCGATTTCTGTGGCGGTGGAGAGGGCAATCTTCGCCTTTTCCGCCTCCTCGATAATGCGCTTCATGGCAACGGGATCTTTTTCCAGACGAATGCCCTCTTTGCTGTAAAATTCGCGAAGAATATAATCGCTGACCCGTTTGTCGTAGTCGTCCCCGCCGAGGCGATTATTTCCCGCAGTAGCGAGAACCTCGATCATGCCTTCGCTGATCTCGATGACAGAGACGTCAAAGGTGCCGCCGCCCAGATCGTAGACAAGAATCTTCTGCGGCTGCGCGTTATCCAGACCGTAGGCCAGTGCGGCTGCGGTCGGTTCGTTGATGATGCGGTCCACGTTCAGGCCGGCAATTCTGCCGGCGTCCTTTGTGGCTTTGCGCTGCGCGTCATCAAAATAAGCGGGAACGGTGATTACAGCATCGGTTACGGGTTGACCCAGGTAATCTTCAGCATCTTTTTTTAATTTTTGCAGGATCATGGAAGATATCTCCTGCGGGGTATATTTTTTGCGGTCGATGGAGACGGTGTAATTCTTGCCCATCTCACGCTTGATCGATGAAATCGTGCGGTCGGGGTTGGTAACCGCCTGGCGTTTGGCGGTGTCTCCGATGAGACGCTCACCGTTTTTTGTAAATGCAACAATGGAAGGCGTCGTGCGGCTGCCCTCCGCATTCGTGATGACGACCGGCTGTCCGCCTTCCATGACGGCGACACAGCTGTTGGTTGTTCCGAGATCTATTCCGATAATTTTTCCCATGATGTCTTCCTTTCTGCTTACTCATGTTGAAATCAATTCTGAGAACTCAAACCGGATCGCGTGCTTTTCAGATTTTATGTTGAAAAACACAAACAGGGAAATCGGTCTGCATGGGTCAGAACTGACTGTTGAGTCATTTGCATCTGCTATACTGACTGTTATAATAACATGTATTTCTGAAATAACAATGTCTCAAATATAAATTTTTTGTAATTATTTGGTCAGGCAGACATACCCTTTGCGGGGCATGTCTGCCTGATCAATTATTTACAGTATTGTATTATAA
>JAJBUT010000202.1 GCA_020860185.1 Lachnospiraceae bacterium | reverse complement strand
ACCGCTGCGACCCATTTGACACGATGACGTTGACATGTATCTCATCCGAGGGCAGGGAAGACTGTTTTACATACAGCCAGTAGCCGTTGCCGTCCCCGCTGTTCGTCAGCGTATAAAAAGTCTCATATGTCACCGTCTGCGTACGACTGCTGTCGCTGACTGCCACATAAATATCGGTATCATCTCCCATGCATGTCTCGTCAATCAGACCGCGCAGGATCAGCCAGGAACCATCCAGCTCTGCGGTCAGTGTCGTCCCTGTCTCGCGCTCCGGCGCCGACAGATTCTCCGTCACCGGTCCCTCCATCATGGGAATCTCCGTCGCAAATGCCGCGATCTTTCGTTCCGTCCGTTCCACGATCACCGTGTCCGGATGGTAATCGTCTATATTACACAGATCATAAGGAACCAGTCTGGAAAAATATGCCCTGTTGTATTCGTCCGCAAAAAAAGGAAGCAGGCTCTCACCGAAAGAGTCCCGGTACATGAGCAGGACTCCCTGTTTGTCTGCATTCTCCGTCTCAATCCAGGAATCCATGTCATCTTCCACCTCATTGACATACTGATAACCCCGGACTATGTCGTAGTAAACATTATCCTCCGCCTGTGTGGCAAGCGGATAGAGCAGCTCATCAATGTCGCCGATGTGATCTGTTCGTATTTCATAAGGGACATTCCGATAGGTCTCGTGTTCTTTTCCAATCTGGTTCATCACCGTTGAGAATACCAGGAGTGCGCCGGCATTGTTCCAGTGCGTATCGCGACGGAAATATAGCACCTCCTCCTGTTCGGAAAAAGCTTCAACCAGATCTATGTATGTGATTCCGGCATCCGACAGAAGCGGAACCAGATTCTCAAGATTGTTCGTCTCTCCTTCTGAATAGTAGTAAGGCATATCATCATTATACAACGTATTTTTGTTCGGCGCAATCAGTAAAACAAACGCAGCGCCCTGTTCCTCTGTATAATCCTGCATCAGAGAAAGATTGTGGACGACCGCGCGAAGCTCGCGGTCCGACAGCAGATTCTCGCCGGTATAATCATCCAGCGTTCCGCCGTAGTACAGCCAGCCATCCTTACCGACTATCACCTGATCTGTTGTACTTGTACGGAATCCTGTACCCCAGATCAGCGCGTTTGCCGTCAGCATCTGTGAGCGGAAAGCCAGATGATCTTCCAGATAGGCACCGACATCCTCCAGATAAGACAGATTGAATGTCCCGTCCTCTGTCAGAGAAGGCCATTCAGCAAGCTCCCGGTTTTCCGTTGTGCTGTCTGTCGCCCAAAAACTCATACCGGCGAAGGGAATCACCAGCAAAACCAGAATCAGAACGATATATATTGTGCAGCGTTTGTTCTTCTGCTTTTTCTCTTTCATCGGTCGTCTCATTTCCTTTTGTCTGTAAACCTGCCTGCCGCAGCGTCTTCTGAACAGTTTCTGATTCTGATCAGTCAGAATCGAAAATAGATAAACGGGTTATAATTTCCGCCTGACAGGCTGAACATACACAAAAGCAGCAAAATCACACTCGCCCCGCAGCCGGCAGCGCGCATCGACACCATTGATTTTCCGGATAACCGTGTCTGTATTCGGGGAATGACAGGAAAACACCCGACAATCGCGACCGTGAATATGAACAAAAACATCGGTGTGAGCTGTTCCAGCGCGGCTGTCGTGAGGAATACACCGGCATGCCATCCGGAAAACATGGTTCCGATCATCTCCAGGCCCTGCCGGAGCGTATCCGCGCGGAAGATGACAAATCCGACACACACAACCGCAGCGGCATAAATATGACCGAGTGCTTTCGGAAGCTTACGTATCGGCAGAGCTTCTTCCAGCAGCAGGAATATCCCGTGAAAGAGTCCCCACACGACAAAGGTCCAGCTGGCGCCATGCCACAGTCCGGTGCAGAAAAATACGATGAGTTTGTTGAGACAGGTACGCACCCGTCCTTTTCGATTTCCGCCGAGAGGAATATACAGATATTCTTTAAACCAGGTGGAAAGAGAAATATGCCATCTGCGCCAGAAATCCTGAATATTCTCCGCCATATAGGGATAACGAAAATTTTCCTTAAAAGAAAATCCGAACATATGGCCCAGCCCGATCGCCATGTCACTGTAACCGCTGAAATCATAATAAATCTGCAGCATATAAGCCGCCGCTCCGACCCACACTCCAAGGAATCCTGCTTCCGCCCCCGACATTTCAAAAACAGCGTCTGCCGCGGCAGCCAGAACATTGGAAATCAGCACCTTTTTTCCAAGACCGATGATAAATCTGCGAAATCCGGCGGCAATCTCCCCGACATCCGTTTTTCGATCGGCAATCTGCGCCTGAATATCATGGAATTTCACAATCGGTCCGGCAATCAGCTGCGGGAAAAAGGAGATGTAGAGAAGAACATCCGGATAACTTTTCCGGCATTCCACATCCCCGCGATACACATCTATGATATAGGACATTGCCTGGAATGTAAAAAAGGATATCCCGATCGGCAGACTGAGTTCCAGAAGACTGATGTCCTGTCCAAACAGGGTATTTACCGTCCCGATCAGCATATTCGCGTATTTAAAAAAGCCGAGGATGCCGAGATTACACAGAACCGCAAACGCCAGGATCCCCTTTTTCCCGGCCCGGCCGGGCGCTCCGAGCAGACGCCCGAACAGGTAATTCAAGATGGTACTGATCACCATCAGAATCACATATACCGGCTCCCCGTATGCGTAAAAAAACAGGCTGCATATAATCAGTATCATATTCCTTCCTTTCAGAGAAGGAAGGATATGATACAGTACAAACACGATGGGAAGGAATACGCACAGGAATACCATCGAGCTGAAAACCATGGCTGCTCCTCTCCCGCATTATCTGACATAGGTTAACAGTGTATTATTGATCGGCTGCATATAGAAATTAAGGCTCGGACTGATCTCTGCCTGTCCCTCCGGGTCGCAGATATAAGCGCCGTCAATGACCACCCAGCCGTGAGGGGTATATCCTCCGCCGCGTTTTGTCACCTGGCCTTCCACATACTCCGCGTCATAGTCCAGATAGATCGCCAGATAATAAAAGGCCGCCGCGTAACAGTAGCAATTTCCCTGATGCGTCTCAAAGGCCTTCACCGCATACCACTGGCATCTGGTGTAACCGGTCGGCGGAGTCAGATGGCCGTTGATCCTCTCGTATGTCATGTTATTCACAACCCATTTGAAGCAGGCATAGAGATCCTTTCCGACAGAATTGTAGACAGCCAGAACACTGTTGTAAATCCGCTGATCCGCCGCCGACATTTTGGGCGTATCTTTATAGTAGCCGCTGTTTTCACCCGGAGTCGGAGCCGCCTTCGGAACAATCTGAATCTGAACAGCTTCGATCTGATAGGAAATACCTGTGGTTCCCGCAGTCTGACCATTCGTAGCCCATCCCAGCCAGCCATACTGTTCCACGTAGACCCTGTACCAGACATCACAGTAATTCGCGAGATTTCCGGTCAGTTTGATCTCGATGGCCTCCATTCGTTTCGACTGGCCGGTCGTACCGGATAAGGAACCGTCAGAACTCCAGCTCTGCCATCCGTATGTCTGAAGGTGTGTGCGATAGGTAATGCCTCCGGATACGGATGCGCCCGAAACCGAAAGACTTACGGCTTCCAGACGTTTTCCGCTTCCCGCTGATCCGAGAACGGAGCCGTTTGAAACTGCCGCCAGATTTCCGGCGGACTGCTGATGACCGCTGTATGCAAGATTCCCCATATCTGACCAGGTAAGGTACGACCATGATCCGGAGCTGGTCGGCGCTTCTCCGCCTTTTTCCACAAGGATCACCTGAATAGCCTCCACACGAAGATACAGGCCGTTTGTGCCGCACCATCCGTCTGTGCCGTCCGCGCTGTCAGTTTCGCTCAGGCCTTTGGTCCAGTTTGTCCAGCCGTATTTCTGAACGTGCATGGAGTAATAGATATCATACTGTTCGGAAAGCTCTCCGGTCAGCCGGATCTGAATCGCCTCGATCCGTTTGGACTCACCGGTTGTTCCCGCCGATGCTCCATCAGAAACCCAGTTAAGCGTACCGTAGCTCTGCACATGTACGCGGTACTGAATGCTGCCCTCCACATCAGAAAGAGCGGTTCCCTTTGAAATACTGATCGCTTCCAGACGTTTTGACTGACCGGTCGTTCCAAGCACCGCGCCATCTGTGACGGATGTCAGATCTCCGTACGTCTGCGCATGTCCGGAATATACGATCATATTTTCAGATTCAGAAGAATCTGAATTTTCGTCATTGTTATCGGAAGTCGAGGCATAAGAGGAAATCAGAGCATCTGCATCCTCTTCTGAGCCCGTATCCTCCGGTACAGTCACATCGCTGCCGTTTTCATATGAGTCCGTATCCTCTGATACGATGACATCGCTGCCGTTCTCATATGAGTCCGTTGTCTCCGTTGCGAAAGCTGACGACGGAACCATGGACAAACACAATGCGGCTGCCAGTAAAAATGCAACAAATCTGACGGTTCTGTTTTTTTTCATCATACTGTTTTTTCCTCCTCCGTTTGTATGATTTTATTATTGATTCATGAAATCTGTCAGGTTTTCTTTATTCTGATACTCTGAATGATTTCTGTGATGTCATCCTCCTTCAGCCGGAACAGTACAGTCAGCACAAGCAGAATTGTTGCGCAGGTAACATAGATATCCGCCACATTAAAGATCGGAAAATCAATCAGATTAAAATAAAAGAAATCCACCACATACCCCTGTGAGACCCGGTCGATCAGATTACCGATCGCTCCGGCAGAAATCATCACCAGAAAGATACGGATCACACGATACTTCCGGAAAAAAGGAAGACGCGCATAGACATACACGATAACCGCTAAAATGACGACTGTGATGATGAAAAATACGCTTTGTTTTCCCTGAAGGATGCCGAATGCGGCACCGTGATTTTCCAGATAGTAAAGCTGAAACACATGGCGGATCAAAATGACCGGCTCCTGACCCTTCAGCCTCAGAACGGCCAGCTCCTTTGTGACCTGATCAAGCATGGTCAGCACGACAAAACAGACGATGCCGGTGATAATGCTGAATGAGGGTCTGATTTTTCTATTCATTCGGTAAGCTCCTGTTATGATTATGACAGTCCATCCGTTTACACAGAAAAAGCCAGTCTGTTTCGCGAAATTGACTGGCTCTCCCGGTACGACGCATTTGAAGGCGATGTACCGGTATTATGGATACCGGCAAAAGCGGCTGGTAATCAGATGTCTACCTGCAGGGAAGAGGCATCAAACGCACTCATGATATTCTGGAAATCTCCCGAAATATCAACATTCTGCGGGGTTACAATGAAGATGTAGTTGGAAACCTTCTGAAGATTGCCTTCCACTGCAAAACAGGATCCGGATGTAAAATCAATAATCCTCTGTCCAATTTCCAGATCCAGACCTTCCAGGTTCAATACAACGGTTCTGCCTGCCAGCAGAGTCTCGGTAATCTCTCTGGCATCTTCTACGGTTGACGGTTTAATTACACATACTTCCATCGCTGTCTGGCCCCCCTGTGATCTTCTGGAAGAGCGCATCGGAGTGATCTTGCCGGAAGAAGAGACCGGCCTGGCTGCAGGCTTCGGCTCCTTCGATACCGTGATCTCCGGCTCTTCCTTTTCAATCTCTCTTTTCTGACGCTCCCGGCGAAAACTCTTTTTCGGGGGCTCATACTCCTCTTCTGCATCATCATTGTCATAAAAGTCTTCGTCAAAGTAATCGTCCTCATCAGAATTCAATCGCATTGCATTTAAAAATTTATCCATCATTCCCATTTGTCTGTATCTCCAATCTGTCATTTCCGATGACGGAAGCTGTGTCAATTATATCTGAAATGATCCCTTCCTGTTGTAATCTCTCTCGCCAAATATACCGGTTCCCACACGAATGTGGGTCGCGCCCTCTTCAATGGCAACCTCATAGTCTCCCGTCATACCCATGGAAAGAATATGCATGTCTACATTATCTATTTTTTTACAGCCAATGTCAACAGATAATTCCCTGATTTTTTGAAAATATACTCTGTTGTCTTCCGGATTATCGACAAAAGGTGCAATTGTCATCAGGCCTTTCACATGGATGTTGGGAAGGGCGGCCGCCGCTGTAACGAGCCGGAAGGTTTCTTCCCCGGAAATACCGAATTTTGACGCTTCACCTGCAATGTTGACTTCAATCAGGATATTTGTCTGTACCTGATGTTTGACGGACTGAGCGCTGATCTCCTCCGCGAGCCGCAGCGAATCCACGGAGTGGATCAGATATGCCTTTCCCATCAGATATTTTACTTTGTTTCTCTGGAGATGCCCGATCATATGCCAGCGGATATCCTGCGGCAATACTTCGTATTTGTCCATCATCTCCTGTACTTTATTTTCTCCGAATTCGCGGATCCCGTACTGATAGGCTTCCTCAAGCATCGGAACGGGCTTGGTCTTGCTCACGGCGATCAGGGTGACCTCGCTGCGGTCCCGGCCTGCGCGTCTGCAGGCTGCCTGAATCCGTTCTTCTACTTCTGTCAGATTTTCCTTCACCATGATAGATACCTCCTGAATCATACTGTTTAACATGTTCACAACCCTTTAGTTTGCGAACTCTCCCTCCGAGATAGAATCACCGTCCAGTGCGATGCGGTCATACAGAGAGAGACCATAACTGGTGCCCGTATTTACGATCGTGTATTCTTCATTTGAGGTGATCACATCGATCAGTTTAAATACGGCATATCCCTTGTTCATATTGTAGACGCCGCTCAGTTCTCCGGTCTCGCGGATCACATACCGGTCGGATGAATCTGTCATCTGCAGTGTGTCGCCCAGGACAAGATCATCCTCATCAATATAACAATAGCCGTCGTCATTCGTATAATAGACGGTCGTGCTGACAAATTCAACCGATTCATTGCCCTGCCTGTCCGATGTCACTTTGAGTACGCCCGTATCTGTCGTACTGCCGCACTGGCTGATTTAATCCTCCGGAATCAGCAGGAATTCGTTCTGAGTGATGGAGGATTTCGGA
>JAJBUT010000203.1 GCA_020860185.1 Lachnospiraceae bacterium | reverse complement strand
GTAAACGTCAAAAATATTTGCCGTTTACTATAAATATTATGCACACGATCGCGCAGGGAATGGCTGCCTGCGCAGCCCGCGATCGGCGCAATAGGAAACGACTTAAGTCGTTTCCTATAATGTGATCATGGAGGAAATGGAGGCGGCGTGATGCCGGGATTGCGTATATTTCATTTTTACAGAAAACGGAGAAAGAAGTTTTTTTATCTGTACCTGATCTGTTTTCTTGCTTTTTCTCTGTGTTCCGTGCAGGCATATATTCCGGATTCCATTTCGGTCACGCGAGGCAATTCAGTCTCGCTGGGAAGCTTTCTCCCGGTGACAAAGACGGTAAGGAGCGGGAGCGAGACGGCGGCATCCTATGAGGTGGCCGGGACGGCGGGAAAGGACGACTATGAGCTGGAATGCCGGCTGTTCGGTCTGGTTCCTGTGAAAAATGTAACGGTACACATCGTGGATGAGGAGCAGGTCATCCCCTGCGGGATACCGATCGGGATCTATGTGCAGACAGCAGGCGTATATGTCGTGGATCTTGCTCAGATCGAGACGGCGGAGGGCGGATCGCCCAGCCCCGCAAAGCATATTCTGAAGGCGGGAGATTATATTCTGGAGGTTAACGGAATCGCCGTTGAGACAAAGGAGGATCTCGTCGCGGCCGTATCTGCCTCGGACGGTGCGGCGCTGGCGCTGACAGTCAGAAGAAACGGGGAGACGATGGAGTGCGGAGTCACGCCGGTTCAGACTGCGGACGGCAGCTTTCAGATCGGTATATGGGTGAGGGATGATATGGCGGGAATCGGTACCCTGACCTATGTGACGGAGGACGGAGCATTCGGTGCGCTGGGACACAGCATCAGCGACACGGATACAGAAAGCAGGATCGAAATAAAAAACGGAGCGCTGTACCTCGCAGACATTCTGAGCGTGATCCGGGGGGAGAAAGGAAATCCGGGAGAACTGGTGGGTCAGATCAGCTATACGGAGAGCACGCGGCTCGGCAGTATAGAAAAAAATCTTGCGAATGGGATTTTCGGGACACTGACATCCCTGCCGGATGAGCTTTCCGGGACGGAACCTGTCTCTGTCGGCTACAAACAGGAGGTGGAGGAAGGCCCTGCGCAGATGCTCGTGGAACTGGACGGAGAGTTATGCAGCTGTGAGATTGAGATCGAGAGCGTGGATCTGAATGCGGCGGAGGTGAATCAGAGTATCCGGATCCGCATCACGGATGAGGAACTGATCGAGAAGACCGGAGGAATCATACAGGGATTCTCAGGAGCACCCATTCTGCAGAACGGAAAGATCATTGCGGCGGTCACGCATGTTTTTGTTTCGGATCCCCAGGAAGGATATGCGATTTTTATTGAAGATATGCTGCAGGCAGAGTAGAGAAATTCACATCTGTTTGACAGATACTGTTTCCGTGTTGTAAGATATGGAGCAGGTATGTACTCCCGGTTTCCGGGAGTACATCAGAAAAAAAGAAGGCAGGGATAATGAAACCATACCGTTATTTTATCTGGATTTTACCGGCGGCTGCAGCCGTTATGATTTTCTGTTTTTCCGCACAGCCGGGCGATGAGTCGGCGCAGCTGAGCAGCGGGCTGTCGCTGCGGCTTCTGGATTTTCTGCTACGGTGGAATCCGTCCATAGATACTGCTGCTTTTCTGGAAAAGATAAGCACTCCGATCCGGAAGACCGCACACATTACGGAATACACATTATTTTATCTTACTTTGCTGGCGGCATGGCATGTGACCGGGCTCCGAAAAAGGAAGTGGGCAGGCGCTTCCATGCTGACTGTATTTTTATATGCCTGCTCCGATGAATTTCATCAGCTTTTTGTTGACGGCCGGGCAGGTTTGTTCTCGGATGTACTGATCGACTGTTCCGCCAGTCTGATCCTGTCACTTGTTATCTGTCTGCGTCTTCATTACACAGACAGATAATAGCTGCAGCTATTCAGGACAGTACTTCACACTTGCTGCGAAGTACGTCTGACAGCGCAGATTACACAGGGAAAAGTCCCATCGCGCAGCGATTTTAAATGGACTTTTCCCCGTAACTGTGAAGGCACTGAACAGTTACGAATAGTTACTTTTTGTCGACAGGATTCGACAAAGTAAGCAGATCAATTTGTCTATACTTCTATTGTCCGCTCAAAAAATGTAAGCTTAGATAGGGGTGTGGGGTAAATTGATTAAGATAGCGATTGCTGATGACAATGAAAATATGGTTCGCATGCTGACAGATCTTGTTTCCAGAGAGGAGGAGCTGCATGTGGTCGGAACGGCCAGAAACGGCGAGGAAGCCTGTGAAGTGATCCGTACAAAAGAACCGGATATCGTACTTTTGGATATTGTTATGCCGAAGCTGGACGGGCTGGCTGTCATGGACCGAACAAACAGGGATAAGACCATCAGAAAACACCCGGACTATATTATTATCAGTGCGATCGGGCAGGAGAACGTGACGGAGGACGCTTTCCGTCTGGGCGCGAGCTACTATCTGATGAAACCGTTTGACCGGGAAACACTGGTCAGCCGTCTCCGGTTTATGAAAAATCATCTCAATCATAAAACGGTCGGGGCAGGGAAGGGAGTCGTGTATGAAAGGAATGTCGGACGGCGGGAGCATGATCTGGAGACGGACGTCACAAACATCATTCACGAAATCGGCGTACCTGCGCATATCAAGGGATATCAGTATCTGAGGGAGGCAATTGTGATGTCGGTCAACGATATTGACATGCTGAATTCCATCACAAAAATATTGTATCCGACGATTGCAAAGGAATATCAGACGACCCCGAGCAGGGTGGAGCGGGCGATCCGTCATGCCATTGAGGTGGCGTGGAGCAGAGGAAAGATGGATACGATCGACGAATTGTTCGGCTACACGATACATAACGGGAAGGGAAAGCCGACCAATTCCGAATTCATTGCGCTGGTCGCGGACAAGATCAGACTGGACTATAAAAAGGGGACGGTTTCTTAAAATGAAAAGATAAAGCGGCGGGATATAGCATTCATGGAAAGGATTTCCCGAAAAATGAAATAACTCTGGTGTCTCTGTAAAAAATGTTGTATGATAAAAAAGACGTCATTCCAGGGAGCATGACGTGATGGATCGAAACAATACGCGGGGCGCGGAGTCTATTTCTATATTGGGAGGATATCATGAACAGGATTTTATTTGCTGCATCTGAGGCGGTGCCATTTATCAAGACGGGGGGACTGGCGGACGTCGTCGGATCTCTGCCGAAGTATTTTCCGGAGGAGGAGTACGATGTCAGGGTGGTACTGCCGAAGTATCTGTGTATGAAGGAGGAGTTTTGCGACCGACTGACATTCCTCGCGTCCTGTCAGGTCCGGCTGAACTGGCGTCAGCAATATGCGGGGATATACCGATTGAAAGAGGAAGGCATTACTTTTTATTTTATTGAAAATGATTACTATTTTGCGGGACCGGCGCCCTACGGGGAGATTTATCAGGATGCCGAGAAGTTTGCCTTTTTTTCAAAGGCTGTACTGACGATCCTGCCGGTGATTGAGTTTTACCCGGATGTGATCCACTGCCATGACTGGCAGACCGGGCTCGTTCCGGTTTTCCTCGAGGCACAGTTCAGACAGGATGATTTTTATCATCATATCCGGACGATTTTTACGATACATAATCTGAAGTTTCAGGGACGCTGGTATATGGATGCGATCCGGGATGTGACCGGACTGCCGGCGGAGTATTTTACGCCGGATACGCTTGAGAGCTACGGACAGGCCAATCTGTTAAAGGGTGGCGTGGTTTTCTCGGACTATGTCACCACTGTGAGCGAGACATACGCGAAAGAGATACAGACCGTGGAGGGCGGAGAGGGACTGGACGGTCTCTTCCGCGCACGGGTATCCCGACTTTCCGGCATTGTGAACGGGCTGGATTATGAGACGCTGGATCCGTCGGCGGACAAGCGGATCTCGTGTCGGTGTGAGGGCGATATTTTATCCTACAAGAAGGCAAACAAAGCGGATCTTCAGCGGAGTCTCGGTCTTGAGGAGCAGGACGACGCGTTTCTGATCGGCATGGTGTCCCGGCTGACGGATCAGAAGGGCTTCGACCTGGTTGATTACATTCTGGATGAGATCCTCGGAAATGAGAGGATTCAGTTTGTGGTTCTCGGACTGGGAGAGAGCAGATATGAGGAGATGTTCCGCTTTTTTGAGGGAAAATATCCGAACCGTGTCTCTGCGAATATCTGTTATTCCGATGAGACAGCGCAGAGAATTTACGCTTCCTGTGACGCACTTCTGATGCCGTCCCGGTTTGAACCCTGCGGGTTAAGCCAGCTGATCGCGCTTCGCTACGGCACGGTTCCGCTGGTACGTGAGACAGGGGGATTGAAGGATACCGTGGAGCCGTATAATGAGTTTGAACACACCGGCACTGGTTTTACCTTCCACGATTACAATGCGCATCAGATGCTGTTTATGGTGCGCAGCGCTTTCAAGATTTTCGATCAGTATCCGGAAGAATGGCTCGGTATCGTTCAGAGAGGGATGGAGATGGACTTTTCCTGGAAGGCTTCCTGTGAGCGCTATGCGCTGCTCTGTGAGGCGCTGATCGAGGAAGAGCGCAGGAGGACAGAGGAGGAACGGCGCATCCAGGAGGAGCAGGCGCGCAGGGAGCAGAGGCAGAAGGAAGAGGAGATGATGCTGCGCATCCGTCTGGAAAAAGCGCTGGCTGAGGAGGACGCCCGGGCGGAAGCAGAGCAGAAAAAGACGGCTCCGGCAGAACAGAAAAAGACGGCTTCTGCGAAGCGGAAAAAAACGCACAGCACGAAGCAGAAGACTGTAAAATAAAAAGCGGCGTTGTCAGACCCATCGATCTGACAACGCTGTTTTCATATTGTTGTACAGGGGTGCGCAGGGAATCTATGACAGCGATGCTGTCCGCACCCCGCGCGGCGAGTATGAGGCAAAAGCCGACTCCTGCCAGATGATGATTTCAGACCGTAAAGGTGATCCGGTCCTGCTCGCGGGAATAGTAATAGGCGTGGTCGGAGAGAATCTCTTCGTCCGCGACCTGTGTCTCGTTGACCTCACGGACGATGTCGGAAAAATCGTCCATACGGCTGTCGCAGGAAGCCGGGATCAGAATGACCTCGTGGATGCTGCTGGGAAGAATATAGAAATCAGAATGAAAGCGATCGGCGTAAGAATGAATGAGATCGTCATAGAGCAGACAGGAAGCGCCGAACATATTCTGACTGTTGGTGAGTACATACATCGGATAGAGAGGATCCTCCGGGAAAGTGATGGTCGGATACGAACGATCCGGCAGCATTTTCTCCATCAGGCTGTTCATGTTGTGAAACCGCGGCGGCAGCAGCCGCGCGGCGTTCTCACGTGCGATTGCATACAAAGAGTCAACATTCTGATTCCAGAGATCCAGATGGGAACTGCGAATCAGGATTGTCGCGTTTCCAATCTCCGAATCCATGGGAATGTAACAGTAAAACACGATGGCGAGATCGAGAAACGGGATATGAGGCGTGTCCTGCAGGAGCTTTTTATTTTTTTCATAATGAATCAGCTTAAATACGATTCTGGAACCGGTCTTGCCAAAATCCGTAAAAAAGCTCACGTCAATGCTCTTTGTCGTTTTATTTGCCCTGTAGTGCTCCAGAAGCTGTTCGTAGGTTTTCTGAAAGCTGGCGCCTCTCTGATAGGATCTGTAGTAATAATTGAGATAAAGTGTCGGCGCGATGTTGACGCCGTTTTCCAGAATGACGAGACCATCCAGGACATCTCCGTTGTTGCGGCAGATCGACTGCACGGTAATCTGTTTCGGGTTCGGAATATCATCGGCCAGACGGCGCAGAATGGTTTCTTTAAATGTCATGTATTGCATGAATGGTTCAGAACGGTGTATGGCTATAATGCAAAAACATTTTAGCATAAATAACAGGGATTGACAAGGAAGATTTTTTTCTTTTTGTCTTGATATTGTGATGGGAGTTCACTATAATGAAAGAAAACGACATTCCGTCATTTCTTTTCCACCGGACGCAGGCAGATCGGTCTGTCTGCGCGATGGGTGAATGGCGAAGTAAATCGTGATGAATCACGGCAGATTCTTTTCGAGTAAAATCAATTGGAGATTTAGTACAGACGAACAGCTTGTCTGCAGCGGGGGTCACATATGAATGGTATTGAAGAAGCGATCATAATTATCATATGTATTATTGCCGGGTGCGGCGCTTTATTTCTGGCGATGACCTGTCCGGGCAGAGGCAGGAGAGAGCGTATGAAACCATTCGAGAATGTCCTGATCGCTCACCGTGGCCTGTTTGACAATCAGGGGGATGCGCCTGAGAATACGATGGCGGCTTTCCGGAAGGCGATTGAAGCCGGATTTGCGATCGAGCTGGATGTACAGATGTCCTCGGACGGACAGCTGCTTGTGTTTCACGATCCGGATCTGAAAAGACTGGCAGGCGTGGATCTGAAGGTGTGCGATACGCCCTACGAGATACTGGTCAGTTATCCACTGGGACAGTCTGATGAGAGAATACCGCTGTTTGCGGATGTTCTGGATCTGGTGGCGGGGCAGGTGCCCATGGTCGTCGAGATCAAGATCAGCTCTGCATACCGCAGGACGACGCGGGCGGCTGCCGCTATGCTCCAGTCTTATCAGGGGATTTACTGCGTGGAGTCCTTCCACCCGCTCTCACTGTTCTGGTACCGCAGACATATGCCGCAGATTCTGCGCGGTCAGCTTTCCATGGATTTTAAATATTGTGAAGAGAAAGTCCCGATGCTGATCAGGATTTTCATGACCAATCTCTGGTTTAATTTCATTTCAAAGCCGGATTTTATTGCATATAATCATAAGGACAAGAGGACGCGCGGTTTTTTTGTCTGCCGTCGGATTTTCCATGCGAAGACAGCGGCCTGGACGATCAAGAGTCAGCAGGAGCTGGTGCAGGCGCGGGATATGTTCGATATGTTCATTTTTGACAGTTTTGTGCCGGAGCCGGATACGGTGACGGACTCGTGCTCGAAGTGATCTTTCTCTGCTTTTGACACCCTGAATCAATTTTATGATTTTGTTACAACACACCCTCATCAGATTTATGCTTTTCCTGTATTTTTATAATTTTCCATAATTCATAC
>JAJBUT010000040.1 GCA_020860185.1 Lachnospiraceae bacterium | reverse complement strand
CCACACAAGCCCAAAGAGATAACTGCCCTGCATCACACCGCCAAAGCCGAAGTTGCATATGTTGGAGAATGTCCTTCTTTTCATACGGGCTCTCTTATGTGCCGCTGTCTTTTCCTGTGTTCTGGCCGACGCCATTTCCTCCGCTTCAAAACCTTTCAGGATCAAAAGACTCTCCACGGACTCCTGCAGCCAGGAGCGCAGCTTTCCGTCCGTCTCCTGAACCTCTTTGTGCAGCCGTTTCATCCTGCGGCGGAACAGGAAGGTCACGCCCAGCATCACAAGCCCGCCGACAAGAAAGATACTGCCGAACCGCCAGTCGAGAAACATCAGGATAATCAACGCGCAGACAAGCTGTACCACCATAGACACAGCGCCGGGTATGATTTCCGTCGCATAGTCGGCCACAATCTTCACATCGCTGGTCATACGGTTCTGAAGCTCTCCCGTGTGGTAAGCTTTCAAACCGCTGTAGGTGCTGTGCAGGATGTTGTCATAGGTACGCTGTTTCAGCCTGTTTTCGAGCGAGGCTCTTGTCGACTCGTCCACCTGCCGGATCACGGCATGCAGGATCAGCTGTATCAGTATAATGCCGAGGAATACGCCGCTCCATTGAAGAAACCTGCCCCTGTCGAGGGCGACGGCGTAATCAATCGCATTCCGCATCACAAGCGCCAGGATCACGGAGAGAAAAGCCGTAACACCCGTGCATACAGTCAGCAGCAGGATACCGGCAAAACTGCCCTTCACCATTTTGGCGACCCAGCCGAGGGAGGTATCGCCGAGCATGCGCCTGCCCATAGAGACAACGCCTGCTGTTATCCTGTGTTTCAGCAGCCGGACAGGATAAATGAGATTCCAGAGCCGGACATACAGACGGTACAGCCTGTCCGTCGTCCTGACTTCCCGTTCTCCCCTCAGCCTGCCTTTCCCGCGCCAGCAGCTCTCCATCACGCCCTTTACAGCGGAGAGCGGCACACGCTCTATGGCAAAGGTATTGTCACCGCGGATGAGACACACGTCTCCGTCAAAGCCCATCACCCGGTGGAGCACCTGAGTTCCGTCGGGACGGACGTACAGCACCACGTCATTCTTTTTCGGTCTGCCCTCCAGTTTCCGAATCAGTACATGGGAGGACCAGGTATAGAGCAGCGGCTGCATACTGACTCCCTTAATAGGGATCACAATATAACCGGCGGTTTCCAGTTCATCCAGCTTCGTCGTCTGTGAGGTCTGGTTTTGCCATTCGCTTTGAGACTGAGATGTCTGGTTTTTCCCTTTGCTCCGGGAATGAGGTGTCTGGTTTTGCTCCAATGCGCCATCCCCTCCTTTCTCCTCCGCCTGTCCCGTGCTGTTTACTCCGTCAAAAATCCCGCGTCAGTCATTTCCTGTATCATCGACTCCACATCGTCGGCAATATACGAACGATCTTCCTCGGTCTGTGCGCCGCTTTTTGCCGCAAGCGCGTCCACAATCTCATCTTTCGTCCTGCCATCGGCAATGCCCTCCCAGATGATCTTTCCCGTCTCGTTGAGCTTAATCATACCGTGGAACTCACGGCTTGCCTGTCCTGTGGCGACCACTACATATTTACCCGCTACTTTGCGGATGACGAATCCTTCTTTGACTTTCATAATGGGTTTCCTCCTGTTTTATCTCGGCATGCGCCAAAGCTGATCTATTTCTTCAGGCGCAGTCAAAATCCCGCGGCCTGAATATTTCTCTCCCGTCAATGCTTCAAAGCTGCACGCAACCGCCTCCTCGGAGATGTCGCACTCCAGCAAATACAGCGGCAGGCTTTCTATCATCTTACTGAACAGATCCAGCATAAGCCCGGTGGCCTCCGGCTCATACGGGTGAAACATCTGCCGGAGCATGAGGGAAATCGCTTCGTCAGGATCCACCCTGCGAATACGGTTCCTTCCGTCCTCCGTACGGCGGATAAAGCAGATCGCCGCCATCTCCGCACTGTGTTTACGGTTCCAGCCTTCTTTGCCGCACCACGGCGTGTCATAGGCTGTGATTTTTGTATGGGTGCCCTCAGCCTCTATGTGAAAAATCGGCTTGTCTCCGTTGACGATGTCCACCTCCGCGCCGATATACTGCTTCCACAAACCAATATGTGTGGATTTGCCTGTGCCGCTGGCGGCCGTGAACAGATAGCCCTTCCCCCTGTAGGAAATGCAGGCTCCATGAAGCGTCACCCTGTTGTAATAGGGGAGCTTAGAGGCAATGGCAGAATATATACAGTCACGTTCCAGAAACTCATCCCTCATGTCGGGGCTGTACTCCCGAAGCTCCGCCATCCGGTCGTCCTCCGCATAGACGGAAAACACAGGCGCACGGTCAGTAAGGTAGTCGCGGCAAAACCAACGGCAATAATTATATCTGCTTTTTATTTCCATCGGCATTCCCGCCAGTTCTATATTGAAAACATCCATTCTGCATCACCTCGCTTCCAATCTGTATTATGCCGAACCGGTTGCCAGTACGGTAACAATCCCCTGCAACCAGCCTCAACCGGCTACAGGGGATAAATTCAGTTTCTTAATTATCTAAGCTTCAGATGTCACTTTTTTCCGGATCAGTGCTATACAGATCAGTGTAATCACCATCAATAGCACTGCCGTCCCAGCATCCGGTAAATTCTTCATTCTCATCAAATCCTGCTACATCGATCTCGTGTTTTTTATACATTATCTCATTATCTCTCCCGCCAGTCAGTCATCATCATCGTCCGGAAGGACTTCTATGTAAAAACCTGTTTGACACAGGCATCACGTCAAGCTCCGAAAACATTGCATTCAACAGTATTTATTGTAAAAAACTTTTTTGCACAACTATTTGGTGCTTATTTTAACACACAAAACAACGAAATACAAGCACTTACTATATGAAAGCCAGGGTTGTTTCATGAACAGTTACTATTCATGGGGTGGGGAACTGACTTATCACCTATAGTGATATGGTTGAAGATACAGTATATAAACACTGGCTTGCAGGAGCAAAGCCACGCCACCCTTGACTTGCCGGGGAAATATGCGGTAAAAAGCATACCGACGGCGAAGAACTCATAAACAGTATCTGAGTATATGTCGCCGTCGGTGCATGTGATTGTATCATATTTCCCCGGCAAATCAAGGGCAAGCCACTGCGTGGTGGCTGGTAGTCGGAAGCTGAAGTGAAGCCCTCTGGCTCGAAAACTATAAACAGATATGACGGGATCGTTTGTTTTTCTCTGTAAGCGGTCGATTTTGCAGGCAGGGCTGATTACGACCGCCTGTATGTATCCAGATGCTGTTTTTGTCGATTTTGTCTGTATATTTCCCGGCACCATACGGACGAATTTGCCCTTTTTGACGTTTTCGTCCGTATATTTTCCGGCACCATACGGACTGAATTGCTCTTTTTGACGTTTTCGTCCGTATTCTCAACCGAAGTCTGTGGATTTTTTCTCATGCTTATCATTTTGGTACTTTCTTTACGAATATACAAAACCCTTTCCCTACCCCGTGAAAAGTAACAAGGAGATAGTCGTTATCTATACCGACAGGAGTTCCGGCTATGTTTAGCGTTGTCATACCGTTTCAGCCTCCCTTGTCATATAGCTACAAATCCCCTGCAACCAGCTTCAACTGGCTACAGGGGAAATATCGAATTTCTTTACAAAATCAAATCAGTAATCACTGGGTTTGTTACCAGGAACGCTCTGAACTTCTCCATCATCCCCGGATGTAGTCAAATCGCAGAAAACATCCTTGGCTTCAAAAATGAAAATCTTCATTTCATGCTCTTCATATTTGCTTTCCATATCATTCACCTCCGCTCTGCAGTCCAACGCTGCCAGAGTAGGAAAAGATCACCGTATCACCTTTCACCGTTGTACCGTCATTCGTTACTATATACGCATTGACTGTGAAACTCGTTTCACTTTCAGTATCCGAATCATCGTAATATGCCGTTGCTACATACTTAGAGGCAGAACAGATATCCGCCGCCAATATCGTTACAGGATCATCCAGAGAAGTAACCTTCACACTATTACCATATATAGAAACCTTTGACGTACTCAGCGTTGTCGAATCCTGAGAAAGGTCAAAGCCAATCGAGTCATACTTCAGGGAATCTATGCTTGTAACAAATCTCCACCTGCTTGCACTGTTCACAGTCGAGACAACGCACTTAACGTCCAGCATATCTGCATCCACAAACTTGGCATAGTAATCGTTATCCGAAGACACGCTATCCCACATCGCAGAATAGTAGGAAGATGTCCCATCAGTCGCTGAATACCATCCCGCGAAGATATAAGTGTGGGTTGTTTCGCTGCCATCATCATCGGTCTCCGTGAAAGTCAGGTCCGTGGTCGGATAATCCGATGTGGAATAGTATCCGTCCGTTCCGATGTAATCGCCGGACACCTTGACATACAAGGTGCTTGTGCCGTAGCCGTCCGCAATTGTTGCCGAAACAGTCGTTGTGCTGTCTGTGCTGATGCCGAGAGTAAATGCGGCAACCGTATACGGTATTCCTTGTTCTGGGTATTTGCCATCTGTCTCCGTGTAGGGAACATAGCCATCCGCACAGTAATCAATAAGCACTTCATCAGCAAAATGTCCGCCCGATATTTCTATGCCGGTGTCACCGTTCTCGTTCAGATTTTCCGTTATAATACTTCCGTAAAACTCGCCGCCCCTGATAATGAGCTTCGCCTTTTCCGCAACATTTTCGGCATCTGCATCCGTTCCGTTATTGGTATAAAGGATGTCGCCGTTAATTACGCAGCTATCTTCTACTGTAACGGTCACGCCGTCAGGGTAGGAACTGTCCCAATAGTAAACGCGAAGCGAATATCCATTGCTTGTATACGGCTTATTAATTATCGTTCCGTTCTGCAATGTAACACTGCCGCCTATGCAGCTGACTCCGTATGTATAAAATGTGCTCGCAGTAGAACTGCTGAGTGTTACATTGTCAAGCGTCAAATCACAGTAATTCTGAATAAGAATTTGTATAGCGCTGACTCCGGCTACAATTGTACCATTTGTTATTGTAACGCTGCCGCCTTCAAGGAACCTCAATCCGTTTGAAACAGTTCCCGTGGAACCTACCGCCGATGTTACAGTATAGGTATTGCCGCCAAGGTCAATTGTTATCGACTTATCGGCAGTATCCAAATTGATACCATTGCCGCTCATTGATTTCAACAGTTTTACACTATCACCGTCCGTGGCTGCGGCAACCGCCTTTTCAAGTGTTACGTAATATTTCGTTCCGCTTGTCGATGTAACACTTGCATAAGCCGTATCAGCGGTAAGTTCACTCGTTACAACATAAGGATATGTTGAACTTGTTTCCTCATCATCGTTCTCTACGCACGCATAGCCGTCCGCAACGTAGTTTGTAACATCGGTGCTGTAATACCCTGCCTTAACGCTTGCCGTATAAGTTTTTGTAGACGAATTTCCAATTGCAGTTTTTGCCGAAATATATGTGTATGGATTATCTATCGTGAGAACACTGCCATTGTTGGTCTGCATATATATTCCGCGTGCACTGCTGCTTGTACTTGTGTTAGTTATTGTCACCTCATCATCACCGGTAATTGTAATAGTACCGCCAAGCGTCTGAACCGCATAAGTACCCGTAGCGTTTACCGTACCACCCGTAATTGTGATGGTGCTGTACTGGCTACCGTAAATGCCATATTTACCGGTCAGCGTACCGCCCTCCATTGTAAACGATGCACTTGTATATACTCTTACTGCATTGCCGTAGGTTGAAGAACTGTTGTTCTTAACATATCCGCCGCCCGCGCTGTCTGTCAATGTAAGACTTCCCGTTACATAAAGCGTACCATAGCTTGAAGATGTCGGTGAACTGCTAATCGTGTGTCCGTTCAAATCAATCGTTACCGTACCGCTGACCGTCCAATAACTCGTACTATATCCGGCATTGGCAAACATCTTTACTGTGCTTCCCGACAAACTGTTTGCCGCCTTAATTGCATTGGCCAGTGAGGAATACCCGGTAATAGTTCCGTCGGTTGTTGTAACAGTCATTTTATACGGGAACGATCCCACAAATACCGTATAATCTCCCACCGTGGAACTGTAATAATTGCTGTTGTCCTTTGTTATAACCTCGCCGCTCATATCATATACATCGACGGCAATCGCATCTGCTCTGTCAATAACAGAAGCCATACCTGATTCGGACGTTATAAACGTACCGCCGGTAACTGAAAGACCGGTTGTTCCGGTTTGCACGAGCAAAGCAAGATTCGAACCCATGAATGTACCGCCAGAAATGTTGGAATCAGCTATAGAAGCACCGTTTGCGGTAGAGATTGCACGCGCTTTATCACCCTCTGCCGTAACAGCACCTCCTGATATATTTATCGTGCCGGCTGTTACATGGATGGCGCCGTTGTCGCTGTTAAGACCCGTAGCCGAAACCGTACCGCCGGTCATATTAAATGTACCTGCTGTTTTTATCGTATTGGCAATTGTACCGCTATCGGACAAAGTCAGCGATGCGCCACTTGCATTTGTAACCGCACCGGAAACAGTACCGTCGCTGATTGACGTCGTTCCGCTGTTTGTTATCGCACCGGAAACAGTACCGCCCGAAACGCTCAGTATACCGCCCGATTCTACCGTAATATCATTTGAGACAGATCCGCTTTGCACTTCCAGCGTACCGCCGCTTCTTACAATAACTTTGCCGGTCAATGTGCCGCCGTCAAGGACAAGCTTTCCGCCATCCTTTACATAAATGGTGGAATCAGCCGTTACGCTGCCGCCTGTCAGAACGACATAGGTATATCCGTCTTCGACTTTTACAAGACCATTAGAATCTTGAGCAAGCACGCTGCCGGTATTGAAGTAAATGGTATACGCATCATCTTCCGCGTTGGAGCCGGACACTGCTGTTACATCATGGGTGCAGCAATTCAATACCACGGTTGCAGTATTGGCATTGTCCTTTACAACCGCATTGGAAACATTGTCAATTGCACAATCTGTCAGCGTAACACTGCCGCCCGCTGCCGCGTATACAAGATACTGGCTTGTCGTTGTTGTGCCTTCATCAACCGAAGCCGCTGTAAACGTTACATCTTTTGCACTGAAAGAAGCACCTGCACGAGTGATAGCAAGTGTTGTATCTCCGGACGCCACGTAAGCAATCTCACCGTCCTCAATTGTCAGCGAGCCACTGAGTACGCCGAACACACGCTTATTGGTAATTGTAAGC
>JAJBUT010000176.1 GCA_020860185.1 Lachnospiraceae bacterium | reverse complement strand
ATAATAAATACCATAATATTCCGCAAGAATACAGAATTCCCGCATTGTCAGACAAATAACAGATTATTGAAAATGTCTCCGTGCAAACAGGTGAAAAATGGAAGAGAAAATGGATTTGAGAATTATAAAAACGAATCGGGTCCTGACAGAATCATTAAAATATCTGCTTACCAGAAAGTCTCTGAGTGAGATTACCGTAAACGAGATCTGTGAGCGTGCCATGGTCCGCCGGCCCACTTTCTATAAGCATTTCAGCGATAAGTATGAACTGCTTGTATTCGTCATAACGGGAATTCTGGAAGATACAGGCCGAAAAGCCCATGAAAGGCAGCTCTCTTCTGATGAGGAAGGCCGGGAATTTTATTATAGTATCCTCTGTCTTTTCGAATATATAGAAGAAAATGACGTGCTGTTTGGTGCACTGAAAGACAGTTGTTCTTCCGCTTTTGTCAGGGAAGCTCTGATCGACAGTATTACAGATGATATCATAGAATATCTGCACAAACATGACCTGCCTGAAAGAGTTTCTGATACCAGCCTGGAGTTTGCCTGCCAGTTTCTGACAGGAGCAATATTTCAGAGTATAGACTGGTGGCTGAACCATAAAGAACAGCTTACAAAACATGAAATGGCAGAACAGATCAATACATTTGCAAAAAACGCGATCGGCGCAGGGGCAGCAGCGGAAAGATAACAGACAGAAAGAAGGGATATCATGCTGCAGATTCGCAACGTATGTAAGAAATACCAGACCGGGAAACTGGTCCAGAAAGCGTTGGACGATGTAACCCTGAATTTCCGGGACAATGAATTTGTGGCTGTCTTAGGTCCCAGCGGCTCCGGCAAAACCACCCTGCTGAATGTCATTGGCGGCCTGGACCACTATGACAGCGGCGACCTGATCATCAACGGCGTCTCCACGGAAGAATACCGGGACCGGGACTGGGATTCCTACCGGAATCACACCATCGGCTTTGTCTTCCAGAGCTACAACCTGATTCCGCACCAGACGATCCTGTCAAATGTGGAACTGGCTCTCACAATCTCCGGCATCAGCCGGAAACAGCGCAGGAAACGCGCGATAGATGCGCTGGCTCAGGTAGGTCTGGCAGACCAGGCCGAAAAGCGGCCGGCACAGCTTTCCGGCGGTCAGATGCAGCGGGTGGCGATCGCCCGGGCTTTGGTCAACAGTCCAAACATCCTGTTGGCGGATGAACCAACCGGAGCTCTTGACAGCGATACCAGCCTTCAGGTCATGGAACTGTTAAAAGAGGTGGCAAAAAGCCGCCTGGTCGTGATGGTGACGCACAACCCGGAGCTGGCAAAGACTTACGCTACCCGGATTGTCCGCTTAAAAGACGGCAGGATCTGCGCAGATTCCGACCCATATGAACCGGAAACAGGAGAAACAGACCAGCCGGCCATCCATGCCAATATGGGGCGCTCCTCTATGTCTCCATGGATGGCAATTACCCTGAGTTTTAATAATTTACGAACGAAAAAAGCCCGAACGCTGCTGACCTCCTTTGCTGGTTCGATCGGCATCATCGGCATTGCCCTGATCCTGGCGATTTCCTCCGGAGTAAACGACTATGTCCGGGTGCTGGAGGCACAGATGGCCACCGAATATCCCCTGGAGATCGAGCAGGCCTATTACGACATCACTGCCTATGTCTCTGCCAGAAGCGGTACATCTTCACTTCTCGGCACGGACTCAGATTCTGAAAAAAGCAGTGCGATAAACGGGCTTTCCGCTTCCGACACCGTCGATATCACTGCGCTGATCTACAATATTTTTTCCGGGCAGGCGTCAAATGATCTGGCCTCCTTAAAAGAATACCTGGAAAGCGGCGACAGCGGCATCGAGGATCTTGTGACGGATATCGAATACGATTACGGCATCACGCCGCAGATTTACCAGGACAACACGGAAGATGTCGTACAGGTGCACCCGGATCATTTCTTTGACGCGCTGGGCTTCGGTTCTACCACGAGCGCAAACTCCATCATGTCGTCTATCGTGGACACAGATGTTTTTTTCCAGCTGCCGGATTCTGAGGATTTATATAAAGACAGCTATACCGTCCTGGCCGGGCGGTGGCCGGAAAGCTGGAATGAGTGTGTCATGGTGATGGATTCTGATGGCGGAACCACGGACCTCGCTCTGTATGTCACGGGCTTTGAGGACATTGCCGGCCTGGAAGACATGATCTCCCAGTTTATCAACGGGGACATCGTAAGTCAGCCGGAGATCATCGGTACCTATTCTTATGATGATTTCCTCGGTGTGACATTTAAGGTTGTCAACGGTACAGATTTCTACGCATACGACAGCCAGTATCAGATCTGGGCCGATAAATCAGAGGATGAATCCTATGTCCAGGATCTGGTAAACAATGGGGAAACACTGACCGTCGTCGGCGTCGTAAGCGTAAACGAAGACGCAGGCAGCGAGATCTTAAGCCACGGTATCAACTACCTGCCGTCCCTGATTGAACATCTGGCAAAGGAAGCGGCGGAAAGTGAGATTGTGAGACAGCAGCTGGCGAATCCGGATATCAATGTTTTCACGAATGAACCTTTTGGCGAGGAGGACGACGAAGACAGCTTTGACCTGGCCTCCCTGTTTAACGTGGATGAGGAGCTTTTTCAGAACGTGATCACGGTGGATGAAGGCGCCCTGGAGGATCTGTTCGGCAGCTTTTCCTCCGACCTGTCTGATCTTTCAGGATCCGACAGCGGCTCATCTGTCGATTTATCCGACATGATCGATTTAAGCTCCCTCGACCTCGAGCTTCCGGGCACAGACGACATCAGCCTGTCAGAGCTGCTCAGCGGTCTGGAAATCACGGCTTCCGGTGAGGATATGAGCCAGATCGCGTCTGACCTCTTAAGCGGGTACCAGTCTTATGTATCCGGGAACAGCCAGACGGATGTGACACAGCTGGACGACGCATTCCTGGCTTACCTCCAGACCGATGCCGCGCAGGATATCCTGATGGAACATATGCTGGAAATCATAGAAGGCAACGGAGGGCTACAGATATCTACTGACCAGCTGCGGGCACTGCTCACGGATGTGCTGACTAATTTCCAGTCATACGCCGCAGAACAGGGCTACACGGACATCTCACAGATGGATGACTACCTGAATGAATACCTCGCGACAACCCGCGCACAGGAGGCCCTGGACACATGGGCCGCATCAAACCTGCAGTTTGACCTGTCCGGCATGACGATTTCACAGGAACAGCTGGGCAGCCTGACATCGGATCTCGTAAGCGGTTACCAGGCCTATGCGGCATCGAACCGCTCTGCGCCGGATCCCGAACAGATCAGCGATTATTTTGTGGAATATCTGGGGACAGACGAGGCGCAGCAAATCCTGACAGAAGGGCTGGAGCAGATGATCGATACGGAAAGTCTGGAAAGCCAGATATCCGCTGCCCTCCAAAACTATATGAATGAGGCGGCCGCGTCAATGGCGGAGAGCGTTTCCGAACAGCTGGAATCACAAATTTCCCAGGCCACAGAACAGATCGCCGCGCAGATCAGCGCAGAGATACAAAAACAGCTTTCTGCAAATATGAGTCAGATGGAAACTGTGTTAATGGAGGCAATCAGCATCGACACAGAAGCGCTGGTAAACGCCTTTACCGTCGACATGGATATCTCTGACTTATCCGACATCCTTACCTCTCTCCTGTCCTCCGGAACGACGACCTGCGAGAACAACCTGGAAACACTGGGGTATTCGGATTTTTCCACCCCGGACAGCATCAGCATCTACCCGAAGGACTTTGAATGCAAGGACGCGGTGATTGACATACTGAACGACTATAATGACCGGATGAGCGCCGCGGGCGAGGAAGACAAGGTGGTAACCTTCTCAGATTCCGTGGGCAGCCTGATGTCCATGGTCACAGAGATTGTGAACATCCTGAGCTATGTACTGATCGCTTTCGTGGCAATCTCCCTCGTGGTATCCTCCATCATGATCGGAGTAATCACCTATATCAGTGTGCTGGAGCGGAAACAGGAAATCGGAATATTGCGCGCCATCGGCGCATCCCGCCACAACATATCTGAAGTATTTAATGCGGAAACCGGGATCATCGGGCTTTCTGCGGGACTGTTAGGGGTCGTTCTGACAGTGATCCTGATCCAGCCGGTCAACAGGCTGATACACAGCTACTCCGGCATCGAGGAGCTGTCTGTGCATCTGCCGCTGCAATATGCGGTTCTGCTGGTCCTGCTCAGCATCGCTCTGACACTGCTTGCCGGGATGCTTCCATCCAGAAAAGCAGCAAAAAGCAACCCCGTGGAGGCGCTGCGGACGGAATAGGTTTTCTCCATTCCATGTTTGCCCACGAGCCATCCTATGCGCACAAAATGCTGCCGAAGACTGGAAATCGACGGGCTTCTTCTGGGAATCATCACGACAAATGTGGACTAAGAGTGTATCTGAATGCTGCCGCGTAGATATACCTGATACTCCAGGCTCTAAAATCACAGAAACTGTTGGATGAATTTTTTATTCTACTGTTCGTTGACCTCTTGACTTTTCGTGATGCTGTTATATCATAACCGCTTATACAGCACATCTTCAGAAGCAGCAAGAAGCAGATAAATCTTCCAGAGTATCCAATCGCCGGTTAGACAATTGCTGTTTCAACAGTCCTGCAGCTTCTCTCTCAGCACTTCCACATTATGGACAAACTGCAATATTTCTATCATCGTTTTCAGTTCCATGGATGTTGCGGCATATTCCCGCACCTTTGCCGGAAATTGTCTTTATCTTTCTCCGTCAGAAATTTCTGATGATTTCTATCATTCGTCTGCAGATTTTTTATCTTGTGATCACCCGTAAATTACAATCTGTCTTTCATCAGCCCCAGCACATCCGCGATCTCCGCCACTGGTTCGGGATCCCCGCTGTTCAGCCAGGCATAAATCACAGAAAAGGCTCCTTCAAAGACAAACTGGCGGATATACTTCACTTCCGTATCGGAATAATTGCTTTCATCTATCATGCTCTGGAAAATAACACGGATGTTGGGAACTGCAAATACATGTGCGGAGAATTCCTGCACCGGGACAGACCGGGTCAGGATGCAAAACAGTTCCCTCTGCTCATATAAATACTGCAGAACGAGGAGGAGAGCATTTGAATTCTGTGTGATGATTTCTTTTAATGATTCATCCAGCTGTTTTAAGAAATCAGCCTCAATCTCACTCAGCAGATCCTCCTGGCTGCCATAATATTTATAAAAAGTCGTGCGGTTGATCTGCGATACAATGCACAATTCGTGGACGGTGATCTGACTGATTGGCTTTTCTTTTAACAATTTTAACAGCCCGGTTTTCAGCATGGCTTTGCTGAGCCGGATTCTCTGGTTCTCCATGGCTTAATTTCTCCTCGACAAATTTCAGAATCTTCCCGGCCGGCGTCTATGTTGCGGCCCATCTGGAAAGCGTCACCGGGCACGACTGGCTCTGGACGGCAATCCTCTTCATCATCATGATGCTGGGCTGTTGCTTTTAATCAGATTTTTATTCGTTTACCCTCCAACATCTTCTCCGTCGGCACTTCCACCGACATCCTTCTGCAGAAGTCATCCACAGATGTCATCTCACTGAGCGGAGGGAATGCGTCATCATAATGATCCAGTAATACACGTTTGGGCTTCAGTTCTTTTATGATTGCGTCATTATGCGAATCAAAATCGCTCCGCCCCTGGTGCGGCAGAATCAGAACATCTGCTTCGGCAGGATATTCCATACCATCGGCCAGATCAGCGCTGCCCATAATCTGTACTCGCTTTCCATCTGCCCTGATTTCATAAAAAACAATTTCTCCGTTCTCTTTGTACTGCCTATTTAAATTCAGCAGATGGATCAGGCGGGGAAACTGCTTCCAGGAGCTTAGCCGGAATACTTTTTGCATGATAAGTCCGGCGTCAAATCGAATATGCTTTCCCTGGTAAACGTAGACAGAGACATCTGGAAATTGCAGGATATTGCCCGGTTCAATTCTGTGGATTTTCATTTTCGGGAAGCCTTGCTTTGTAAGAGTTGTTGCCGGTGTATCTGTCACGAATACTGTGCACGGCTTATTTCTGTACAGAGTCGGAACGCTGGACAGATGATCCAGGTGACCGTGTGTGATCAGAATGTTGGCCGCTGTTCCAAATACCTTTTCTCTCTGCTTACGCAGCTCGTCCGCTTCATATCCCTCCGGGAGATATTTAAAAAACGGATCAAAAAGTAAAGATGTCCCGGAAACTTCTATATAAATCGATGCTGTTCCATACCAGGTTATCTCCATAATCTTTCCTCATTGCGCGAACAAGTTCTCAGGGAACTCTTCACCTGAGATGGCCACGTCTATCACATTGAGCAACAGTTCGTCATCGAATCGCGCATCGAAGTCATAGCCGTCCCGGCGATAGTTCGCAAGGTTCGGGAACCACTACGCGCTGATGAAAGCAGCCTCCCTTCGTTTCCGTGCAGATGACCAGATTATTTTTTACAGAACACCTGCAGATCTGCTTTCAGTTTTTCATAGCGCAGACGCTTTTCCTCTTTGGCAAAATGAATCTCTCTTGACTGCAGAGGATTGTCAGAATAATTCAGCACCTCGTTTCCAAACTGTTCACTGGTCAGATCAAAGACACAGTCCCCGATCACATTATAGCAATGATAGTTGCCACCCGGCCGCAGAATTCCATAAACCTCGCCGCCGAAAATGTCCTGCGCCAGAAACGCTGTAATGGAGCACTGCCCCAGCGTTTTATTTGCCAGCGTCCAGCCTGAACGCATCCTGGGAGCGCAGGTGTCCGCGCACCAAAGTTCGGATAATGCGTCATACAGGTCCTGCGGCGTGTGGATGCCTGCGTACTGGTTCGTAACTGCAGGGACGGTTGCGTTTTTCCAACCGTAAAAATTATATTGTTTTGACATGGTGTCACCCTCTCTTTGAGGAGAAGTATAACATATCCTTCATAGAATGGACAGTAAAAAACGAGTGAAATTTGTCCACTTTTTTAACATTTTTCCCTGATTTTACTGGATTTTTCGAGGGTAAAGGACAATTTTGACCACTTCATTAACAGGAAAAATGGGAGTAAAACTTCAAAAATCGATAAATCTTTTTCTGTTGAAGCGTAAGCTCGCGTCCTTCATTTGGATCATGTTGTATCCTTTTTCACCTTCCTGGATGAAGATTTCCTCATCAGCAGGGTTCCGGGAGATGTTGACATCAGAGCCATCGCAGGCAAG
>JAJBUT010000037.1 GCA_020860185.1 Lachnospiraceae bacterium | reverse complement strand
CTGTATACAGGATCAGGACTCCTCCGGCGGCGTGATCGAATGCGTCGTCACAGGTATGCCCGCCGGTATCGGCGAAACCGTTTTTGACAAACTGGATGCGGAGCTTGCCAAAGCCGTATTTTCCATCGGCGCCGTCAAAGGTTTCGAGATCGGTTCCGGCTTTGCCGCGGCAAACAAAAAAGGCTCCGAAAACAACGATGCCTTTACTACGGATTCTGAAGGAAAAACAACCAAAATAACAAACCATGCAGGCGGCATTCTCGGGGGAATGAGCGACGGCGATCCCATCATCTTCCGCGCCGCTGTCAAGCCGACGCCCTCCATCGCACAGACCCAGCAGACCATACGAAAAGACGGTACGCCCATCGACATCAGCATCGCCGGCCGGCACGATCCCGTTATCGTCCCGCGTGCTGTCGTCGTCGTGGAATCCATGGCCGCCCTGACTCTGGTCGACCTGCTTTTTCTCAATCTGTCCTCCCGGATGGATTATCTGACAAAAATATACGCTGACAGCAAACAGTAAACCGCTTTCCAGACTGTGGCTGTCTCGCATGCAGGCTGATGCATCAGCGACAGTTACACGCTCGTCAGCACTTTCGCCGCAGCAGATCAAACTCATCCGCCGCAGACTGTCCGAGATCCACGTACAGCACCTGCTTCGGATGAGGCGCGGATGTCATCTCCTCCCCCTCCGCGTTCACAATACGGCTAACCTGCGTCTTTATATTTTCTCCGCTCGGCTTCATGATCTCGATCGTCTCGCCCACGGAAAATTTATTTCTCTGTTCGATCCGGTACAGACCGTCCTCATTCTGCCCGCCGACAATCCCCAGATATGTGTATTCTTTTTCGTACGTGCTGCTGTCATAAATCTGTGACGAGGCGTCCGGCTTCCCGAAAAAGAACCCCGTCGTAAACTGTCGGTACGTACAGTTGGAAATCTGATCCATATACCAGTCCATATGCGCTGCGTAAAGCTCCGGATCTGTCAGCCAGTCGTCGATCGCGCGCCGGTAGGTGCGCGCCACCGTCGCCACATAGAGTGCGGTTTTCATCCGTCCCTCGATCTTAAAGCTGTCAATCCCGCTCTCCATCAGTTCGGGAATGTGCCCGATCATGCACAGATCCTTTGAATTAAAAATATAAGTACCCCTCTCATTCTCATACACCGGCAGATATTCACCCGGCCTGGTCTCCTCGACAACCGCATATTTCCAGCGACAGGGATGCGTACAGGCGCCCCGGTTGGCGTCCCGCGCTGTGAAATAATTGCTGAGCAGGCATCTTCCGGAATAGGAAATACACATCGCTCCGTGAATGAAGGTCTCCATCTCAAGCTCCGCCGGGATCCGGCGGCGAATTTCCGTCAATTCCTCCAGAGACAGTTCCCGCGCCGTCACCACACGCCTGGCGCCCAGCGCATGCCAGAAAAGAAAGGTTCTGTAGTTGGTATTGTTCGCCTGTGTGCTGATATGGATATCGATTTCCGGGCAGACCTCCCGGGCGACAGAAAAAACACCCGGATCGGAAATGATCAGGGCATCCGGCCGCAGGGGACGAAGCTCCTCAAAATAAATCCTGATATCCTCCATATCCTCATTGTGCGCCAGAATATTCGCCGTGATATAGACCTTCGCCCCATGCTCATGGGCAAACAGAATCCCCGTCCGTATCTCGTCCATGGAAAAATTCTTCGCTTTCGCGCGCAGGCTGAACGCCTCCCCGCCGATATAGACCGCGTCCGCGCCGAAGATCACCGCGACCTTCAGCACCTCCAGACTGCTCGCCGGAACCAGCAGCTCCGGTTTCTTTTTGCATTTATGTTTCATTCCATACTCCTGACACCACATCCGGCCCGTCGGTCACACGCTTCCGGCCCGTCAACTGTCATCTGCCATCCTCACGGTCTATAACCATTATTCCTCACGGCCGTCAATCGCCGGTTTTCACGCTGAGCGCCGCGCCGTCTCCGACCGGCAGTATCGTCGTCGTGAGCAGCGAATGGTGCGTCAGCTCATACAGATACTCCCGCATCCGTTTATGAATCGTCCGGTTCCGCCGGGTGACCGCAAACTTTGATTCTATGATATCTCCGTCCTGCAATACATTGTCAGAAAGCAGCATCCCGCCCGGGGCAAGCAGACGCAGCACCTCCGGCAGAAAATGAATATACTGGCCCTTCGCCGCGTCCATAAAGATAAAATCATAGGGTCCGCTCAGCTCCGGCAGGAGTTCTGCAGCGTCTCCCTCCAGCAGCGTGATCTGTCCGTCCCTGCCCGCCCGCGCGAAATTCGCCCGGGCAAGCGGAATCCGCTTTTCATAGTTCTCGATCGTCGTGATCACGGCCTCCGCCGGATCATATTCCGCCATAAACAGTGCCGAAAACCCCACGGCCGTCCCCACTTCCAGAATGCGTTCCGGCCGGTGCAGCGCCAGCAGAACCTTCAGAAGGCTCTGCATCTCGCGGCGGATGACCGGCACATGATGTTCCCGGGCCTCCCTCTCGATTTCCTCCAGAAGCGGCGTATTTTCCGAGCCGAGGGAATTCAGATACGTCGTAAATCTCTCATCAGCAATCATAATACTTTAGATAACATAAGGATATGATATACGGATTGCTCCGCAAAAACCTCTCTCAAACCTCATAACGGGTTTTCAAACTCAAGGGATTCGATCAACTCGCGGTTCACCCTCTGAATAATCCGGCACACCGCCACCTCCGCCTCGAGGAACTCCCGCGACACCGGGTCTCCATAGAGATCCTGGTACTCCGTCATCAGTTTATCCGATTCCGAGAACAGGTCGATCTGCTCCTCCGCGTTCTGAAGCTGATAATTCCTTTTACGGAATTCGCGCAGCCGTTTTTCCTGTTCCGGAAAACGGCTCACCTGCCCGCAGGCCTCTCTGTAACGCCGAAACTCATCACTGTCCTTCAGCGCATCGACCAGATTCTCAATATTCGTCTTTATATCTGACATAGTTCTCTACACCTCCATGATGATCGGTATAATCATCGGACGGCGCATGGTTTTTTTCCATACATACTCGCTGAGCGCATCCCGGATGGCCGCCTTGATCCTGCCCCAGTCGGTCACGCCGTGCCCGGACATATCAAATACAGCGGCATTCAATACATCCTGCATTTCATCCATCAGGCTCTCGGAACCGCGCACGTACACGAATCCTCTCGACACAATATCCGGTCCCGCCAGAACCTGTCCCGATCCCGACTCCAGCGTCAATACAACAATGATGATGCCGTCCTCCGCCAGGTGCTGCCGGTCGCGCATCACGATATTGCCCACATCTCCGATCCCGAGTCCGTCCACGAACACAGAACCGGCCGGCACTTTTCCGGTCACCTGCGCGCTCTCCTCATCGATCTCCAGAACATCGCCGGACGAGATCATCAGAATGTTTTCCTTCGGTATACCGAGCTCTCCGGCCAGCTGTGCCTGCGCCTTCCTGTGCTTAAACTCACCGTGCACCGGAATCGAATATTTCGGATGCAGAAGACTGTAGATCAGCTTGATTTCCTCCTGGCAGGCATGTCCGGACACGTGAGTATCCTGAAAAATGACGTCCGCGCTCAGGCGGTACAGCTCATTGATGATCTTCGAAACAGCCTTCTCATTGCCCGGAATCGGATTCGAGCTGAACACAATCAGGTCATTCGGACTGATTTTGACCTTTTTATGAGTACCGTTCGCCATACGGGAAAGCGCAGCCAGCGGCTCTCCCTGGCTCCCGGTCGTGATAAGCACCATACGATCGTCCGGATAGTTTTTCAGCTCCTCCACATCAATCAGCGTGTGATCAGGGATATTCAGATAGCCCAGCTCCGACGCGATGGAAATAATATTCACCATACTGCGGCCCTCAACCACTACCTTGCGGCCGAATTTGTGAGCCGTGTTAATAATCTGCTGCACGCGGTCCACGTTCGATGCGAAAGTAGCTATGATGATCCGCTGTTTTTCATGATCGTTGAAAATCGCCTCAAAGGTCTTTCCGACCTTTCTCTCCGTCATGGTAAATCCGGGCCGCTCGGCGTTTGTACTGTCGCACATGATGGCGAGCACGCCCTTTTTGCCCAGCTCGCCGAAACGCTGCAGATCGATGGCGTCGCCGTAAACCGGCGTGTAATCCACCTTGAAATCTCCCGTGTGGACGACAACGCCCACCGGGCTGTAGATCGCCAGAGCCGCCGCATCCTGGATGCTGTGGTTCGTCTTGATGAACTCCACGCGGAACTCACCGGCATTGATATGCTGTCCGTATTTTACGATTTTGCGCTTTACCTTCCCGAGCAGGCCGTGTTCTTCCAGCTTATGATCAATCAGTCCGATCGTAAGCTTTGTCGCGTAGATCGGCACATTGACTTCCAGCAGTACATAGGGAAGCGCCCCGATGTGATCCTCGTGTCCGTGCGTGATAAAAAAGCCTCTGACCTTCTCGATGTTTTCCTGCAGATACGTAATGACCGGCACACAAAGATCAATGCCGTACATGCCGTCCTCAGGAAACGCCAGTCCGCAGTCCACCACAATAATACTGTCCCCGTATTCAAAGGCAGTAATATTCATCCCGATGGCCTCCAGGCCGCCGAGCGGAATGATACGCAATTTTGAGTTGTCTGATTTTTTCAAAAAATATACCTCCGTAAACCTGTTATTTTATTTCCGTTCCGTTTTTCGCAGCAATTGCAGAGAAGAAAAAACGTCTCATCTACGGACATCGCCCGTCTGATCATCTGCTGACAGTTCCCTATTCGAATTCGAAGTCATCCAGAAGCTCGGCAAAGACTTTAAAAATCGCGTTCATTTCCACTTCGTCTTCCACGATCTCATAGATGACGTCATCCTCCTCTGTCTGTATCTCTTTTAAAATGTATGCCAGAGACTCATCCTCATCGTCTTCTGTCACCAGAAGATAAGAAACTCCGCCGATACATGTCTGCTCTAATACATAAAATTCTGCTTCTTCCCCGGTCTGGGGGTCTGTCATGACAACTGTCTCCATCTGTTCCTCCCCTGATCAAACCTGTCCGGCATCCAGATAACTCTGCAGAATAAATACCGCCGCCAGCTTATCCACATATTCCTTTCGGTTCTCTCTGCGGATACCGCCCTCCATCATGGTGCGTTCGGCCATGACCGTCGTCAGGCGTTCATCGACAAGTATCACATCCAGCCCGGTCCTCTTTATCAACATATCACGGAACTCCGCCGTCTTTTCGCAACGCTCACCCTCCGTGTTGTTCATGTGTTTCGGATACCCCAGAACGATCCGACCGATCTCATACTCCTGTATCAGTTCATCAATCCGGGCCAGCGTCTGCCGCAGCTTTCCCGGTGATTTTCTTCGTATGATCTCCACTCCCTGTGCAGTAAGAAACAAAGGGTCGCTCACAGCAACCCCCACTGTCCTGGAACCGAAATCAAGACCCATGATCCTCATCCGTTCATCCTCTAATCCCATGAGTGCTTCTTCACATAATCCTTCAGAATCTCTTCCACCAGTTCATCTCTCTCTACCTTCATGATCAGACTGCGGGCATTATTATAGCTGGTGATATATGTAGGATCGCCGGACATGATATAGCCGACAATCTGGTTGATCGGATTATAACCCTTTTCAATCATCGCCTTGTAAACGATCTCGAGGACATCCCCCACCTTCAGCTCCGGCGCCTTTTCTACTTTAAAATACTGTGTGCGGTTTACGTCCTGCATTGTTTCATCCTCATACCTGTAAAAATTTGTGAATGCTCCGGATCCGATGCGCCTGCAGCGGGCGCGATTCTGAATCTCTTCATTCCCATCTGAACCCTATTCTATACGATAAACCGGAAAAATTCAACCATCATTATTCGGTTTCTGAGCAATTCGTCGGTATAAATCCCGGTTTTTACGTATTCAGGCGTGAATCCTTCCTGGAAATTTTTCCCGTTTATAGTCACGGTTTCCTCAAAAAGAACCTCTACCTGCCGCCCCTCATACCAGCTGACGAACTGTTCCTTCAGCTTTGCCGAGAGATCCAGCAGGATCCTGCTCCGCTCTGTCTTAACTGCTTCCGTGATCTGCCCGTCCATGCGGGCGGCCGCCGTGCCGTCGCGTTTTGAATATTTAAACACATGGATTTCATAGAAAGAAACCCGCCTGACAAACGCACAGGTCTCAGCAAACTCCTCCGCCGTCTCCCCCGGGAAGCCGACGATAATATCCGTGGTCAGAGCCGGATGCTCATAGTATTTCCGTATCATCTCACATTTATCAAAATATTCCGCTGCCGTATATTTCCGGTTCATTCTCTTCAGCACCGTATCGCTGCCGCTCTGGAGAGAAAGATGGAAATGCGGACAGACCTTCTGCATGCCCGCCAGTTCCTCCACAAAGGATTCGGTGATAATGCCCGGCTCGAGCGAGCCGAGCCGGATCCGGCGAATCCCGTCGATCTCATGCAGCCGGCGGATCAGATCGAGGAGACTGCAGCCGAGATCCACGCCATAAGAGCTTAAGTGAATACCGGTCAGCACAATCTCCTGAAAACCGTTGCCGGCCAGCTCCTGCGTCTCCCGGACGACATCCTCCGCCGGACGGCTTCGCACCCGCCCTCTGGCGTAGGGAATGACACAATAGCTGCAGAACTGATTACATCCATCCTGTACTTTTAAAAAGGCGCGTGTGTGCTCCGCCGGACGGCTCACATTCAGACCCTCATATGTCTGCCCCGGCCGGTTGAGACCGGGATCCATATATACCGCCGGTTCACGCAGCGTCTCCTCCTCCGAACATCGTTCTCCCGGCTCCATCTGCCAGATCTCTTCCGGGCACCGCTCTTCCGGGTCAATCCGTCCGGCCTCTTCCTGACCTTGTTTTCCCGATCTCCGGTCTTGCCGCTTCTCATACTCCCTGACCGCCGCGACCAGATCCTGTTTCCGGTTGTTTCCGATCAGAATGTCAGCGGTGCCGTCCCGCTCCGCCTGCTCCCGCGATGTCTGCACATAGCACCCGGCAGCCACGACGACCGCATCCGGATTCTGTTTTCTGGCCCTGTGAATCATCTGCCGCGACTTGCGGTCTGCGATGTTCGTCACGGAGCAGGTATTGATCACATACAGATCCGCCTCCTCGTGAAACGGAACAATCTCATATCCCGCACGCTGCAGCATCTGCCGCATGGCTTCTGTTTCATATGAATTCACCTTACATCCGAGGCTGTGGAGCGCTGCACGTTTCATCATTTATTTCCTTTTTATATAATAAACTCCCATGCGCTGCTGTCGCAGCGCGCCAACATCTATGAAAGTCGATTGCTCCGCAGC
>JAJBUT010000212.1 GCA_020860185.1 Lachnospiraceae bacterium | reverse complement strand
TCCCAGAGACCCGGATCCTTCCGCTTGTGATCGAAAAGGATAAAATGGAGGCTGCGAAGAGGGCGGCGGGCGAGACGCCGCTTTTCGATGTCCTTCCGATTCAGAAGAAAAGGGTCGGGATCGTCACCACCGGCAGCGAGGTGTTCAAGGGACGGATTAAAGACACCTTCGGTCCGGTCATCTACGCAAAGGTGGAGGAGTACGGCTGCGAGGTCATCGGTCAGATCTATGTGGACGATGAGAAGGAGCATATCACGGAGGCGATCTTCAAACAGCTGGACGCGGGCGCGGAGCTGGTGATCTGCACCGGCGGTATGAGCGTTGACCCGGACGACTGCACGCCGGGCGCCATCATGAATACCGGCGCACGCATTATCACCTATGGAGCGCCGGTCCTTCCGGGCGCGATGATGCTTGTCTCCTATTACGAGAAGGAAGGCCGTCAGATTCCGATTCTGGGTCTGCCCGGCTGCGTGATGTACGCAAAGCGCACGATTTTTGATCTGGTTCTGCCGCGCGTGCTGGCGGACGATGAGATCACGCAGGAGGATATTGCGGGTCTGGGCGAGGGCGGACTATGCCTGAACTGCGGCGTGTGTACCTTCCCCAATTGCGGTTTTGGAAAATGATGATGCAGGATTGCGGAAGCAATCCGAGCTATCATAAGATATTCACAGGCGCGCGTAAGGAAATTTTGCGGTTTTGCTGCACGCGCCCCGCGCAACGAGTATGAGGTAAAAGCTGCCTCTTGCTCTATTAAAGTAAAAAAGAGGTAAAATATGGCTGAATTAAAACAGGTGAAAATTCACTGGGAGATGCTTGAGAGATATTCCGTGTTTCAGGTGATGCGGTTTGAATTTAAGTATGAGGACAAGGGAATCGGTTATTTCCGGATATGGAACAGTCCGGAGACCTGCAATATCGCTTTCTACAGTGAACATGAAAAGCATGGTGTGCTTCCGCCGGAGGAATACAAGGCGGTGCCGAACAATCATAAAATGATTCGGTATATTGAGGAAGATATGAACAAGATGGGATACACCATTGGTGAGAATTATCGCAAAATTACCGACGGCATGTTGATCGGTGTGCAGCGTTTCCCGACAGACTGGGATATTTTATATTGACTGTCAGGAGGTACGGGATGGAATTAACACATATTAACGATCAGGGTCGTGCGAAGATGGTGGACGTGTCTGAGAAGGCGGATACCGCCCGGATCGGCGTCGCTTCCGGTCGGATTTCCATGCAGCCGGAGACTTACTCTCTCATCACGGAGGGAAAGGTGAAAAAGGGGGACGTTCTGGCGGTCGCTCAGGTGGCGGGCGTTATGGCAGCGAAAAAGACCTGGGAGACGATTCCCATGTGCCATCCTCTGCTGCTGACCGGCGTGGATATTCATTTTAAACTATTTCCGGAGGTATCGGAGATTGAAGCAGTTGCTTCCGTCAAGACGACGGGGAAGACCGGGATAGAGATGGAGGCGCTGAACGCCGTTGCAGCTACGCTGCTCACAATCTATGACATGTGTAAGGCAGTAGATCGCGGGATGGTGATACGCGATATCCTCCTGCTGGAAAAGGACGGAGGTAAGTCGGGGCACTTTGTCAGGGCGGAAGTGGAGCATTGTTAAGAGAAATAAGAGAAAAATAAAAAGGTCATTTCAACGGTGTCTGCATTCGTTGATGTGGCCTTTTTATACGAAAAGAAATAATAGATGTTGTGTTGTCATGATATTTGTTTGCGTGTTATATACTCTGTCAGTTCCCGGATCCCCACTCGGAATTCTCAAATATATCTGCCAGTGTCATTGAGATATGCGGCAACCCTCGCAGTTTGATCCGGATGTCGGCATTGTAATCCTCGTCCTCTCTATCTTCCTCCAGCAGCCAGGTATCTTCTAACTCGTATTTTCCGTCCTCGAGGTAATAAATCTCAAGGGATTTGCCTTTCGGCTCGATGAGCCATAGCTCCTCGACACCGGCAGTTTCATACTTGCGCTTTTTCAGCGTTCTGTCCCGTTTGGCAGTAGAGGGACTTAAGATTTCCAGGATGAATTTCGGTGTGCCGCGGTATCGGCCGTTCTTGATGTCATGCGGATCACAGACAATGATGATATCCGGCACAAGCCACTCATCTTCACCCAGATAGAAATCCAGGTTTTCCATAAAAACTCGGCAGACACTGTCCTTCAGATGATTGCTGATTGCTGTGTATATGTTGCCGTTGATAATTCCGTGACAAATGGGTGCGGATGGTGACATCTCGTAAATCACGCCGTCGATTTTTTCGATTTTCTTGTAACCTTCCAGACCAGGCATGGCGAGGTACTCCTTTTCTACTTGTTTTAAAATGTTTTTCATTTTCTTTTCCTCCTGAAATCATTGGCTGCAGAGAACCTGATGTGTTTATCCGTGATTCTCTGCTTTTGGATAGTGAATATATAAAAGCATGAATCTCTGAGAAAAACAGACCGTCAGATTGTACAGAACGCAAATGATATCGGTAGGAAACTGTGTCATTTGCAAAAGAATCATTGCTTTGGCCAGATTCTACTATGGAAGGAGAATATTGTCAATATATTTTTGATACAAAAAGTAATCAAATCGAGCAGGAGGCAGCTTTAGCCTCCTGCTCGCCGCGCGGGGCGCGTGCAGCATAGCTGCAGAGTTTCCTTTTGCGCCCCTGTGCATACAAAACAGAACCCGGCCGGGCATTTGCGCCCGGCCGGGTTTGTCGTTCTTGAGTAGTTAAGATTTTGAATACTGTTTCTTATTCAGTTTTAATCTTCCTCATCCGGAATATTGTGATTCTTCGCGCCTACAAGGCAAATGATAAAAAGTACAATAGCTACGCAGAGAAGATATACTGATACTGTTGCAATTCCGCCCATATACGTATTCCCTCCTTATAACAATTTTTCATTCTTGTGATTAATTTTCCAGATGATGAAAATAATCGTGCAAAGAACGATACCAATGACATACTGTGTGATAATATCCTGTAATACCCACATATTCTAACCTCCTTTATGCTACCTGCGCTTCTTTCGCGTCGTTGGCTGCGATAATGTCCGCATGAGTCTTCTTCCATGCCGGCTCACCCTTGAAGATGAGGTGGAAGACAACGCCGAGAATGACGGAAGCAACCATCGTGATGTACATGTTCATGGACCATACACCGCCGAGCCACGGGGACAGGTCAACAAATGTCCAGATGCAGTTCAGGATATACGTAACGATAACCGTGCACCAGGCTGCTTTTCTGCTGACCTTGAAATTGTACCCGATGATAAACACCACGAAGATTGGCATACCAAACGAGAACACCCATAGGAACAGGTTGAACACGAACTCGTGAGCCATGATCAGAGCACCCGGAAGGATGATCGCCGCTGCGATGATGATGCAGATCTTGTTGATGCGAAGCTTCTTCTCGGGAGTGGCATCCGGGCAGTTGCAGCCGATCACGATATCGTTTGCGATAACGTTCGAGTTTGCCATAACAACGCCGCCGCCGGTGGAAAGAGTCGCACAGAGAAGAGCTACCATCAGCAGTCCGATCGCCGGAATCGGAAGTCCCTGCTGAGCAATCGTCGGAACAGCTTCGATGCCGTTCGCGCCTACAACAGAGGAGATGGTCGGGATGGACATGGCAGCGATACCGAGGAAGATCCACGGAAGGCTGGACATAATGTTCAGGGAGCAGCCGAGGAAGACGCCCTTGCGGCAGTCCTTCTGGCTCTTCGCCGCGAAGAACGGCTGCATCATGGTCTGGGATACGGCGCCGGCTGTCGTATGTAATACGATAACCGGGATGATTACGGACAGCCAGATCGGAAGCTGCGTGATCGTACCGGTCTGTGTCAGAACACTGCTGTATCCAGCTGCGTCATAGGCCTGCTTTACGCCTGCCCAGAAGCCGACGTCAGCGCCGAAGTAATCGGACAGATAGCTGCCGGCGATGATCGCAATGGCTGCGTAGGACGCGCCGAGCATGACGACCGCGTTGATACAGTTCAGCCATGCCATCTGAAGCATACCGCCGAAGTATACATAGCAGATGATCAGGACAAAGCCGAGAATGATGGATGCGTACAGACCGAGGTTGATGCCGCTGGCCTGACACAGCGTGTAGATCGCCGTACCGATGGCAACCAGCTCAGACATGCCGATGCCGGTCCAGGTCATAGTCTGGAACGCCGCATGGAAATAGCCCATCTTCTTACCGAAAATCTTGCCGAGAGCGGCCGGAGCCGTCGGCTGTCCGATCTTCTTATAAAGGGGTCCCATCCAGAGCATCGCGATAGGAAGGAACACACCGCCTGCGCCGAGTGCCCACCACATGGCGCCCGCACCGATGCCGGTGAAATCCAGCAGACTGGTGATGCCGCCGGCACCTGCTGCCTTCTCCCAGAGTGACATCGTGTGACCGGATCCGAGCGGTGCGAGTACGAAGGAAAATGTCACCATGATCCATCCGAGGCCGCCGCCCGCGTTTGCAAAATCCTCAGCGGATTTTACACGTTTTCTTGAGTACATACTGGCGATGAAGATCAGCACAGCAAAGTACACAATAGCAATTACTAAAGCCATAAAGTAACCTCCTTAAACTAAAATCCCTCTACTCAATACAGTGATTTTACAGTGTATTCCTACTATACAGTCAACCGAAATGTTAAAAATATATAAAATTTATATAATATGGAAAGAAAAATTGTGACATTCATGCAGAACCGAAATAAGTAACGGGGGTTTTTGGATAAGTGGGAATTGAGTATGCTGATATAATTATGCCATAATATGTTCAGTTTTTGGAATCTGTTTTTTTAAGAAAAGATTGACTGTATTCTTAGAATACAGTATAATGTTGATAAAATAGATTTCGTTTTTTTCATGTTTTTATGCAAAATATCCCATGAACTAAGGAGACTGATTGTATTATGACCGATTTACAGATAAAGTGTTTTCTCGAGGTGGCGACGCACCTGAGTTTCACGAAGGCGGCGAAGGGACTGTTTATCTCCCAGTCGAATATCAGCAGGCAGATCGCTTCTCTGGAGGAGGAGCTCGGTCTGCCGCTGTTTGACCGTAACACGAAGGGGGTGCGGCTGACGATCCAGGGTCAGATGCTGGCGGAGACGCTCTCGCAGATGGTAACCGAGTGGCAGAATGCGCTGGCCCGCGCGAAGAACTCCGTCAAGAAGTTCAGCGGCGGCATCTCGATCGGCTGTCAGGAGCACATCAAGTCCAACAGCTATATCTCACAGGTGCTGTCCGGGTTTCGCGAGGATCGTCCGGAGATCCAGATCATGAAGGAGCGCTGCACGCAGCGGAAGCTGGTCGAGGGGCTGATGAACGATTATTACGACGCAATCCTGATCGCCGACCACGATGTGAAGATGGTGCAGGGTGTCGAGAAAGCTACCTTATTTTATTCCCGGGTCGGTATTGTGATCCACAAGAGCCATCCGCTGTTCCGCAAGAGGGATGTGAAGCTTTCCGATTTTAAGGACAGCCCGTTTCTGCGCTATCTTCCGATGAAACTGAAGCCGGAGGATGATTACCTTCATAATATATGTGCGGCTTTTGATTTTGTGCCGAAGGTGTCGGCTGAGTTTGAGGATTTTGAGGAGCTGCTGCTGGCGATCGAGATGGGCGAGGGCGTATCCCTGGTGTTTGAGGAGGATGAGGTGACATCGAATATGAACCTCCGTTTTATTCCCATCGAGGAGGACGTCCCGCAGAAGTATCTTTCCATGCAGCTCGTCCGCAAGAACAAAAACAAAAACCCGGCGCTGAATGATTTTTACATATATGCACAGAAATACTCCAATCTTCACGCCAAGAGAGATTTTTAGAAACTTTTCTGATTTCCTGAATTTTCATCTTGACTGTATGGTGACAATACAGCTTACAATGCGTTATAGAAGGGGGCAGCAGAGTTTTTTTGTTCCTTTTTGTAGCGAATGGTATCTGTGGAACCGCCCGGGGCGGCGCATCCTCTACTCTGGCGCTGCGGCAGGTTTCGCGGATACAATAATTTATCACATATTTAAAGGAGGTTTAGCCATGCAAGGCGAAATTCGTTTAACAAACTCCAGTACCGGCGGTCCGGTGTTCGTATATGTTAAGGATGGAAAGATTATCCGCATTACACCGATGGACTTTGATGAGACCGATCCGGAGGGCTGGACAATCGAGGCGAGAGGCAGAGTGTTCAAGGCGCCCAGGTATACGACGATTCAGCCGTTCACGGCCGGCCAGAAGTCCATGATTTATTCTGATCGCCGCAATCTGTATCCGATGAAGCGTGTTGACTTCGACCCGAACGGTGAGAGAAATATCCAGAACCGCGGTATTTCAGGATATGAGAGAATCAGCTGGGACGAGGCAACCGACATTGTCGCGAACGAAGTCAATCGAATCAAAAGAGAGAGCGGCCCGGCATCCATCATGTCCACACCGTCTTCTCACCACTTATGGGGTAATGTAGGTTACCGTCACTCCACCTATTTCCGTTTCATGAACCTCATGGGATTCACCTATGCGGATCACAACCCGGACAGCTGGGAAGGCTGGCATTGGGGCGGCATGCATATGTGGGGATTTTCCTGGAGACTCGGAAACCCGGAGCAGTACGATCTGCTTGAGGATGGTCTGAAATATGCGGATCTGATCGTGTTCTGGTCTTCTGATCCGGAGGTAAACAGCGGACTGTACGCTGCGTACGAGTCACATATCAGACGTCGCTGGCTTGATGAGCTCGGTGTTCAGATGGTATTTATTGATCCTTTCTTCAACCATTCCGCGAATATGTGGGGCATGAAGTGGATGTCCCCGAAGGTTGGTACGGATCATGCGATTTCTTTCGCGATCGCATACACCTGGCTGACAGAGGGTACATATGACAAAGAGTATGTAGCGACTCATGCCTACGGTTTTGAGGAGTGGGCTGAGTATGTATTAGGCAAGGGTGAGGATAATTACCCGAAGACCTGTGAGTGGGCTGAGAAAGAGTCCGGTGTTCCTGCCTGTGAGATTCGTGCGCTGGCGCGTGAGTGGGCGAAGAAGAATACATACCTTGCAGCCGGCGGACTCGGCGGCTGGGGCGGCGCATGTCGTGCGACGCACGGTATTGAGTGGACCCGCGGTATGATCGCTCTTGCGACAATGCAGGGCATGGGCAAGCCGGGTTCCAACATCTGGTCCACCACACAGGGCGTGCCGGTAGACTATGATTTCTTCTTCCCGGGCTACGCGGACGGCGGTATTTCCGGCGACTGCTGCAACTCTGCTGCGGGCTATAAGTTCGCATGGCGTATGTTCGACGGCCGCACGACCTTCCCGGCTCCGGTCAAGGTAAACTGGGAGGCCGGTCAGCACATTCCGCGTCTGAAGATTCCGGAGTGTATCATGAACGGCAAGTTCGAGTGGTATGGCAAGGGATTCTGCGGTGCTTCCATTGAGGCGCAGATGCATCCGTATCAGTATCCGGCTCCGGGCTACGGCAAGATCAAGATGTACTGGAAGTACGGCGGACCGCATATCGGCACGATGACGGCGACGAACCGCTACGCAAAGATGTATCACTCCGATACGCTTGAGTTTGTAGTGAGCCAGTCGATCTGGAACGAGGGCGAGGTTATGTTCGCGGACGTTATCCTTCCGGCCTGCACGAACTATGAGCGCTGGGACATCTCCGAGTTCGGTAACTGCTCCGGCTACATTCCGGATACCTATCAGACAGCAAACAACCGCGTGATCTCCCTGCAGGCAAAGTGTATCGAGCCGCTGGGCGAGTCCATGTCTGACTATGAGATTTACGCGCTGATGTCCAAGAAGCTCGGCATTTATGAAATTTTCTCTGAGGGCAAGGATGAGCTTGACTGGGTAAGACAGTATTACAACGCGACAGACTGTCCGCAGGTTATGACGTTTGATGAGTTCTTCAAGAAGGGTTACATGGTTGTTCCGATCAACCCGAACCGCAAGAAGACTGTTGCATTCCGCTGGTTCGCCGAGAACCGTGAGCGCGATACTCCGGACTGGGGTCCCGCTCCGAACCAGTCTGTCGGCTTAAAGGGCCTGCAGACGACGACAGGAAAGATTGAGTTTATCTCTACCAGCTTATCTCGTTTCGAGGAGCAGGGTTATATTGATGAATATCGTCCGGCCATGCATAAGTATGTACCGGCATGGGAGAGTTGGCACGCGGAGGTTGCGAAGAAGTATCCTCTCGGCATGCTTTCACCTCATCCCAGATTCTCCTTCCATACGATGGGCGACGCGAAGGATTCCTTCATGCTGGATATCAAGGATCACCGTGTACTGGTTGACGGCTGGTATTACTGGATCATTCGTATGAATTCCGTTGACGCGAAAGCCCGCGGCATCAAGGACGGCGACCTGGTTCGCGCGTTCAACGACAGAGGATCCGTAATTCTCTGTGCACAGGTGGGCGAGCGCGTACAGCCCGGTACCGTTCACTCCTATGAGTCCTGCGCGGAGTATGCTCCGCTCGGCAAACCGGGATGCTCCGCAGACCGCGGCGGGTGCGTGAATATCCTGACACCGGATCGCTACATGTCCAAGTATGCGTGTGGTATGGCGCCGAACAGTGCTCAGGTTGAAGTAGAAAAATGGGACGGAGGTATCTACGAGATTTATTAATCCCGCAGATACTCCAGGAAAGGAGAATAAGAGATGAAACAGTGGTATTTAGTACACGATATCAGATGGTGTCATGACTGCAACAACTGCCTTATGTCCTGCAAAGATGAGCACGTTGGAAATGAATGGCCCGGTTATACGGAGTCTCAGCCGCGTCACGGACATCGCTGGGTGAATGTAATGCGCAGAGAGCGCGGCAGATACGCGCGTAATGATTATGTATATCTCTCAATGCCCTGCCAGCATTGTGAGAAATGTCCTCTTGTAGCGGCCGGATATGCGACCAGAAGAGACGACGGCATTGTCCTGATCGATATGGATAAGGCAAGAGGTCATAAGGAAGTGGCTTCCATGTGTCCTTACGGTGCGGTTTATTACAACGATGAAAAAGATGTTGCACAGAAGTGTACCATGTGTGCTCATTTGCTTGATGATCCGGATTGGAAGCCCGGTGTACCGAGGTGTGTTCACTCCTGCCCGACAAAGACATTCCAGGCATATCATCTTGATCCGCTCGAGATGCAGGCGATGATCGAGACGGAGAAGCTTGAGGTTTACAGACCGGAGTTAGGTCTGAATCCACATGTATATTACAAGAACCTCTATAAGTTCACCAAGAATTTTGTGGCTGGCGGTATTCTTGTGAACAGAGACTGCTACGAGAACGCCACCATCGAGCTCAGGAAGGACGGCGTGCTGGTCGATTCGCAGAAGACGAACTTCTTTGGCGACTTCAAGTTCGACGGACTTGACGACGGCAAGTATGTGATCAGCATTGATGCGGCCGGCAATAAAAAGGATATTGATGTCGAGATTGCCGGTGAATCACTGAATCTTGATTATATCGAGTTCTAAAAGGATTCGGTTTGCGTGCCCATGCTGTCAGAGGCATGGGCACGATTTGTAAACAAAGTGTCGGGGGATGCATCTTTTCTTTGATGTATTCTTGCTGACATTTGTTTGCGTTATAAAGGGATATTTGCCGTGCGATGTGATGTCCGGTGACTCCCGATCATTTATGAAGGAGACAGTACATGAAAAAAGTAGTAATATTTAATGGGAGTCCAAGAATGGACGGCAATACAGCCACGATTCTGCAAATGATTGAGCGCGGCGCAAAAGAGCATAATGCTGAAGTTAAAAGTTATACGTTGTTCAAGATGCGTGCTATGGCCTGTCAGGGTTGTTTTGCCTGTCGTGTCGGAGAAGGTACTATGGTAGAAGATAAGTATGATGTGGCTAAAAAAGACTGGTGTTGTCTGGTGGACGATGAGCTCAGCAAAGCCTTGAAAGAAGTAAAGGATGCGGATGCTGTAGTAATAGGATCCCCGGTTTATTTTATGCAGGTGAGCGGTATGGTGAAAAACCTGTATGACAGGCTTTTTCCATTAATTGGGTTGGACGGCACTCCGAGGTACGGACAGAAGAAGATTGTCACGGTCTATACGCAGGACAATGAAGATCCGAATATGTTTTCCATGTATTTTGATTATCTTGCAGCCGTCTTCCCCGGGTTTGGTTTTGCAGATGAGAAACGGATTGTCTGTGTCGGGGGAAATGACCCTGAAGCGGCGGAAAACAATCGCGGATTGAAAACGCACGCTTATTCTGTCGGACAATCACTGGCAATGGGAGAGTAAGGATAAATGAAAAATTATGTATTTGATCTGGATGACGCTCTTGCGCTGATGCTGGAGCGGTGCAGATGTCTGGATACGGAGGTGGTTCCTGTCGACAAGGCGTCCGGCCGGGTCCTGGCTGTTGACCTGAAAGCGCGGTATGATGTGCCCCTGTTTGACAAATCCCCTCTGGACGGATATGCGTTTCACGCAGCTGATACACAGTCGGTATCCGGAGAGAAGCCGGTCAGACTGGCTGTCGCGGAGGAGATTCCGGCAGGGTCAGTTTCTCACAAAACATTAAAGCACGGCTACGCTGTGAAGATTCTGACCGGAGCACCGATCCCGGAGGGAGCGGATGCGGTGGTGAAGTTTGAGGATACGATCGCTGCGGACGGATATGTGACTATCTTTCAGAGTTTTCACGCGGGGGATAATGTCGTGCGCAGGGGCGAGGATGTTCGTTTTTCTGAAGTGATTGCTCCGAAGGGGACGGTTGTGGATGAGGCTATCCACGGTATGATTGCGTCGCAGGGGATTTCTGCGGTGGAGGTATACCGCGTTCCGTTGATCGGTATCATTTCACAGGGTAATGAGCTGCTGGATCCGGGCGAGACATTACAGTCAGGGAAAATATATAATTCAAATCGATATATGCTTCACTCGGCACTGAAGCGTGAGAATCTCCCGTCCATCTATCTGGGGATTGTCCCGGATCAGATGGAGCGGATTTCAGAGTTTTTGCAGACTGCGGTCAGTATGTATGACGCGGTGATCATGACGGGAGGCGTTTCCGTCGGTACATATGATTACACAAAGGATGCGCTGGAACGCGCCGGCGCGGAGATTCTGGTCGACAAAATACGGATGAAGCCCGGCTCCTCCTGCTGTCTTGCGGTTTTAAAGGGAGTCCCTGTCTTCGGATTGTCCGGGAATCCGTCCGCTGCCATGACGACATTCCACCTGGTTGCGGTTCCCGCTCTGCGAAAGATCTGCGGCAGGAATGATTATATGCTTCAGAAGATCCGTGTCTGCCTGGCGGAGACCTTCAAAAAGAAGAGTCCGGTGCTTCGTGTGTTAAAAGGCGGTCTGAGTCTGGAGGATGGCAATGCCCTTTTTCATCTGAATCAGCATCAGGAGAACGGCAGCGTCAGTGCGATGAAGGGCACGGGGATCTTTGCAGTCATTCCAGCAGAAAGCGGTGCGGTAAAAGCGGGAACCATGCTGGACGCATATATTATTTAGTGTTATAATTCGCTACTAAGGAACCGTCCTGAAATAATATACACATCTGGCGCAGGTTATTTCAGGACAGTTCCTAACCTGACAGGAGACAACCATTACATGAGAGACAAATACGGAAGAGACATCACTTATATGAGGATTTCGATTACGGATGAGTGCAACCTGCGCTGTCTGTACTGTATGCCGGACAAGCGGACCGACTGTATCTCCTCGAACACCGACCTGATGAGCGCGGATGAGATTGTGGAGATTACGGAGGCGGCTGTCGCGGCAGGTATATCGAAAATTCGTGTGACAGGCGGTGAGCCGCTGATCCGACCGGATGTGATCGATATCTGCCGGAGGATTTCAGCCATTCCCGGGGTGAAGGAGCTTGCGCTTACGACCAACGGGATTATGCTGGCGGAGATGGCATATGCACTGCGCGATGCCGGCGTTGCCCGCCTGAATATCAGTCTAGATACGCTGCAGACTGAAAAATATACCCGAATCACGCGGCGGGGAAAGTTCTCCGAGGTGATTGAGGGGATCGACCGGGCGCGGGAGGCGGGTCTGGTTCCGATCAAGCTGAATACGGTGCTGATCGGCGGTTTTAACGACGATGAGATCGTTGATTTTGTGAATCTGGCGCGGGACGGAGATGTGGAGGTCCGGTTTATCGAGCTGATGCCGATCGGCGCCTGCGCTTCCTTCCCGAAGCATGCCTTTGTGAAGGGGGATCTGGTGCTGGAAAAGGTGCCGGAGCTCGTTCCGATGGATGATTCCGGCGTGGCGCGGATGTATTCGTTCCCGGATGGGCGCGGCAGGATCGGTATCATCAGTGCGGTGAATCAGCATTTCTGTCTGGCCTGCAACCGGATCCGGCTGACCTGTGACGGCAGGATCAAACCCTGCCTTCATTCAAGGGACGAGGTCGTGGTGAGAGGGCTCCATGGCGAGGCGCTTGCGGACGCGATGAGAAAATCCATCCTTGACAAACCTGCACAGCATGTTAAACTGACATATGGGAATGTGAGCGAGACGAATCGCTATATGAATCAGATTGGCGGCTGAGATATATGAATGACAGATAAAAGGAGCAGGTTGAGGTATGGGAAAAACAGGAGATGTGAATAGCACCGCAGGTATGACGAAGGAGATGGCTGTATATCACCAGCTTCGGGAGGCGATCCTGCGCAATGAATATGAACCGGGCACTGTCCTTGTAGAGCGTCAGCTCTCTGAGACCTACCATGTAAGCCGTTCTCCGGTGCGTTACGCGCTGCGCCAGCTGGTGCGTGAGGAGCTGCTGACGGAGGAGCCGGGGAAGGGGATAGTCGTACCGGTTTACACGCTGGAGGATATCCTGGGCGTCTATGATCTGCTGGAGGTGCTGCAGGTCTATGCGCTGCAGGTGTCTCTTAAGAACTATGACGCGGTCTCGGACCGGACGCTGACCCAGATCATGGAGGAGACGGAGAAGGAGTCGGAGGTCGGAGACCTGATTGAGCGGATGGACTGGGATGTGAAGTTTCACAGCTTTATCATCCATTCGGTTCACAACCGATGGCTGGATAAGATGTTCGAGCTGCTGCTGAACCAGAAGCGCAGATTTGACGTCACATCCTTCGAGGATCTGGAGCATGGCAAGGAGACGACGAAGCAGCATCATAAGATTTACGAGGCGATTCTCGCCCGTGACCTGGACGGCGCGATCGCCGCAGAGCGGGAGCACAGTCAGTACATCAAAAAGTATTATATCAGTAAATTAGTGACCGGCAGGTACAACATATGGCAGTAAAGGATCTGATTTTTGAACAGGAGTATGATATGGGGGGAGAGCCGCTGACTTTTTCGCTGTATCGTGAACAGGAGGGGGATGAGGTGACGGTCACCCTCACCTATGAGTTTCAGCGGTCAGGCGCGGGACCGGTGGTCTGCAAGCAGATCTTTTTTCCGGTGCGTGCGGAGTATGAGAGTCCGTGGCTGAGCTGGTATAACCTGATTTGCTGCAGCAACAATTATGGCCCGATTCCGGTTGTCTCCTATATGAATGAGTCGGTGCAGAACGGAAAGAAGCTGGCTGCGACGATCTATCCGGAGTCCGGCGATGATTACATGCGGATTCTGGCCGAGGTCGGAGATGCATTTTACTGCTATCCGTATCACATACAGGAGTACGAGTTTATGCTCTATATCAGCAGGAAGGGCACCCTGGGAGATTATTTTAATCTCGAAGAGATTCTGGCTGTCTATGATTCCTGTGAGGTACATCTGGACAGAGAGAAAATGCGGGATTTTTTTCAGCGGGAGATGTCCTGGTTCGGCCACGAGGAGGAGTGTCCGATTGAGCTTCACAACTGCCTGGGCGAGGAGGAGCTTGCGGTGACCGGACTGCTGTTCGGTTATCCGGTGGAGAGCACGGTTGCGCTGATCCGCCGGACGATTGACATGTGTGAACAGGGCTTTTCCCCAGATGGATATTGAATAGTTTCTGTAAAGAAAAAGTTATATGTAAGTGGAAACGGTATAAATATGGATTGCCTTTGTATAAATCAAATAAAATTATCAGAAAGATTTTGTGAAAAGTTACTGAAATATCAGTAGCTTTTTTTAATATCAGAAAAATACATCTGGTATACCGGGCAAAAACCGATAAAAAACCGGATGAATTCAAACCGTGTTTTTCCGGGGTACAATCATTTCATTTATTCATAATTAGTAAATTCGGTTGAATAACCGGAAAAAATCAAAAATGATATACTATTGCCATCAAAGATGGCAATCTGTATAAATAATGCCATTCATAAAAGGAGGATATTTATGAAGAAAAGAATGACAAAAATTCTCTCCATCGCGGTGATTGGCGCGATGGCAATGAGCCTGGCGGCCTGCGGCAGCTCGAGCTCAGACAGCACGAACGACGGTTCGGCAGCGGACGAGAGCAGTAGCGCGGCTGAGACTTCCACGGCTGATTCCGACCTTACGATCGGTATCGTTGTTAAGACCGCGACGAATGCTCATTTCCAGGATATCGCGTACGGCGCGGTTCTGGCGGGACAGGAGCTCGGCGTTGAGGTGAGAGTGGACAACACGACGACTGAGTCTGATGTAGACGGACAGGTTACGAAGTGTGAGAACATGATCTCTGCCGGTGTGGACGCCCTGATTCTGACGGCGAATGATTCCGACGGTGTATCCGGTGCGGTTGACGCGGCGCATGACGCGGGTATCCCGTTTGTGACGGTGGATACCGAGATCACGAATGTGTGGGGCGATGAGATTGACGACTATATGCCGAACTACATCGGTGTAGACCACGAGGAGATGGCTTATGAGCTGGCGAAGACAGTCATTGACGCGGCCGGCGGCGAAGGCAATGTTATCATCCTGCGCGGTGTGGACGCGGCAAGCTCCTCCATCGAGCGGACAGCCGGATTTGAGCGCGCGATCGCTGAGTATGATAATGTGACGGTTCTCGATTCCCAGAGCGCCAGCTATGACCAGGATACCGCGACAACCACCATGTCCGATCTGATCCAGGCGCACAGCGATATCGACATCGTTCTCTGCTGCAACGACCTGATGGCAGTGGGCGCGGTCACCGCACTTGAGGAGAACGGCATTGAGGTCGGCGAGGACGGTGTTCTCGTGGCCGGCATTGACGGAAACCTCCTGGCACTGCAGTCCATCGACGAGGGCAAGCTGTACGCATCCGCATACGACTGGTCTATCCTTCAGGGCTATTACGCGGTATATCAGGCTTACGATCTGATCAACGGCACGGATTCGAGCGAGTGGGAGTATCAGCCGAACTATGACGATGATGTATACAGTCTGTATACCTTTACACCGGACACTATTGTTACCAGCGAGAATATTGACGAGTACCTGCCTCACGGCGAGGAACTGGCTGAGTGGACCATGGGTACCGATGTAGAGTCCGTATCTGATTATATGTGGGAGTTCATCGACAAGGGTAATGAACTGTTTGACGCTCTGTAAATCGGTTTGTTTTAACTGAGCATGGATTTTACCGGCCGGCCTTCGTGCCGGCCGGTGTTCAGAAAGGCTGGATTTAATGGGAAATGAAAAAAGACCGGAGCAGGTCGGGAAAGAAATACTGAAGATGACGGACATCTGCAAATCTTTCGCCGGGACACAGGTGCTGCATGATGTGGATTTCGATCTCCGCGCGGGGGAGGTTCATGCGCTGATGGGAGCGAACGGTGCCGGGAAATCCACCCTGATGAAGGTTCTTGCGGGTGTATACCTGCCGGACAGCGGAACGATCGCGCACAACGGCCGTGTGATCCCGCTGAAGGGAACGGTACATGACGCTCAGCTGGACGGCATTGCCATGGTGTTTCAGGAGCTGAATATCCTTCCGCACCTGAGCGTGCTGGAGAATATCTTCATCGCGAATGAGATCGTGAACAGGGGTATCTACGACTGGAAGGCGATGCGCAAACGCGCGAAAGAGGTTATGGATGAGGTGGGCGTTGATTTTGATCTGGACGCCAGAGCCGGCGACCTGCCGGTCGCGACGCAGCAGATGATCGAGATCACGCGTGCGCTGAATCTGAATTCCAACGTCATCATCTTTGATGAGCCGACATCCTCCCTGACGATGCAGGAGACAGAGATTCTGTTTGCTCTGATCGGCCGTCTGAAGGAAAAGGGCGTCGGTATGGTGTATATCACGCATCGTATGTCGGAGGTTTATCAGATCTGTGACCGGATCACATTACTGCGGGACGGAAAACTGATCTTTTCCGACGACATTGCGAATGTGAATAATCAGAGGCTGCTCGCCGGTATCGTCGGTTCCGAGAATACGAATCAGTTTCCGGAGAAGTTTCATCACGAGGGAGAGGTGATCTTCGAGGCGAAGAACGTGACCAGTAAGGGTTTATATGAGAATGTGAGTTTTCAGTTAAAAGAGGGTGAGATCCTCGGCTTTGCCGGTCTGGCAGGAGCGGGGAGAACCGAGATTGCGAAGACGATTTTCGGTTGTTATGATCTGGATGAGGGTGAGTTTGTTTTTGAAGGCAGAAAACTGGATGTCAAAAGCCCGGTGGACGCGGTGCGTCAGGGCATAGGTTATGTTAGCGAGGACCGGAAGGTCGAAGGTATCCTGGCGGTGCGCCCGATTCGCGAGAATATGAGCCTGCCGAGTATGTTGTCTCTCGGGAAAGGACTTCATATCCGAAACGGTCAGGAGAAAGATGGCGTAAATAAACTGATTGACAGTTTGAAAATAAAAACGACAGGCATGGAGCAGAGAATTGAGAATCTGAGCGGCGGAAACCAGCAGAAGGTCTGCCTGGCGAAGTGGCTGATGACGAACTCAAAGCTGCTGCTGCTGGATGAGCCGACCCGGGGCGTGGATGTAGGAGCCCGAGCGGATTTTTATCAGCTCATTCAGGATCTCGTGAAGCAGCATATCGGAGTCATTGTGATTTCCTCGGAGGAGGATGAACTGATCGGACTGTGCAACCGCATCATCGTGATGCGCGAGGGCAAAAAGGTCGGCGAGTTCTCTGAGGGAGAGGACAACCTGAAAGAAAAGATGTTGAAATTGATGCTGGATATTTAGTTTCCGGCGATAGTAGGAGGATTTTATGAACAACGTATCAAAGGGGAAACAGATATACGACAAATTCGGCGTGTATATTATCTTGGTGGCTCTTGTCGTACTTTTCTCGGTCGCCGGGAGCGGATTCTTCTCGCTGAGCAACCTGACGAGTCTGCTGCGGACGGGAGCGGTCTACATTCTGTTCGGCTGCGGCATGACCTTTGTCATGATCAGCGGTAAGATCGATCTCTCCATCGGTTCGATCGCAGCGCTGGTGGGCTGCGCGGCTTCTATCTGCATGCAGGCAGGCATGACGCCGATTCCGGCATCCCTGGTCGGCATAGCGATCGGTCTCGCCTGCGGATTTGTCAACGGTGTATGCATCGCGAAGCTGAAGGTGCCGTTCTTCATTATGACGGCGGGTATGATGTATGCAGCCAGCGGTCTGGCTCTGGTCATCACACGCGAGACGTCCATCCGTATCGCGGACAATGAAAACGCGGCGGTACAGTTTACTTTCTGGGGTTCGAAGACCATCGGTATCATTCCTTCCCAGTTTATTGTGGCGATCATCTTCTTCGTGATCTGCTTTTATCTGATCCGGAATACGAAGCTCGGCCGCTATACATACGCGATCGGCAGCAACGAGCAGACCGCCAGACTTTCCGGAGTGAATGTAGACAGATATAACATTCTGATCTTTACATTAAACGGACTTGCGGCAGCGATTGCCGGACTGGTGCTGGCATCCCGGCTGCGGACCGGAAGCCCGAACATTGCCGACGGCGGATACAATATTCTCGCGATTGCGGCGGCGGCGATCGGCGGAACCAGTCTTTCCGGCGGTGAAGGCAAGATCGCAAAGACAGTGGTCGGCGCGTTTGTTATCTGTGTCATCAGTACCGGACTGAACATCATGGGCGTGACCTCCTCGGTACAGAACATTGTCATCGGCGCGGTGCTTGTCGCGGTCGTGGCGATCGATATGTTCGGAAAGAGAAAATCAGGGAAATAATATAAGATAATTATCTAAAATTTGTATACCCTCAGTAATAGAAAAAGCGTCCCTGCGGACGTTTTTTCTATGCAAAAAAATACCCCGGCACAGTGGTGTCGGGGATGTCAGGTTTTTCAGAACTGCCTGTAGAATTCTTATTCACCGCCGCGTACAAACCAGATGATCAGTACAATGACGAGTACGATCACACAGCCGAGAATCTGGTAAAAAGAACGCATGGTTCGGCTCAGTTTTTTCTTCTCAGGCAGTTCTTCTGCCGGTTTTTTGTTTTTCTTGTTGATGTAATAAGCCATGGGGACTCCTTTCGTCGGATTGATCACGCACGATCTGCGAGAAGGAATTCATCGAAGATACCTCTTTTTTGCGTATCGGAATCTGCAGCTCTCCGAAATCCAGCTCATGGTCGTCATCATAGAAAATGGTGTCAAGCAGACATTCGTCGTAGATATCACCGATGATCTCATAGTCGTTTTCCCTGATCCAGTTTACCAGTTTGTCGAGAGGCTCTACATTAAAGGACATGCCGTATTTCGGCATACAGACATAATCCCCCTCTTTTAAGAGATACATTCCCGGCACATCGGGCATTTTATCTTCGTCTATGATACAACAGGCGCCGCAATTATGCAAGGGGGTTCCACGTTCGACCTCATCTTTAAAGATCAGTGTGCCCCATCGTCTGGAGGGGAGAATATCGTATCGTTCGGCGTCGTTCCATACCCGCATCAGAGAGAAATGATAGCCGTGCCGCGTCATGTCGTCCGCTTCCCACTCGTGGTAGAGCACCCAGCGGTCCGGGAAATGTGTGATCGTCGGTTTATAGTCTTCGTTGTCGTAATCATTCGCATCGCGATAGACATTCACGCGCTTGTCAATCTGACGGATCTGTTCCTGCAATGTCTCCATCTGTCTGGTCAGTTTGTCCCTCTGAGATTCCAGAAGTCCGATCGTGGAGGTGGAGGTGTTGTACTCGTTGTGTTTCCGGATATCCTCGAGGGACATGCCGATGGAACGCAAAAAACAAATCTCTCTGAGCAGCGGGATCTGAAGTGTGCTGTAATAGCGGTAACCGTTTACGTCGTCGATGATGGCCGGTCGGAACAGACCGATCTTGTCATAATAGATCAGGGTTTGACGGCTGATGTCATGAATCTGTGCCATTTCCGAAATAGATAATTTCCGGTTGATCGAATCAAAGGATATTTGCTGCATGTATCCTGCCCCCTTTTTGCAATATTTCCGCCCCATTTCACCTGCTGATCATCCGTCCCGGAGAATGGATGCAGCAGAATGAATTCTATATGTATTATTTTAATATTTTTTTGGTATTCCAGTGATTCGGAAAATGCAATTTATGATTCGAAATATGGATTACAGTACAGTACAACTAACACTTGTATACAATCCTGTTTCAGATAAAGGGGACAATATAAAGCTGTAACCGGCCTCAGGTCCTCGGCTCAGGCGAAGCGGAAAAGCCGCGGATATAGTCCATTAAAAACGGGAGGATATCCTCCGGTCGGTTCAGATCGAATACCGGTACGTCTGCTTCGAAGGGAAAATCTGTGACATACGCGATCGTATTTTCCGGATTCCCCACGGGTGTTTCATTGTGTCCTCTGCGGAGCAGATGAATCTTTTTCTGGCTGCCGAGTTTATAGCCCTCTGTGATAATGAAATCAACATTCTCAATTCGGGCCAGGATGCTCTCCAGTGACGGGTTTTCTGATTGATGGGAGAGGATGGCCGCGGTCTGATCCTCGCTGGTCAGAACCATATGGTCGGCGCCCGCCTGCGTCAGGCGGTAGCTGTCCTTGCCCGGCTTGTCGATCTGGAAACCGTGGGCATCGTGTTTGACGACCGCGATCCGCAGTTGGTTTTGCTTCAGGAGCGGGATCAGCTTCTCCAGATAGGTCGTTTTCCCGGTCCCCGATTTTGCGGTAAAGGACAGAACGGGAACAGGACGGGAGCCTGTCTTCATCTGCTTCCCGAAGTCCGGCGGAAACTCACCCGGGCGTTCGGCGGACAGCTTTTGCAGAGCATAGTAGTAGGACTGCGGATCGTTCATATTGAAAAACTGCTCCGGCGGAAGAAAACGGTCCAGAATCAGGGTGTCGGCCGGGGTCAGGATAAACTTCAGACGGTAGGATTTTTTTTGGATGAGATCCTCGATCACGGGCAGGCAGCGCCTGGTATATGCGGTGAAGAGCGGCTGTATGCGGCCCTCGGGATTCTGAATCGCGCAGGCGTATTTTGTCTCATCCGCTTCCAGCTGCGCACAGATCTCGGCGGCGAGAGCCGGATTCGTGAAAGGAGCGTCTATCGGCGTAAAAAAAAGCATATCCTCCGGTACGCTGCCGAGACAGCTGAACAGACCGCCCATGGGACCGATTCTGGCATATGCGTCCGGAATGGCTTTGCAGCCGCAGTAATCCTCATAGGGGAACCGGTCGTCCTCCTGCGAGGGTACGGACAGATAGATCGTCTCGAAAAATGGCCGGAAGCGGGCGATCTGATATTTTAACAGGGAGGTGCTGCCAAACGGAAGGAAGGTCTTGCTGGTCCCCATCCGGGTGGACAGGCCGCCGCATAAAATGACAAGTGCTTTTTTCATAGATACCTCCGGACAAGATTGGGTTTACTGAGATATACTGTTATTTACAGCCACTCTGTGTATGAGTGGCTGTAAGGAACTGTTTTGAATTATTCTACGGAATAGTTGGGCGCTTCCTTCGTGATATGGATGTCATGCGGATGGCTCTCCTTCAGGGAAGCGGCGGAGATCTTTACAAAGCTGCTGTTTGCAATGAGATCCGGAATCGTGGGAGCTCCGCAATAGCCCATACCGGAGCGAATGCCTCCGACCAGCTGGAAGATCGTATCCTCCACGCTGCCCTTGTAGGCGACGCGTCCCTCAACGCCCTCCGGCACCAGCTTTTTCGCGTCCTCCTGGAAATAGCGGTCTTTGCTGCCGTTCTCCATGGCGGCGAGGGAACCCATGCCGCGGTATACTTTGTATTTCCGGCCCTGATATAACTCAAAATCGCCGGGCGCTTCGTCACAGCCTGCGAACATGGAACCCATCATGCAGACGCTGGCGCCGGCCGCAAGAGCCTTTGTCATGTCTCCGGAATATTTGATGCCTCCATCGGCGATGATCGGGATATTGTATGCTCTGGCAACGTTATAGCAGTCCATGATGGCGGTAATCTGCGGAACACCGATGCCCGCAACGACGCGGGTGGTACAGATGGATCCCGGTCCGATGCCGACCTTCACAGCATCCGCACCGGCTTCGATCAGAGCTTCCGTCGCGGCTGCGGTGGCTACATTCCCCGCGATCACCTGCAGATCCGGGTAAGCCGCCTTGATCTGACGGATGGCGTTCAGGATGTTTTTGGAGTGCCCGTGTGCGGAATCCACAACAATGACATCCACCTGCGCGTTGACAAGCGCGGCTACGCGCGCCATCATGTCATGGGTGATCCCGACGCCTGCGCCGCAGAGCAGCCGGCCATGGGAATCCTTGGCGGACTGCGGATATTTGATCTGTTTTTCGATATCCTTGATCGTGATCAGTCCCTTTAATTTATAATCGTCGTCAACGATGGGGAGCTTTTCCTTTCTGGATCTGGCAAGGATAGACTTCGCCTCGTCCAGGGAGATGCCCTCTTTGGCGGTGACAAGTCCGGTGCTCGTCATGCATTCGCTGATTTTTTTATTGTAATCTGTCTCGAACTTCAGATCACGGTTTGTGATGATGCCGACCAGTGTGCCGTCCTCCCGGATGATGGGGACGCCGGAGATGCGGAACTTGCCCATCAGGTCGTCCGCGTCGCGCAGCGTGTGATCTGCGGAGAGGGAGAAGGGATCCGTGATGACGCCGTTCTCGGAGCGCTTTACCTTGTCGACTTCCTCGGCCTGTGCCGTGATGGACATATTCTTGTGGATGATGCCGATGCCGCCCTGACGGGCCATGGCGATCGCCATCCGGTGTTCTGTCACCGTATCCATGCTCGCACTCATCATGGGGATATTCAGTGTGATCTGATTCGTCAGCTTCGTTGTCAGGTCGATCATGTTGGGCGTTACCTCGGAATAGGCCGGAACCAGCAGCACGTCGTCAAAAGTAATTCCCTCGCCAATGATTTTTGCCATCTTATTTCCTCCCTCTGTCGTAAAATTATATGAGAATATGTAATAAAAACGAAAAACCAGAGAAGAGTTTTTCGTTGTAAAAGCAGATGTCCGCGTGATAAAGACAAAAGTGTTAAAATGTTTTTCTTTCATTATAGTGATTCCGCAAGATAATGTCAACAAACTTTTTTTGGGTTTGCAATTCCTGTATTTTATGATACATTATGGGAGAGGTGTTTTGTTTTTGATGAAGGAATTGCCGTCACGAACGTGGATATGATGACTTAAATCGGTCATTTCGTCCTCCTTCTGTCGGATAAGGAGTGTTGGAATGAAATTTCGACCCTGTATTGATATTCACAATGGAAAGGTGAAACAGATCGTGGGCGGTTCTCTGCGGGACGCCGGGGACAGGGCAGAGGAGAATTTTGTCTCGGAGCAGGATGCCGCGTTCTATGCGCGGCTTTACCGGCGGTATCAGATCCGGGGCGGGCATGTCATTTTGCTGAACGCGAAGGATTCACCGTATTATGCAGAGACAAAGCGTCAGGCGCTGTCGGCGCTGCGCGCGGCTCCGGGTATGCTGCAGGCAGGCGGCGGGATGACGCCGGATAACGCGCCGGAGTTTCTGGAGGCGGGAGCGTCCCATGTGATCGTCACATCCTGGGTGTTCCGAAACGGAGTTGTGAATTATGATAACCTGGAAAAGCTCTGCGCCGTCACCGGGAGAGAACATCTTGTGCTGGACTTAAGCTGCCGGAAGAGGGACGGAGCCTATTATATCGTGACAGATCGCTGGCAGAGGTTCACGGATGAGAGGATCTCGGAAGCTCTGCTGGATCGCCTGTCGGATTATGCGGATGAGTTTCTCATACATGCGGCGGATGTGGAGGGAAAAGCCTCCGGCATTGAGCGCGGTCTGGTCGAGATGCTCGGCAGGTGGCATCGGATCCCGGTCACCTACGCCGGCGGGGTCGGCAGTTTCGAACATCTGACGCAGCTGCGGGAATGGGGGCAGGATCATCTGCATGTGACGATCGGGAGCGCTCTGGATATCTTCGGAGGAAACATGAAATTTGAGGATGTGCTGGAATTCCTTTCACACAAAGTATCATGAGGGAAGTTTTCCGGGATTGCGGGATGAATAGATTCAGAAGATTTCATTATTTATAACATAAATACTATTTTTAAAATCGGGAGGGTACAATGGGCAAATATACGAAACAGGACATCATGCGTATGGTGGAGGAGGAGGATGTTGAGTTCATCCGTCTCCAGTTCACCGATATCTCAGGAGGTTTAAAAAACGTGGCGATCACGAGCAGCCAGCTGGAGAAGGCGCTGGATAACTGCTATATGTTTGACGGATCGTCCATCGAGGGTTTCGTGCGGGTTGAGGAGTCGGATATGTATCTGCATCCGGATCTGGATACGTTTACGATTTTTCCCTGGCGTCCGCAGCAGGGCAAGGTGGCGCGGTTTATCTGTGATATCTGCGGCCCGGACGGTACGCCGTTTGAGGGAGACCCGCGTCTGGCGCTGAAAAAAATGGTGCGGGAGGTTCATGAGATGGGGTATGTCTGTGAGATCGGTTCGGAGTGTGAGTTCTTCCTTTTTAATACGGACGATCAGGGACGCCCGACGACGGAGACCGGGGAGATTGCCGGATATTTCGAGATGGGTCCGAATGATTTCGGAGAGAATGCCCGCCGCGATATGGTGCTTACTCTGGAGGATATGGGCTTTGAGATCGAGTCTTCCCACCACGAGGCGGCTCCTGGACAGCATGAGATTGATTTTAAGTATGAGCCCGCGCTTCACGCGGCGGACAATATCATGACGTTCAAGCTGGCGGTGAAGACCATCGCCAAACGGCACGGTATGTATGCTACTTTTATGCCGAAACCAAAGTCCGGTGTGAACGGATCCGGCATGCACATCAATATATCGCTCTCAAGGGACGGCAAAAATATATTTGCCGATCCTTCGGATGAGAACGGACTGAGCAGGGAGGCATATTATTTTATCGGAGGGCTGATGAAGCATGTCTATGGCATGTGCGCGGTCACGAACCCGCTGGTGAATTCTTACAAACGGCTGGTTTCCGGCTTTGAGGCGCCGGTTCACATCGCGTGGTCCGTGAAAAACAGAAGCCCGCTGATCCGCATTCCTTCGACCCGGGACGGCGGCATGCGCATTGAGCTGCGCAGTCCGGATTCGGCGGCGAATCCATATCTGGTGCTGGCGCTCTGTCTGGCGGCCGGTATGGACGGCATTAAACATCAGATTCTGCCGCCTGCGCGCATTGCGAAAAATATCTACGATCTCTCTGACGCTGAGTGTGAGGAGCTCGGCGTGAAGAAGCTGCCGGAGAATCTGAAGATCGCCCTGGATGCCATGGAGCAGGACAGCTTTGTGCGTGAGGTGCTGGGAGATCATATTTACAGAGCTTATCTGGAGACAAAGAAAAAGGAATGGAATGCCTATTGCCACACCGTCAGTGCATGGGAACTGGCGGAATATCTGAATAAATACTAAAAGGGGCAGCTGAGCTTGACAGGAATTATTGTTGTATTTCCCAAAGCGGATACCGGGAAAAAAATAAAATCAATATTAGTCCGAAGTGGTTTTCAGGTGACCGGCATCTGTACGAACGGAGCGCAGGCTATTCAGGAGGCAAATGAACTGCAGTACGGCGTGATGATCTGCAGCTACCGCCTGCCGGATATGATTTACCGCGAATTAAAAGAATATCTTCCTGCCGGGTTTCAGATGGTTGCGATTACGTCGAAGGAGGACTGGGCGGAAAACGGCGATCCCGATGTGGTCAGCCTGTCGCAGCCGCTCAGGGTACATGAGCTGGTCTCTACTGTTGAGATGGTCTCCTACAGCGTCGAGAGAGCAAAAAGACGGCGGCGACAGCAACCGCGGAAGCGGTCGGATGAGGAGCAGGCGCTGATTGACCGTGCCAAGGGGATTCTGATGAGCCGGAATAACATGACGGAGGAGGAGGCGCACCGTTATCTCCAGAAAACCAGCATGGACAACGGTACCAGTTTTACGGAGACCGCGCAGATGATCCTGAGTATGATGGATATGTAGAGTATTGAATTTTTATGCTGAAATGTGTATACTGTAAGCGTTAATCTGTTTAAAGAAGAGGAGAGTACATATGTTCAAGGTAAATGATAATTATCAGAAGCTGCCGGGCAGCTATCTGTTCAGTACGATTGCGCGAAAGGTGAGCGAGTATCAGACGGCTCATCCGGACAAGACGCTGATCCGTCTCGGCATTGGTGATGTCACCCAGCCGCTGGCTCCGGCGATCATCGATGCGCTGCACCGTGCGGTGGATGAGATGGGAGACGCCGCGACCTTCCGCGGGTATGCGCCGGATCTCGGATATGAGTTTCTGCGCGATGCCATTGCACAGAATGATTACCGGGCGCGGGGCTGCGAGATCAGTGCAGATGAGATTTTCGTCTCCGACGGAGCGAAGAGTGATTCCGGGAATATTCAGGAGATCTTTTCCGTGGACAACCGCATCGCCGTCTGCGATCCGGTCTATCCGGTTTATGTAGATTCCAATGTGATGGCCGGCAGAACCGGTACGTATGATCCGTCATCCGAGGTGTGGAGCAAGGTGATCTACATGCCCTGCACGAAGGAAAACGGCTTTGTCCCGGAGTTCCCGAGGGAGACGCCGGACATGATCTATCTGTGCCTGCCGAACAATCCGACGGGGACGACGCTCACGAAAGCGCAGCTGCAGGAATGGGTGGACTATGCGAACCGGGTCGGTGCGGTAATCATCTACGACGGCGCCTATGAGGCTTACATTTCCGAGAGTGATGTGGCACATACGATCTATGAGTGCGAAGGTGCGAAGACCTGTGCGATCGAGCTGAAGAGCTTTTCCAAAAACGCGGGATTTACCGGCGTCCGCCTCGGGTACACGGTGGTTCCGAAGGAACTGAAATGCGGCGATGTTTCTCTCCATGCGATGTGGGCGAGACGCCACGGAACGAAGTTCAACGGCGCTCCGTACATCGTGCAGCGCGCCGGCGAGGCGGTGTACAGCGAGGCCGGCAAGGCGCAGCTTGCGGGACAGATCGCTTATTATATGAAGAATGCCGCCGCGATCCGGAACGGTCTGACGGAGGCGGGCTTTGAGACATTCGGCGGTGTGAATGCGCCGTATATCTGGCTGAAGACGCCGGATCAGATGACCTCCTGGGAGTTCTTTGACTACCTGCTTGAGACAGCCAATGTGGTCGGCACGCCGGGATCCGGATTCGGACCCAGCGGCGAGGGGTACTTCCGGCTGACGGCGTTTGGTACATATGAGAACACGCTGGCGGCGCTGGAACGCATTAAGAAACTGTAGAGTATGAGACGAACAGAGAATTATCATCAGACGGTGCGGGCTTCCTCCGTCGGCTATGTCGTCCAGTCCATGATCAATACGTTTGCGCCGCTTCTGTTTGTGACGTTCCAGACACAGTATGAGATCAGTCTTTCGCAGGTATCCGCACTGATCGCAGTGAACTTCGGCGCGCAGATCGTGGTGGATTTCTTTGCTTCTGCGTTTGCGGACCGGTTCGGATACCGGAAGTGCGTTTTTCTGGCGCATATCCTGGCGGCGGCCGGCATCAGCGGGCTGGCGTACCTGCCGGAACTGTTTCGGAATCCGTTTTCCGGCCTGGTCCTGGCGGTCGTCATTTACGGAGCGGGAGGCGGTCTGACGGAGGTGCTTCTGACTCCCATTGTGGAGGCTTGTCCGATTGAACGCAAGGACAAGGCAGTCAGTATGCTCCACTCGTTCTACTGCTGGGGCAGTGTGATCGTGATTCTGGTTTCCACAGTTTTTTTTCAGTTGGCGGGTATAGAGAAATGGAAGCTTCTGGCGGTTTTGTGGGCGTTGCTTCCGCTGGTGAACGCGGTTTTTTTTCTGTTCGTTCCCATGTACGAGCTGGTATCAAAGGAGGAGCGGATGCCGGTGCGCACGCTGGCGGGTTCGGGTCTGTTCTGGCTGCTCCTGCTTTTCATGTTCTGCGCCGGCTCCTGTGAGATGGCGATCGCCCAGTGGGCATCCGATTTCGCGGAGGAAGGGCTGCATGTATCCAAAGCGGTGGGTGACCTGCTGGGTCCGTGTCTGTTTGCCGCGATGAAGGGTGCGGAGAGAACCTGGTATGGGAAGAAGGGAAACGACGCGAAGCTGTGGCAGTTTATGCTGGCCTGTACGATTGTATGCGGCGGTTGTTATGTCGTCATCGGGCTTTCAGGTTCGGCGGCTGTTGCGCTGGCGGCGTGCGCCATAGCGGGATTTTCCAACGGTGTGATGTGGCCGGGCTCATTTACGTTTGCCTCAAAGCTCATGCCGAAGGGCGGGACAGCACTGTTTGGTTTTCTTGCGCTGGCGGGTGATCTGGGCTGCGGCGCGGGACCGGCCATCACCGGGGCCGTCTCCGTGCGGTTCGGGGATGATCTTCAGACGGGATTTCTGTTTGGTACGATTTTTTCCCTGCTGATGCTGTTCGGCCTGATATTCCTGAAGCTGTCGAAGAAAACAAGAACTGTTGTCTGACTGTTTTTCTGTTGTTCCCGGCGCATGCAGGAGTCGGGTTGGATGCTCCGAAGATCATTCAACCACACAGGTGGATTTTTTTCGGTTTTTTATAAAAAAGTCTTGCGTGTATAGCCGCTATATATCGTATAGTGTATAGTGTGATTCAGGTTTACAGCTTGTGGTGAAAGGCAATAGGAATGGACTGGTTGATCACAAAACAGGGAGAAGCCGCAGGCTTTCCCGTTGAAATGAATGTGGCGAGGGCAGGAGAGGATCTTCTCGTGTTCCTGCAGGGCGGACGAAAGCCGCATATTGGCTGTACTGTCCTGGCTGTGCCGCGTCAGTCCTTAACCGGCAGCGGAGCCATGAGTACCACCTCCTCCGTGCTGAATGTGACAGGGCATAAAGACGAAGTCCTCTGCCGGCGGACGGCAGAGATGTTTTGCAGTATGCTGGGAACGGTGACGGTTTGTGCCGGCGGGTTCCATATCGACAATATTTCTGAGGATCAGATCCGGGAAGTGTCGGCTGCAGTGGAGAAAATGGGGCATGAGATTGCCCTGGCACTCAGCGCGTCAGGATGTAAGAAAGAGTCTGGAAGCGTTGTTTCTGACGATGTAAAATGCGTATGAGCACGGATGTGTTCATACGCATTTTCAGATTTGAATGCATTTGCGCCGTTTGGCAACATGGACTCCTCACGGCGCGAATGAAACAGATCTCTCTTGTGGTTTATGGATTCCACCGGCGGAAGCGGTGGTAATCGATACCGAAAACGTCCAGAATCTTGCCGGTCATATGGTCGGTCATATCCTGCACAGTCTCCGGGCGATTGTAGTAAGTCTGCATGGGCGGCATGATAATCACACCCATCTGCGAGAGGGAAAGCATATTCTTAAGATGTATGGTACTTAAGGGGGTCTCCCGCGCTACAAGGAGCAGCTTCCGCCGTTCCTTGATCACGACGTCGGCTGCGCGTAGAAGCAGCGTATCCGAGTAGCCGTTTGCGATACCGGAGACCGTCTTCATGCTGCATGGCACGACGATCATGCCTTCGGTCCGGTAGGTGCCGCTGGCGATAGAGGCGCCGACATTGGTATTGTCGTAGAGCTCATCCGCCAGGGCGGTGATCTCTCTCACTGTGTAATCGGACTCCAGTTCGATGGTTTTTTCTCCGCCTTTGGAGATGACGAGACAACTCGTCCAGTCAGGCAGTTCCCGCAGAGCGCGCAGTACACTGACGGCGATGGGAATACCGCTGGCTCCGCTGATGCCGATGATCAAACGCTTCATAAAAAAATCTCCTTCCGCAGCGGCTGTATGGATACATGGATGTCCGTGACCGGCTCCGATCAGACACTGCTTTTTTTATTATAATCTGTATAGCGCTATACAGTCAAAAGAAAGATTGTTTTTTGCGGATGGTAATGTTGCACAGAAATTTATGTGAAAAATTGTGAAAATTTTAATCTAAAAAGGAATATCTGTATATCAGCTATACAGTGTTATACTGAAAAGGAGTAGAGAAAATTGGATTTCGGCAGTTTTTTTGTATAAATCTGCCATGTATTTATGAAGGAGGAGTTTATTATGAACAACGTAATTGATCTGCGTTCAGCGATCGACCTGCTCAAAAGCCTTCCGGGAGAGTATGTGGAGACGGATGTGGAAGTGGATCCGAAAGCGGAGCTCTCCGGCGTTTACCGTCATGTCGGAGCCGGCGGCACCGTGATGCGCCCGACGAAAATCGGCCCGGCCATGATGTTTAACAGTATCAAGGGACATCCGGACGCGAGAGTGATCATCGGTGTGCTGGCGAGCCGCAAGAGGGTGGCGGCGCTTCTGGATGTGGAGCCGGAGCGTCTGGGTTTTTATATGCGCGATGCCGTAAAGACGCCGATCCCGCCGGTGGCATATACCGGAGAAAAGCCTCCGTGTCAGGAGGTTGTACATTATGCGACGGACGAGGGCTTTGATCTTCGCAAGCTCGTGCCTGCTCCGACGAACACGCCGGAGGATGCGGGTCCGTATGTGACGATGGGGCTCTGCGCGGGTACTGATCCGGAGAACGGCGATACCGACGTGACGATTCACAGACTCTGTCTGCAGAGCGCGGATGAGATGTCGATGTGGATCACGCCGGGTGCGAGACATCTGGGCGCGTTCTATGATAAGTATGAGAAGCTGAATAAGCCGATGCCGATTTCTGTCAGTATTGGTCTGGATCCGGCGATCTATCTGGCGTCCGGCTTTGAGCCGCCGACGACCCCGATCGGATATAATGAGCTGGGCTGCGCGGGTGCGATCCGTCAGAAACCGGTGGAGCTGTGTAAATGTCTGACAATTGATGAGACGGCGGTTGCAAATGCGGAGTACGTCATTGAGGGTCTGCTGATGCCTCATGACAGAGTGCCGGAGGATCGTTCCACAGGCACAGGCAAGGCAATGCCCGAGTTCCCGGGACAGACCGGCCCCGCTCCGATGGTTCCGATTATCAAGGTGACGGCTGTGACACACAGAGTGAACCCGATCATGCAGACCACGATTGGTCCTTCCGAGGAGCATGTGCATATGGCGGGGCTTCCCACCGAAGCCAGCATTATTAATATGGTAGAGACTGCAATGCCCGGACGTCTGCTGAATGTATATGCGCATCCGTCGGGAGGCGGCAAGTACATGGCGATCATGCAGTTCAAGAAGAGCATCCCGAGTGATGAGGGACGCCAGCGTCAGGCCGCGCTGCTCGCGTTCTCCGCGTTCTCTGAGCTGAAGCATGTCATTCTGGTGGACGAGGATGTAGATCCGTTCGACAGCAACGACGTTCTCTGGGCGCTGAATACGCGCTATCAGGGAGATATTGATACGGTGATGATCCCCGGTGTGAGATGTCATCCGCTGGATCACACGCAGGAGACATCCTACAATCCGATGATCAGCGATCTCGGTATTTCCTGCAAGACGATCTTTGACTGCACGATGCCGTTCAAGCTGAAAGAGCACTTTGAGAGGTCAAAGTTCCTGGATGTTGATCCGAAGAAGTGGCTTCCGGATATGTTCTAAACAGCAATCCTGTTTTGAAATATGATCAGATACGCACCGGACGGTGACCGATGGATGATAGTCGGGAGCTGTGCCGGTGCGTATCTGTGTTTTCACGCCGGAAATTTACGTATACATTTGTGAGAACTATACAGACAAAAAAATGTCAATAGATGTATTAAAAAAAATACATGTACAATTTGAACAAAAAAATAAAAAAACTTAAAAAATATTTATGCAATATCTCATGAAAATCCGGTTACTGGTCAGAAAGTGCTTGAATGTATAGTAACTATACAGACTATGATTTTGAATGAGTAGAGGTACGAATACATGCCGTATGTAAATCATACAGATACAGGACGTACGGTATAGTAAGAAAGGAGGTTGCTGATTTCATAATCAGGCTTTTGAGAAAAGTCTGAACAGGGAGTATTTTTTATTCAAAAAAAGAACAGAAATGGCTGTTTTACAGAAAGGAGAGAGAGCTTATGAGTCCATTGGTGATTGGAGTTATTGGTGTCATCGTGCTGCTGATTCTGCTGTTCATGGGCATGAATATCGGTTTCACGATGGTCGTGGTAGGGTTCTTCGGTTACGCGATTATTGTCAATATGAAAGGCGCGATGGGATTGTTTTCGTCTGTGCCGTTCAGTACGATCGCGAATTATTCCTACTCGGTAATTCCATTGTTTGTGTTGATGGGGCAGTTCGCCTTTTATGCCGGGATCAGTCAGGATCTATATGCATTCTGCCATAAATGGATCGGACGGGTTCCGGGAAGTCTTTCTTCCGCGACGATCGTGGCGTGCGCGTTTTTTGCGGCGATCTGCGGTTCCTCGACAGCCACCACCGCCACGCTCGGCGTTGTCTGCCTGCCGGAGATGAGGAAATATGGCTATAAGGACACGCTGGCCTGCGGCTCCATAGCAGCGGGCGGTACGCTGGGCATCCTGATTCCGCCCAGTACGGGATTCATCCTGTATGCCATTGCGGCGGAAGAGTCGATCGGCACGATGTTTGCCGCGGGTATTATCCCGGGTATTCTGCTGGCCGCGATCTATGTCATGACCATCATGATTCAGGTTAAGATGAATCCTGACCTGGCGCCGAAGGGCGAAAAGGTTAGCATGCAGGAAAAGATGCAGTCGCTCAAGGGCGTTATCCCGATTCTGATCCTGTTCGTGATCGTGCTCGGCGGTATCTTCAGCGGTATTTTCAGCGCGAACGAGGGTGCTGCTGTCGGAGCGTTTATCGCGCTTCTGTTCCTCATTGGAAAGAGAAAGGCGAGCTGGGAGAATATCCGGAAGTCTCTGGCGGATACGTTGCGGACGTCCTGCATGATTTTCATGATCATGGTAGGCGCGTACATATTCGGTTACTTCCTTACAATTTCCCGGATCCCGACCACTCTGGCAAACGGAATCGCAGCGTCGAATCTGCCGAATCTCGTGGTCATCCTGCTGATTCTGGCTATCTACGCGGTGCTGGGCTGCTTTATTGATTCCCTGCCGCTGATTGTGCTTCTGACGCCGATCTTTTTGCCCATTGTTCAGCAGATGGGCATGAACACTGTGTGGTTCGGCGTTCTGATGGTAATGATCATGCAGCTGGGTCTGATTACGCCTCCGGTGGGCATGTGCGTATACGTCATGGGCGGCATCGCAAAGGACGTTCCGATCATGAAGATTTTCAAGGGCGTTGTGCCATTTGTCATTGCGCTGATCGTGACGGTTCTTCTCGTTGCTTTGATTAAACCGCTGTCACTGGGGCTGCCTACTCTGCTATACGGTTCCGCCGGATAACGGAGATACAGTTTTCAATATTTCAATGTATACGGCGCATGTGCACCGTATACGCAAAAAAAAGAAGGAGGATTTTATGAAAAAGAAAGTGATTTCTATCGTACTTGCCGGGGCGCTTGTTGTGTCCATGGGCGCAATGGCCGGTTGCGGCAGCTCGTCGGATGATTCCGGCGACACCACCGATACCACCGAGTCCGCAGCGGAGGAGACTTCCGCGGAAGCCGAGGCGGATGCTGATGCCGAGGCGGATGCTGATGCGGAAGATGAGTCTGGCGTCGGCGAATATGACCTGAGCGGTCTGGATCAGACCTATACGCTGACTCTGACCCAGCATGACCCGGAAAATTCCGCGACTGGAACATTCCTGAACAACTTTGCGGCTGCAGTCGAGGAGGCTTCCGAAGGATATCTGACCATCGAGGTTTACCACGGAGCTACGCTCGCGGGTCCGAAGGATACCTATGATTATGTACTGAACGGTTCCGCGGATATCGGATGGGGTCTGCAGTCTTTCTATGCGGACACCTTCCCTGTAACCGAAGTGTTCATGCTTCCTCTGATCGATATCCAGAGCGCGACCAACGGTTCGCAGGCAATCTGGGAGTTCTGGAACACTACGGATTATATGGATGAGGAGTATTCCAACTTCCATGTATTACTGCTTCATACCAATTGCCAGAGCGCGATTGAGACTGTCAGCACAAAGATTGAGACACTGGATGATCTTGTGGGCATGCAGCTGCGCGGCAATGCCGGACCGCCGACCGACTTTATCACGAACCTCGGCGCGAACCCGGTATCTGTTTCCATTAACGATCTGTACAGCAACCTTGACAAGGGTACGCTTGACGGATGCATTACTGACTGGCATGCAGTCAATTCCTTCTCGCTGGATGAGGTTCTGTCCTGGTATCTGGATGAGAACATCGGCGTTTCTACCTACTTCATGGTTATGAACCAGGATTCCTATGATGCGCTTCCGGAAGTGCTTCAGCAGCTGCTGGATGACGTTGCGGAGGATTCCCTGAAGTATACGGAAGTATGGGATCAGTATGAAGAGGAAGTGAAGGAAGCCGTAGCGGATAAGCTTTATAACCTGAGCGATGAGGAGAGGGCGAAGCTGGAAGATGTTGCTCAGCAGACCATCGACGAGTGGATTGAGTCCATGGATGCGGCGGGTTATGACGGCCAGGCCATCTATGACACCGCGATGGAGTGCATCGCCAATAACCAGTAATTGTGTTTATGAAGCGATCCAGAAAGGAGTTGTTTTTATGAAAAAATTCCGCTCCGGGTTAGAGAAATTTTGCCATGCGATTCGGTATATATCTATGGTAGTTCTGATGTATGCCGTGATTGTGACGGTGATAGACGTTATTCTGCATCTGTTTACAAACTATCGTGTGTTGGGCAACATGGAGATGGTTGAGCTGGGTATGATCATTATGATGTACCTGTGCTTCGGTGTCACACAGTTAGAGAACGGCCATGTAAGGGTGGATCTCTTTGTGAACAAGCTGCCTCCGAAGGGGCGCTGCGCCATGAATGGTATCCTGCAGCTGGTGTGCGCGTTCTTCTGCCTGCTTCTGACGATTCAGTCTTTTAAACAGGTGAGTACGAACTACTCCGTCGGAAAAGCGTCTCAGATCCTGCATTTGCCGTACTGGCCGTTTTCACTGATCATGGGTGTGGGCTTCGCCGTCTATACTCTGGCGATCATCCTGACGGCTCTGGAGTATTTTCAGGAACTGCCGAACGCAAAACCTATTGAAGGACAAGAGTAACAGACAAAGTAAACCGACCGTTCCGCGTATGCGGGACGGTCGGTTTTTTAGATTATTGATTTTTCTTCATGGCGGCACGTTTCCGCAGGGTCGGATCAAGGATTTTCTTGCGGATGCGCAGGCTCTCCGGCGTGACCTCCAGAAGCTCGTCTGTGTCGATGAAATCAAGCGCCTGTTCCAGGCTCAGGATTCGCGGCGGCGTCAGTGTTAAAGCTTCGTCCGCGGAGGAGGAGCGCGTGTTGGTCAGGTGCTTTTTCTTACAGACATTCAGCTCGATGTCCTCGGAGCGGGAGCACTGTCCGACGACCATGCCGGAGTAAACCCGCTCGCCCGGACCGATAAACAGGGCGCCGCGATCCTGGGCGGAGAACAGGCCGTAGGCCACGGACTCGCCTGGCTCATAGGCGATGAGGGAGCCGAGCTTCCGGTACTGGATATCTCCCTTGTAGAGATCGTAGCCGTCGAAGATGGTATTCATGATGCCGTTGCCCTTCGTATCCGTCAGAAAGTCGCCGCGGTAGCCGATGAGGCCGCGCGCCGGCATGCGGAAGGTGAGGCGGGTGTAGCCGCCGCTGATGCCGCCCATGTTCTGCAGCTCCGCCTTTCGCTGGCTCAGCTTTTCGATGATGACGCCGGTAAACTCCTCCGGCACATCGACATAGACCAGTTCCATCGGTTCGGTCCGTTTGCCGTTCTCGTCGGTGTGGTAGAGAACCTCCGCCTTGGATACGGCGAACTCATAGCCCTCGCGGCGCATGTTTTCAATCAGTACGGAGAGGTGAAGCTCGCCCCGTCCGGATACTTTGAAACAGTCGGCGCTGTCTGTCTCCTCCACGCGGAGAGAGACATCGGTGTTCAGTTCCTTAAACAGCCGGTCGCGGATATGGCGGGAGGTGATGTATTTGCCCTCCTGTCCGGCGAGCGGGCTGTCGTTTACGAGAAAGTTCATCGCGATCGTCGGCTCGGATATTTTCTGGAAGGGGATGGGCTCCGGATGTTCCGGTGCGCAGATGGTATCCCCGATGTGGATGTCCGCGATGCCGGAGATGGCGACGATCGAGCCGATCCGGGCATCCTTTACATCGACCTTCTCCAGTCCGTCGAATTCATATAATTTGCTGATCCGGACTTTCCGCTGCTTTTCGGGATCGTGCGCGTTGACGATGACGGCATCCTGGTTGACCCGGATGCAGCCGTTGTCTACCTTGCCGACCGCGATTCGGCCGACATATTCATTGTAGTCGATCGTGCTGACCAGCACCTGTGTGTTGGCGTCCGGGTCTCCGGTGGGAGCCGGTATATAGTTTAAAATGGTCTCGAACAGAGGTTTCATATCCTTTGGCTCGTCCTCCGGATGCAGGGTGGCATAGCCGTATTTGGCAGATGCATAGACGAAGGGGCAGTCCAGCTGCTCATCTGAGGCGTCGAGGTCCATGAAAAGCTCAAGTACTTCGTCGATGACTTCATCCGGCCGTGCTTCCGGCCGGTCGATTTTATTGATACAGACGATGACCGGCAGATTCAGATCCAGCGCTTTCATCAGCACGAATTTCGTCTGTGGCATGGCGCCCTCAAAGGCGTCAACGACCAGAATCACGCCGTCCACCATCTTCAGGACGCGCTCTACCTCTCCGCCGAAGTCGGCATGTCCGGGAGTGTCCACAATGTTGATTTTTGTGTCTTTATAAAATACTGCTGTGTTTTTGGAGAGGATGGTAATACCTCTCTCCCTCTCGATATCGTTCGAATCCATCACGCGCTCCCGGACGACCTGGTTCTCCCGGAAAACGCCGGACTGTTTCAGCAGGTTGTCTACGAGGGTGGTTTTCCCGTGGTCAACATGCGCGATGATCGCGATGTTGCGTATGTCTTCTCTTGTTGTTTTCATACTCGCCTCCATGTCGCCGCCTTGTTCGTGTATCGCACTGATCTGCGGAATTTTCCTCTTTCCTGTCAGCGGCAGTGCTTTCCGGTGAACATCCCATCAGATAAATAAATGGAGTTGCGGCTATTCGTTCAGTTATGATTCATCTGTGGTAAACAGCTTTTGTCTGGATATCACAGGCTTGCTCAGAATGATCTTGTAGGTCACGCGTCCGGGTTCCACGCGGTGCGCGGTGTAGATGACATGCCCGTCTGACCGGATTCCGGCCGAGACGCTGCCGTATCCGCCGTAAATGCCGATGATATCCCGCCATTCGGATACATTGCACTGACCCTTGTCGTTCGGGCCGGCGGCGACCACGGTCCGGTCTTTTTTCAGCCCCAGCAGATGTTCTCCGTGCGATGATACAGATACGATGTCTTCCCAGTTTTCCGTATTCCAGCGTTTGCCGCCGTGTTTCGGGTTCGCGTTAAAGCCGGTAGTGAGAACGGTGCCGTCCTTGCGCCGACCGGCAAGCGTAACGCCTCCGTTCCAGGTGGCAGATACCGTTCCCTCTGAAACAATCAGTTCTTCAATCTCTTTCCATCCTGAGGTGTCGCAGCCGTACCGTGCCGCGCCGGCTGACAGCACGGTGCCGTCTTTTTTCAGGGCGAAGGTGCAGTCCAAAGCTGCGCAGACCGAAGAGACGTCCTCCCAATCGGACGTGTTGCACTGACCGTTTTTGTTCGAACCAGTCGCGAGAACCCGGCCATTTTCCAATAGAGCAGCCGTGTGCCGGTAGCCGCACGATACGGATGTCACGTGCTTCCAGTCTGAGACGTCGCCCTGCCCGCAGGCATTCGAACCGGTGGCGACCAGTGTGCCGTCATCCCTCAGGCCGACGTAAAACTTCTTATAAGAGCCGTTCATCCCGCCTCCGAGGGCGATGATGTGATCCCAGCTCCGAACCATCGGCACCGGACTCACCAGGGTACCGTCTTTTTTTATCAGGATGTCTTTTTCAAACCGGGCGGCATCCGTCGTGTTCGCTGCCAGGTCGACAAAGTCATTTTCACTCAGCTGCAGAACCTTCTCCTCCGAGGATATCCCCAGAACAAGATTGCCGTTGGCATAGAGGATGGAATCCGCGTGTGTCCGGTAATATTCTGCCGTTGTTTCATCTGACATAGCATGCTCCTTCCGTTTGTTCAATCAATATTTATAATGGACGGCAAATATTTTTGACGTTTACTATAAAGCCGGCAGACGGATCGCTGCCGGTACAAAGCATCACTTATTGTAGCATAAAAAAAGAATTTGGCAAGAAATTATTTGAACGAAATTCAGTTATTGACATAAAGTACGTGTATTCGAGCCTTTTTTGTGCTATGATGAGCGCAAGCAATGCGTCTTGGGATTGTAAAACACGCGTACATGTGAAGAAGGGAGCTTACGAAATGACGGATAAAATGTTTGAAAACAATCAGGTGTCTATGATTGGGGAGATCGTTTCAGATTTCCGCTACAGTCATGAGGTGTACGGAGAAGGTTTTTATATGGTTGAAATCGCGGTGAACCGGCTGAGCAGCAATGCCGATTTTATACCGCTTATGATATCGGAACGCCTGATCGACACGGAGCGGGATTACATGGGACAGATCGTTCGTGTGACCGGGCAGTTCCGATCCTACAACCGACATGAGGAGAGGAAAAACCGGCTGGTTCTCTCGGTTTTTGTGAGAGAACTGGAATTCCTGGATGAGGTAGAGGACGGAGAGAATACGAACCTCATCTGTCTGGAAGGATTTATCTGTAAGGAGCCGGTTTACCGGAAAACTCCGCTCGGAAGGGAGATCGCGGATGTGCTGCTGGCGGTCAACCGTTCCTATGGGAAGTCCGATTACATACCCTGTATCTGCTGGGGCAGAAACGCCCGTTTTGCTTCCGGCTTTGAGGTCGGCAGTCATATCTATCTGGAAGGACGTATTCAGAGCCGGGAATATGTCAAAAAGATCAGCGAGGAGGAGACGGAGCGGAGAGTGGCCTATGAGGTTTCTGTCAATAAACTCGACCTGATTCCCGAGGATTAAGCTTGTGTTTTTACAGTAAATGTGGTAATCTCTTACAATCAGGCACGATTATCTTTGAAACGTGCATATATCTGAGAGGAGAAAACCATGAGCATGGGAAAGATACAGGTATATTACGGAAATGGCAGAGGAAAGACATCCGCTGCTCTGGGCTGTGCCATACATGAGGCGAGCGCTCTGGGTTCCGTCATTATCATTGAATTCCTGAAACGGAAAAACGAGGATGAGTCCGCTTTTCTGAAGCGTCTGGAACCGGAGATCCGCGTGTTCCGTTTTCAGAAGTCCGGTCGGAATTATGAGGAGCTGGATGAACAGGGGCAGATTGACGAGCAGATGAACATGAAAAACGGTATGAACTATGCCCGGAAGGTGCTCCAGACCGGAGAGTGCAGCGTGCTGATCCTGGATGAGGTGCTGGGCCTGGTGGATTACGGCATCATATCGGAGGAGGAGCTGCTGTCGCTGCTTCGTCTCCGTTCGGAGGAGACGGATGTCATTCTGACGGGACGTGTGCTGGGAGCCGGTCTCAGGGATTATGCGGATACTGTTTATGAGATAAGTGTCAGAAAAGACATTTGTGAGTCATAACAGAACAGAATTGAATATGAACCTTGTGATTTTGCACAAGACAGCGATGGAAAGTGAAATGACATTAAGCGAAAATGCCCGTTTTTTCACTTTTTATCGCTGTTTTTTTATTGACTGTATAGTAAGAACATAGCCTAAAATAGTTTTGCTGTTTTTTGAGTAGAGACACAGTTTTTTGCAAAAGAAAGGAGATTTAAAATGGCAAAAATGGCAGCAGCAGACAAGAAAAACTATATTCATTATCTGGTTGCGCTGATCATCGGTATCGTGATTTATGCCGTGCTTCAGCCGACGAACGGATTGACGGAACTGGGTGTCCGCGTCATCGCGATCCTTATCCCGATTCTGTATCTGTGGCTTACGGTGAACACACACTGGGTATCCATCCTGGCGCTCGGCCTGATGGTTATGACACAGGCGATGACGGCGAACGAGGTGTGGGCCGGTTCTATGGGACACTTTGTCGTGATTACCGTGCTGGTTTACATGGTGCTGAACGTATGTCTGAGTGAGACGGGGGTTATCAATAAGATCGCGATGTTCTTTGTGACCCGGAAGTTTGTCCAGGGCAGACCGTACGCGTTCCTGGCGATGTTCTTTGCGTCCAACGTCATCATCGGTCTTTTTATGGATAACCTGTCTCTGGCGGTTATCTACATCGGTATCGCAGAGGTTCTGTGTAAGGAGATGGGCGTGAAGAAGGGAGAGCCTTTCTATACCTGTATCTTTACGGGCGTTATGCTCGGCAATGTGCTTCTGTCGATCTGTTCCCCGATTGCGCATGCGCTTCCGAATATTATTATCGCTTCACTGGAGACGCAGTTTGGTATTACCATTACCTACGCACAGTGGCTGGCCATCGGCGTGCCGTATGCGTTTGTGATGTACCTGGTGATTATGTTGATCTGCCGTATCTGGCATCCCGATATGAGCAAATTCACGAATTTCAATGTCGAGGAAGTAAAGGCAAAGCAGAAACCGCTCGGCAAGGATGGTATTATCGCGGCAGTTGTGTTTATCTGCGTGATCTTCTTTGTTCTGGCACCTTCGCTGTTGTCGGGTGTTTCCAGTTTCTTCAGCTATCTGAATGACTGCGGCGTCGTGGTCCCGGCGATTCTGGCAATTGCTTTTCTGGCGATTGTACCGGCCGGCGGGAAACCGATACTGAATGTGCCGAGCGCGTTAAAGCAGGTTCCGTGGCCGCCGCTTATCTTTGCGGGTACTGTGTCCATGTTTGCGACACCGCTGTCCTCTGAGGCGACCGGTATCCAGACCTGGCTGGGTAACGTTTTGCAGCCGGTTCTCGGCAATTTGCCGACGTTCGGTATTATCGTCATCCTGTTCCTGCTGTCGATCATCATGACGAACTTCCTCTCGAATACGGTTACGATGGTCCTCTTCTTCAATATCGGTGCCGTACTTCTCGGAACAGGCAATACGAATATGGCGGCATTCACGGTAATGATTGCGATCGCTGCCGGCATGGCGACGGTCACACCGTCCGCGGCGGTTCCGTCTCCGTTCTTCTTCGGACCGGGACATGTGAACATCAAGGATACATGCAAATATACGATTCTGTTTGCAGTGATTTCGTTTGTGGTATGTATCGTGTTCATGCCGATTGCTACGGCGTTCTTCAGTTAAGCTTCCTGTATAATTCAAAGTGTAGAGGGGGTTGACTAAAGAAAATAC
>JAJBUT010000159.1 GCA_020860185.1 Lachnospiraceae bacterium | reverse complement strand
GCTGAGGAGGTGTATGCCGTAACCTGGCAGTTAGAACCGTGCAGCCTGCTTACGATATGAAACACAGCAGGCTCAACCTGAAGGGGTTGGGCCTGCTGCATTATGTATCCGAATTAGATTCAACTGAAAGAAGCGAAACAGAACACGAAGAAATATCTAATTCGGTATCTTTCATCTCAAACGTCATCTCCCGTCCGGTATCCGGATGAATAAAGCTGATCTTATAAGAGCAAAGCGCAATCGGGCAGTAGTTCCCCGCGGGGAGCGGCTGTCCGTATTTTGCGTCCGCGTACAGAGGAAATCCCGCGTGGGCGAACTGCACCCGAATCTGGTGATGCCGTCCGGTGCGGAGGGTGATATGAACCAGACTTTTCCCGGTCTCGGCGTTCTGTTTTACAACCTCATAGGAGAGCAGAGCCTCTTTTGCGCCGGGGGTATCCTTCGGCACGACGCGGGAGGTGTTTGTCCTTCCGTCCCGCAGGAGATAATCGTGCAGCTCGCCGGTCTGCGGCAGTATGTGCTTCAGCCGGTCAGCATTGGCTGCGGCTCCGGGTGCATCGGCAGCGGCAGACAACATTCTGTCATCGTTCTCGGTGATGCTCTCAGCAGATGTGTCCGGCAGCCCGCAGACCACCGCCATATACTCCTTCCCGATCTGCCGGGAGCTGACCTGCCGGGACAGATGTGCGGCGGCTTTTTTTGTTTTGGCAAAAAGCATAATGCCACGTACCGGCTGATCCAGACGGTGAATCAGGCCGATGTAAGGATATTCTCCTTTTCGGGTGCGGTAATTCTTCAATTCACTGACCAGATCCTTCCGGCCGGTTTTGGCGGTCTGCACCGGAAGGCCGGCAGGCTTGATACAGACAAGGATAGAGGCGTCTTCGTATTGTATGTCGAGGGTGGATATGCAGTTCAAGGCTGTACCTCCTGAATTTTGTTGTGAGTCTGTTTATTGTAGCAGACCCGGCAGAGTTTTTGTTAATAATTAGTTAAAAAAATATGAAAATTAGAAAAAACAGGACAAAACCGGGAAAAATCATGCTATATTGAGCGTGAGCAGGACGGATGATATGAATCCTTCGGAAAGGAGCGTCAGATGTGATGTCGCAGCAGCCTCAGAAAAAGAAGAAAAGACGAAAATCAGACGACGCAGAAGTCCTGCGCAGGCCGGTGGATGTCGCTCTGGCTGACTGGCGGCAGGGGCTCACGCGCGAACAGGCGGCAGAGCGGATGGCCTGCGGGTGGGATAACCGTCCCGTGGATGCTTCCATGGTGTCCACAAAGGATATCATCAGGGAAAATGTTTTCACCTATTTTAATCTTATTTTTCTGATACTGGCAGTGCTTCTGATTATTGTCCGATCTTATCGGGATCTGTCTTTCCTGCTGATTATAGTGGTGAATACACTGATTGGCATTTTTCAGGAAATACAGGCGAAAAGGGAACTGGAAAAGATGAATATGCTGGCGGCGCCGAAGGTATCTGCTGTGCGGGACGGGAAACTGAAGACGCTGCCTGCGGAAAAACTGGTGCGGGATGATATCGTCCTGTTTCTTCCCGGAACTCAGATCTGTGCGGACGGAAAGGTGCTGTCCGGGGAGGCAAAGATCAATGAGTCTCTCCTGACCGGTGAATCGGATGAAATCACGAAGGGCCCGGGCGATGATCTGGTATCAGGCAGTTATGTCGTGTCGGGCAAATGCTATGCACGGCTGACCGGCGTGGGGAAGGATTCCTATATCGCAAAGCTGACGATTGAGGCGAAATCGATGAAAAAAGGCGAGCAGTCCGAGATGATCCGTTCCCTGAACCGGCTGCTTGTCTTTGTGGGAATCGTACTGATTCCAATCGGCATTACGCTGTTTGCCCAGAGTTTTTATGTCAATCAGAACGAGTTCTCTGAAAGTATTACGTCGATGGTGGCGGCACTGATCGGGATGATTCCGGAGGGACTGTTTCTGTTGGTCAGCGTGGCTCTGGCAGCGGGTGCAGTACGCCTCGGGCAGAAGAAGGTGCTTGTCCACGATATGAAAAGCATCGAAACGCTGGCGCGTGTGGATGTGCTTTGCGTCGATAAGACCGGCACGATCACGGACAGCACGATGAAAGTAAAAAAACTCATTCCGGCGAGGGATTATCATCCGGATACGATGCCGGAGCTGGAGAAGCTGTTGGGAGATTTTGTCGGTGCCATGGGGCGCGACAATGCCACCATGGAGGCGATGAAATCTTATTTTCGCGAAGGAACAGGAGCAAAAGCGCAGAGAGTGTGTCCGTTTACTTCTTCTGCAAAATACAGCGGCGCGGTTTTTGAAGAAAATACCTATGTGCTCGGCGCGCCGGAGTTCGTCCTGCGGGAGGAGTTTTCACTGTATGAGGAGGAGATTTCGGAGTACACGTCCAGAGGTTATCGCGTTATGGTGTTTGTTTCTTATGAGGGAGAACCGGACGGGAAGCCGCTGACCGGACGGACGGTTCTGCTGGGTTATATCTTATTGTCGAATCCGGTCCGAAAGGAAGCGCCGGCGACATTCTCTTATTTTGCGGAGCAGGGTGTGGAGATCAAGGTCATATCCGGTGATAACCCGCTGACCGTGATGGAGGCGGCGAAGGAAGCACAGATACGGGACGCTGAGAAATATATCGACGCGAGACAGTTGAAAACGAGAGAGGATATCCGCCGTGCCGTGCAGGAATACACGGTGTTCGGACGCGTCACGCCAACGCAGAAGCGGCAGATTGTGAAGGCGTTGAAAGCACAGGGACATACGGTGGCCATGACCGGCGACGGCGTCAACGACGTGCCGGCGCTGAAGGACGCGGACTGCAGTGTAGCGATGGCTTCCGGCAGCGAGGTTGCGGCGCAGGTGGCACAGGTCGTTCTGCTGGATTCGAATTTTGCCTCCATGCCGGATGTCGTCATGGAGGGGCGCAGGGTTGTCAACAACCTGGAGCGTTCCGCCAGCCTGTTTCTGGTAAAAAATATTTTCTCTTTCCTGATGGCGCTGTTTTCCGTGATATCCTTCATTTCCTATCCGCTGGAACCGGCGCAGATTTCACTGATCAGCATGTTTACCATCGGCATTCCGGCGTTTTTCCTGGCGCTTCAGCCGAATACGAACGAGATACGGGGACGTTTTCTCTCGAACGTTATGGTGAAGGCTCTGCCGGCGGGGCTTACCGACACGATCGCGGTGGGCGCGCTGGTTATTTTCGGCAGAGTGTTTGAGGTGCCGGAGAGCGACATTTCTACGGCTGCGACCATGCTGCTTGCCATCGTCGGATTCATGGTGCTCATCAAGCTTGGCGGTCCGATGGATCGCGTGAAATGGATCATCTGGGGCGGCTGCATCGGCGCACTGTTGTTTTCCAGTATCTTTTTTCCGAATCTGTTTGCGATCACGGGGATGTCCACGCGATGCATCATGTTGTTTGTGGTCTTTTCCATCGCGACGATCCCGGTGCTGCAGGGCCTGACGTTCGCGGTCGACTGGCTGCGGGAGATGTGCAGGAGGCTGCGGAAGAGGACGCGTTCGGAAAAACAAAAAGGCAGCAGATATAGTGAACGATAAACAGAAGAATGGAAAACTATTCTTTACAGTTGGGAAAGTTTTCATTATAATACGATAAGACGTGTGAGTGCCGGAACACATAATCACAGATCAGGAGGATACGAATTATGAGCATACAGGATGAGATGAGACAGGTCAAGCTGGCCTCGCCGAAGCTGGCGGCTACCACGGGGGAGGTCCGGAATCGTGCGCTGCAGGCGGTGAGCGACGCGCTGCAGGCGGAACGGGAGGCCATTTTCGCGGCGAACCGTGAGGATATGGAGCAGGCACAGCTTGACGGCGTGCCGGGACCGATTTTAAAGAGACTGAAGTTTGATGAAGGGAAGCTGCGCGATGTGATTGCAGGGATCAATGATCTGATTCAGATGCCGGATCCGCTGTTTCAGACACAGCTGGCGCGTGAACTGGACGAGGGACTGGTGTTAAAGCGCGTGACCTGCCCGATCGGCGTGATCGGTGTGATCTTTGAAGCGCGGCCGGATGCGCTGGTTCAGATTTCTGCCCTGTGCGTCAAGAGCGGGAACTGCGTGATCTTAAAGGGCGGCAGCGAGGCGCTGCGCTCCAATAAAAAGCTGTTTACGACGATTTATCAGGCGGTTCGCGAAGCCGGTCTGCCGGAGAACTGCATGATGCAGCTGGAAGCGCGCTCCGAGATTAATGAGCTGCTGGAATGCCACGAGTCTGTGGATCTGCTGATCCCGAGAGGGTCTAATGCGTTTGTCCAGTACATCATGGATCATACAAAGATCTCCGTGATGGGACACGCGGACGGCATCTGCCACATCTATGTGGACAGGGATGCAGATCTGGACAAAGCCGTGCCGATTATCTTTGACGCAAAGACCCAATATGTATCGGCGTGCAATACCGTGGAGACGCTGCTGGTACATCAGGACGTAGCAGGAGCGCTGATGCCGAGGCTGAAATCCGCTCTGGACGAGAAGCAGGTGGAGATCCGCGGCAGCCGGACGATTGCTGGTCTGATCGACTGCAAGGAGGCGACGGAGCAGGATGATTCAACGGAGTATCTGGATTATATCCTTTCCGTTAAAACAGTATCCGGAGTGCAGGAGGCTATCGACCATATTAATTATTACGGCTCGCATCATACAGACTGTATTGTGACGGAGAACGCGGCGGTCGCGGAGCAGTTTATGGATCTGGTTGACTCCGCCGGCGTATATCAGAACTGCTCGACCCGGTTTGCAGATGGATACCGCTACGGATTCGGCGCTGAGGTAGGTATCAGTACGGGGAAGCTTCACGCGCGGGGACCGGTCGGTCTGGAAGGACTCCTGAGCTATAAATATAAGCTTTACGGCAGGGGACAGATTGTTGCGGATTATGCATCCGGAGAGAAAGAGTTCCATTTTAAAGACCTGTAAAGCGGCATACTCGAAACAGAAGTAACTGCGGATACTCAGAACAGTTGCGAGCAGACAGAATTATGATCAGAGAAAATCAGACTATTTTGAATCGATTACATGTGGTGCTGGATGCGTTGGTTATCATCCTTTCCTATGCCATATCATGGTATGTCCGTTTTCGGACGGACCTGCTGGGCCTGTCCGAGGGTCATCTGCCCAGGGAATCATACATGCAGGCACTGTTCTTTATTGTGCCGCTTTATTTACTATTATATTATCTATGCCATCTGTATGCCCCGAAGCGGGTGCAGGGACGCAGGCTGGAGGTCAGCCATATTCTGCAGGCGAACGCCATCGGGCTGCTGATTTTTATCCTTATGCTTTATCTTCTGAGGATGAATGATTTTTCCAGAAAAATGATGTTTGTTTTTTTCTTTGTGAACATTTTTCTGGAGATTTTATACCGCGGCATGATCCGACTGATCCTGCGCAAATACAGGCGGCAGGGCTTTAATCAGAAGCATATCATGCTGGTGGGATACAGCTCGGCTTCGGAGGCATATCTGGATCGGGTTCTGACACATCCGGAGTGGGGTTACCATGTCCTGGGCATTCTGGCGGACAATGCGCCGCGCGGGACGGATTACCGGGGTGTGGAGGTCCTCGATGGTACGACCAGTCTGCCGGATGTGATCGAGAAAAATGATCTGGATGAGATCATTATCACACTTGGGCTGGCAGAGTATCACAAGCTGCTCCGGGTTGTGAGTGTCTGCGAGAAGTCCGGCGTACACACGAAGTTTGTCCCGGATTACAACAACGTGATTCCGACGAAGCCATACACGGAGGATCTTCTCGGAATTCCGGTGATTCATATCCGCCATGTGCCGCTCTCCAATCCACTGTACGCGTTTTTGAAGCGCTGTGTGGATATCATCGGTTCGCTGATCGCAATCGCCATTTTTTCCTGGCTGATGGTGATTGTGGCGATACTGATCAAAACGACATCGACGGGGCCGGTGATCTTCAAACAGGAACGGATCGGCAAGCACAACCGGTCATTTTATATGTACAAGTTCCGATCCATGGTGGAACAGACGGAGCAGGATGAAAAGAATTGCTGGACGACGAAGGATGACCCGCGCGTGACGAAGGTAGGACGGTTTATCCGAAAGACGAGCGTGGACGAGCTTCCGCAGCTTTTCAATGTCCTGAAGGGGGAGATGAGCCTGGTCGGTCCGCGGCCGGAGCGCCCTCAGTTTGTAGAGAAGTTCAAAGAGGAGATTCCGCGCTATATGATCAAGCACCAGGTGCGCCCGGGTATGACAGGATGGGCGCAGATCAACGGATACCGAGGCGATACGTCCATCCGCAAGCGGATCGACTGCGATCTGTATTATATCGAAAACTGGACGATGGGACTGGATTTCAAGATTCTGTTCCTCACGTTCTTTAAGGGGTTTGTGAATAAAAATGCTTACTAGGCAATATACGGTAGATGTGATCATTCCCACATATCGGCCGGGAGAAGAGCTGGCCGCTCTGATCCGGGCGCTGCGGGAACAGGAATATCCCGTCCATCAGATTCTGATCATCGATACGGAGTCGGAGATTTTCCCGGAAGAGATTTTGAAGAGTTCGGGTCTGTCTGCGGGAGAGACTCAGACTGTCGGAGATCCTTCCGGGGATGAGCGTTCTGTCAGAACCGATTTGTCAGCTGAAAAAAAACAGAATGCTTTCGGAGCTGCCGTGACAGGGCTGCCGGACGACAGGGTTTGGCTTCGGATTGTCCGTATCCGGCCGGAGGAGTTTGATCACGGCGGAACCCGAACGATGGGAGCCCGACTGTCCGGGTCGGATATCATCGTGTATATGACACAGGACGCGGTTCCTGCGGACGATCATCTGATCGGCAGCTTTGTCTCTGTTTTTGAGCAGCATGGGGACATTGGTATCGCATACGGTCGGCAGCTTCCGCGAGAAGACTGCGGTGTGATTGAGCGTTTTACGAGATCGTTCAATTATCCGGAGGAGAGCCGGATTAAATCAAAGGACGATCTGGATGAGCTCGGCATCAAGACTTTTTTCTGTTCGGATGTGTGCGCTGCTTACCGGCGGGAATATCTGCTGACGGCAGGTGGATTTGTGACACCGGCTATTTTTAATGAGGATATGATCTTTGCCGGACAGCGCATTCTGGCGGGGGATCGTATCGCCTATACGGCGGAAGCCCGGGTGATTCATTCCCATAATTATACAGGGTGGCAGCAGCTTCAGCGGAACTTTGACCTGGCCGTATCTCAGACGCAGCATCCGGAAGTGTTTGGCGATATTTCCTCGGAGGGAGAGGGAATCCGGCTGGTGAAGGAGACCGCAGGTTACCTTTTAAAACGGGGGAAGCTGTTTCAGATCTTCCGTCTGGTATTCCAGTCCGGATGCAAGTATATCGGGTATTTTCTCGGAAAACGCTATGAGAAGCTGCCCCGTCGACTGATTCTGCACTGCAGTGCCGGTAGAAACTATTGGAAAAACATAAGGAACTGTTAAGAAATAACTTTTAAATAGTGCGCCGGATTTTTCTTCGAGAG
>JAJBUT010000146.1 GCA_020860185.1 Lachnospiraceae bacterium | reverse complement strand
GATCCCATACCACACACCCGGCTCTTTCCAGGCGCAAAACACTGTCAATCATCTGCTGTTCCAATGGCTGCTCCAGCTTCATCATCGGGAAATCATCCCAGTCACCTCTCCCCATCAACCCCACACAGAGATTTAGTTCCGCCGCTGTCATCAACCGACTGCCCTGATCAAAGATTGTCATCAAACGCCTCCAAAAAACTTTTTTTATATTTCCTCGACAGCGGAATATATACCTTCCCCGCCAGTTCAATCATCTGTTCCTGCCGGTTAATTCCCGTAATCTGCTGTCGATTGACAAGAAAACTCTTGTGACAGCGAATAAATCCATCCGTCAGTCTTTCTTCCAGTTCTCCCAGTGTGCCGCGGAATGAGAGCTCCTGAAACTCCGTGCGCAAAATCAGCTTTTTGTCCCTCGCTTCAAAGTAGAAAATATCTGCATAGGAAATATAGCGGCTCATTTTTCGGCTCGTCACCTCAAACAGATCCGTCCGCGATACATTTTTCCCCCGAAACAGTCTCATAACCTGTGCAATGCAGTCGCATACATATCTCTGAATCAACGGTCTCCAGAGCAACGCCACCGGCATGATTTCCGGACAGACGTAACGGACAGGAGGGGTCTCTGTGTCCGCAATCGGTAATATGAGAACAGAAGGATTTTCTCTTTTCAGTTTCTTTAATCCGGACAGAGCAGCCTCCTGTGAAACATCACAGATCAGAATATCCGCATGTTCTGCCAGCGAAATCCATTCCTCCAGCACGGAAGAAGATCTGATATCCATATCTGCCCATGTGTTCTGGATAGAATAGACCGCAAATACATGGCGCAGTTCTTTCGTTTCTCTGTCATGACAACTGTAAATTGCAACTTTAATCATTGGCAGCAACCCCTCTGTTCTGTGGTGCCACAATCAAATCCATCTGCTGCGGATTCTCCGGATTCACAGCATATGCCAAACCGTTTTTCAAACGTTTGGCCTGATCGTTATAACGAACATTCTGATACGAGAATATGTTCTGCTTATTCAATTCACCGCCGAGCAGAACGCCCATCCGGTCGCGGACAAAACTCTGCCACGCGGGACGCGCGGAAATCTGTCCGATTGCGCTGATATCCATACCAGCAAAGAAAAAGACATTCAGCAGCTTTCCTCTGGCAAAAACAGCCTCTATTCTGTCATTCAATAAACCAATGCCATCCTGTCTGGTATAAATGCGCTGTATAAAGTCCGCCAGGTTCGGGATAATATAAATCACGGCAGGATATGTATTTCTCATTTCAAGGTAAATTTCCTCATCATCCAGCCCGCGCTGCTGCAGTTCTCTGCGCCTGATTCCCCTCTCATTCGTCAGCAGAACCATCTGCTTTACCGCTTCAAACAGTTCTCTGGAATCCGATGCGTACACCGCACCGCAACATCTGGCAATCAGTGCATCCCGTCCGTCCGCCTGATCAATCACATACACCTCTCCTCCCATTTCCTTCGCAGCGCAGGCAATGTTTCGAAGAAACGTTGATTTTCCGGTCTGCTCCTGTCCCAAAACCAGATAGCACAGAAGCTTATTCAGGGGTATGCAGTACAAATTTGCCGTTTCATTATCATAGGCGCAGGGCAGACAGACTCCTGTCTGTATCTGTTTCCGGAACGAAGGATGTTTCCGCAACACATCCCAGGTCGGCTTCGACGGAATCTCAGGGATCGGGTCTGCACAGGAACCGTTCCAGTTCTCTGTCATACCGACGCAGATTTTTTCAATCAGTTCTGACCTTTGATAATCATTCTCCGCTTCGCATGCAAGAGCCATCTGATATTCGAACACACTGTCGTCTACACTGACCAGCCCTCTGCCTTTAATGTTTGTCTCGGGAAGCAGATCAAAATGCGATATATGAAGTACCTCCCCATACTTATACTTATCCGAAAGTTCCAGACACATGCTCTGTCTCATTTTATCAGCAATTTTATTTTGCAGTTCCGTTCCTCCAAAACCGCCACAGGATATCATCAGATAAATGCCATATCCCTCCGCCTCCCGGACCAGTTCCATCAACGCGGTCTCATAGGCATCGCCGGTCTTGTCTCGAAAATTTGCATATCCGTCGATTGCCAGAAGTACAGCAGGCATACGATACCCGTGCAGCTGAATATACTGACTGAAGCTTCCTCCCCTTATGAGCTGTTTTCGTTCTTTCAGCAGGCGCAGCAGCATTCCGAACAGTTTTTTTAACCGGCTGTCCTCACCCTCCAGAACAACGCCTCCCATATGGGCAGCTTTTTCAAAAGGACACATCATCTGACTGCTGTAGTCTATCGCGTATACAATGAGCTCTTCCGGCGAATAATTCTGGAGCAATGAAAAAATAATGGTTTGCATAGCTGTGCTTTTCCCACTGGTTACGCCGCCCACGATCACAAGATGTCCATTTTTCACAAAGTCTATACTCAATGGAAACTGTCGCTGCATTTCCGGCGCATCCACCAGACCGATCAGTGCAGATACGCTCAATTGTTCATGTTTTTTCCATGTACCGCCGCCATATTTATTGTCCTGATATCCTTCCAGCTGATCCAGATACAGTCTCGTCGGCAGCAGCGGCATCCACAGAGGCTGATTCTGAGAAAAGCCGTTTTTTTCTGCCAGATCTGCCAGATAGTTTACCACCGCATCCAGCTGTCGTATCTCTTTCTGCTCCGGCAGCTTCTGTTTTCGCTCTCTTGCCGACGCAATCAGGTCTCTGGCTATATCCTCCGGATTCTCCCCATCCGGCCAGATAAGCAGCAGATCTTCCATGCGTTTATTATTAACCGGATTGGATGTATACTGCTCCAGCCGGCAATTGATAAGCTGAATCGTTTTTCGTACAATCAGACTTCGCGCAGAGCTGTCCAGGGATAAATCCGGCAGGAAAATATTCATGGACTGTGACGCATTCTTCATGCACCGTACAATCTCTGTCATCCATCTCTGCACACGTTTCTCTGCATTTGTTCCCAGAGAACGGCCAATCACCGCCTCTCTGCCCGGCAAATCAATCATAACCGCACCTGAATCATGACGTACACAGTCCGCATCATAAACCGCTCCGCTCCAGCCGGACTGAAACAGCTCGAATATCTCATCATTTCCCACCTGAAGATAACATCTTCCGGCCTGTGTCAAAAATGCCGCATCAGGCCTGTGGAGCATATCATTGCTATCCTGCTTGTCAGCCACTCTCAGACACATCTTGAATTTTGTATTGCTCCAGATATTATCATCCACTGTTCCTCCGGGTTTCTGCGTTGCCAGAATCAGATGAACGCCCAGACTTCTCCCAACCTGTGCCACACTGATGAGCTCTTTCATAAATGCCGGCTGCTCCCGTTTCAGTTCCGCAAACTCATCGATCACAATCAGTAAATGAGGAAGCGGCACAGAAACCTCGCCGCTCTTGAGCAGCCGGGTATAATCATTAATGTTGTTTACGCCGCTCTCTCCGAAGATCCGCTGTCTTCTGCTGTTTTCACTCTTAATCGATATCATGGCACGGCGTACCTGGTTCCCTGAGAGATTCGATATCTGTCCCAGCATATGAGGAAGGTTTGAAAAAAGGTTCGCCATACCGCCGCCCTTAAAATCAATAATAAAAAATCCGACATCCAGGGGGCTGAAATTAATCGCCAGAGACAGAATATAGGTCTGAAGCGTTTCACTCTTTCCGGAACCTGTTGTTCCCGCCACCAAACCATGCGGGCCATGATATTTTTCATGAATATCCAGATAACAGCCTGCGCCGCCTGACTTCTGCCCTACCAGGGCGCGCATGGACTCATATGTCCGGTTCTTTTTCCAGCATTCTATGACATTCAATTCTGACAGGCTTTGAATTCCCATCATCTCAAAAAAAGTGAGAGAGGATGGGATAGTGTGACTGCTTTCCGCCTCGTTGACACGCCAGGATGCCATACGTCTGGCCATAGAATTAAAACAGCTCAGCGAAACAGAATCAAAGTCTGTTTTTTTCCGGAACCGATCATCTTCCCTTGTCCCGTAGATACCGCAGAACTCCCGGCTGTCTTCTATAATAAACCCGCAGGAACCGGGGAATTTACTGTAGCTGTCAGAAAGAAGGATGGTACTGATCCCCAAATGCTCTCCCTGTTCATACAAATATTTACAGATCACCTGAGATTCCAGCATATCCGGCTTTTCCACAAACAAAATATAATGTGGTACAGGAGCTTTCTTTTTTCCGGAAAGAATTGTACTCATCAGCTCTTCTCTGTCGCGAAGCTGTTGCAGAAGTACATAAAGGACTTCGCTGATCTCATCCGGATCCGACGCAAGATAACGAAATGTCCGCTCCTCATTCCATACATGCGGAAGCCATTTCAGACTGTTCCACTGTTCTGCGCAGGAACCGTTTCCGTCAAAAAGAGCGACAACCTTTACATCTGTATAGCTGTAGTTCGCAGCGATCTGTGTCAGCATCGTCCGGACCATGGACATCCGGCTTTCCTCATTGTCACTGAGAACTCCGCCAACTCCATAATCGGCCAGAACAATCCCCAGCGGGACCTGCCGCATGGTGCGATAGCTGTCTGCTATTTTTCCCGGACGTTCCGCCAGTTCATCCGGGGACAGAACAAATCCCTTCTCCTGAGTCTGAATTTGAATCTGAAACGGCATATCGCCCAGTCCGAGCCGCACAAACAGAAAATCCGAGTGTTTACTGTTTCTGGCCCACGAAGCAAGCGTATCAGCATTATATCGGCTGCAGGATTCCGCATCCGGATACAGGTCAATCTGCGCCTGTCGATTATACTCAAATTTTTCTCTGATTCGATCCGCAGACTGCACAAGATACTCCTCATATCTTTCCAGACGCAGCATTTCCTTCTCTCGCTGCTGCTTTCTGGAATAACGCAGATTGATCACCGCCCAGGTAAATCCGACAACCGCCGACCCAACCGCGATTACGAGGCCCATTTTCATATTACTTCCCATGAGTGAAAACCCAAGCACCATAGGGATCATCATCGTTAATGAAGGCAGCACAGTCATCCAGGCCGGTTTCGTGTCCGGTTCATGCTTCGCAGGAGCCGGTTCGATCTTCTCAACCCCTTCGTAAATATCCGGAAGACTGCGCGGTGCAGCATGCACAATAATCTCTGCTTCCGCAGACTCCAACGGCAAATTCTCATGCGATTTCTGATCCATCTCCAGAATCTGTTTCAGATAATCCGATTTCACTGTCAGATTTCCGCTGTTCAGGCTGCCGATTCCGAAAATCCCATCTAACCAGAGAATGGACAACCCGAATATACTTATCATGTCGCCAAAATGAAGCTCCTCTTTTTCATGAATGCGATATCCATTCAGATAGGTTCCGTTAAGGCTGGTATCTGTTATGTAGGTTCTGTTTCCGGAAAAAGAAAGAAAAGCATGATTCTGCGAAACAATACGCAGAGAATTACAGCAAATATCACTGTCTTCACTGCGTCCAATATGAATTTCCTCTTGATTCAAAACGGTGTATTTCGGCCACGCCTCCAGATCATACGCATTTTCCCAGACCAGAATACTGATCTGTGTGTCATAAACAGATATTTTGAAAAAACCGCCCTGACACAGAACATTTTTTACGAAAGACCTGTCCGAATTACTGATCCGTCCTCCGTGAATATCCTTTACCCGCCAGATTCCATCCAACACTTCCATCTGAATCACGACATGGTTGCGGAGCAGAAATTCTTCGGCTTTCAGACAAAGATCATAGTCTGAATTATCTAACATGGGAAGCCTGAATTCCCGATATACATCATCTGTATAAATTTGCAAAGTAAAACCCATCATGCTCTCCCCATCATGAATCCTTCATGATTATCCGCTGTACAAAAAAATGAATTCCTCTTTTCCGATCACAAATCTGCTTTCCGGCCTCAGTTCGATTTTCTCATATTCCGGAATTCTCTCTCCATCAAGAAATGTCCCGTTGGCGGATCCTTCATCCCGTATATAGACTGTACCGTTCTCATAAAGCAATGTCGCGTGTTTCCTGCTGACAAAGCGATTGTTCTTTAGCACATAATCGCTGTATTCTTCATATCTGCCGATCGTAAAAGGGAAATTTTTCAGAATGATATCCTCCCGGGCAGATACACGATAAATCATGGGGCCTTCCATATATTCCGTAGGATCAATCGTATTCACATTTCCCGTGTTCTTCCGGCTTTCATAGAATACGTCATTATTCTGTAAATTCTTCCATTGTCCGTTCTGGGATTCGACACTCTTTTTAAAATTGGAAACCTCAAACTTTGCGCGGGATGTAAACAACTCCAGATATCGATTTAAAAATGCTTCATCCTGTCGACTGCATACATAGATATCGCCCAGCATCCGAAAAAATTCCGGCAGCTTAACATATCCGTCCAATGAGATCAGAGGCCAGTACAGCATCCTGATCTTTTTATCCGCATAATCGTAAAAAATCAGATTCGATGAAAACTCCATATTGCCGCTGCGGATTCCATGCGCCTCACAGGAAAGAATCGTATCCGCGATCTGACAAACTGCATCAGAAAACTGTCCGAAATTGATACCGCTTTTAAAGAAATGATCTATACTCATCATATCGTGTATCTGAAAACTCAGCGAAGAACTCCAAAAAGCTTTTCTAAAACGAACCGGCAACAAAGCAGGAATTTCCTTTTTATTAATAATATCCATCTCCATCCGGTTTATCTGTTCTGATTTTTCCAGTTTATAGGTTACTGACACCCTGTCAACATTCGTCTTTATTTTTAGCCGTTCCATGTTCTAATTCATTTCTCCGTTTTTTCATTATTATATGACAACATGAACCATTCGTCAATATTTTATCCCCTGATAGTTCATATTTCGTGGTAAAAACCGTCCGTAAAATGCATAGTAACTATGCAGTTTGCAATAGAATTATTAGAAAAAAATGAACCACGGAAATCTTTTTCTGCGGGTCAGCCAGGGAGGTAATTTGGTATGAGTGCAAAAATTGCCGATGCAGTCCTGATGGGACAGCGAATCAAAGAGCAACGAACTTTAAAAGGATATTCTCGGGAAAAACTGGCGGAGCTTGCGGACATCACGCCTCGCTTCTGTTATGACATTGAACTTGGTTCCAAAAACATGTCGCTTCATACACTCTGCAATATCGCTGCTGCGCTCTCGATTCCTGCCGATTATATTCTGTTCGGACCGCAATCCGCGGATGACAGGTATACGCCGGTAACCGCGCTGATTCGCACCTGCCCGCCGGATTATCTCGATCATCTGACACAGATCGTGTCACACTTCATCCAGGCGGTTCAGAAAATGGAAGAAGAATAAGTCTGAAAAACCCGAAACCATCCGTCACTCCGGATGGTTTCGGGTTTCAGAACCATTAAAATATTTTCTGTGTAATCTACGCTAACAGACGTACTTCGCAGCAGGTGCGAAGTACCGTCCTGAATAAGTTAGGAACTGTTCAAAAATAACTTTTAATATTGCTTGTCTTTTTCTCCGATAGCA
>JAJBUT010000172.1 GCA_020860185.1 Lachnospiraceae bacterium | reverse complement strand
CTTCCGTAATATTCCATCATAACTCAGTTTAGATTTATAAATTATCTATTTTGCAAGTCTCAAGTTCATTTGATAAAATCTGTTTCTGCTGTTTCTTTTTATAAAACCGTCTCATCAGTTTCATAGTATTGTAATCTAAGTCCATTGACTTGTATTTTTCTTTAAAAATGTTTTTTGCAAGTACTTTTTGGAAAAAGTTGCAGATGGGTTTTGGAGAATGTTGCATCTCCAAATTGGAGAAAAATGCAGATGGCTCCGGCGACCGATTTTTAGCCGCCGGTTATCCGTTGCGTTCATCGGGTTACATATTCAAAACCCCTACAGTCAGAGGGAATTGAATTCGGCATAGGTGCCTTTGTGCTCGCCTGACTCATCATGCAGCATCCGGCTCCCTTCTAAGCCGTGTGACCACAGGAGTTCATGGAGCTCTGTGATATAGTTTTCAAGATCATTGATCTTCGCAGCCACGTCACCATAAAGCTCACGGAGATCCCGGATCTCATCCATTGCACGTTCAACCGGTGGTTTAACAGTTGTGTCAAGCCTGCCGTTGAAATAAGCCCAGGCATCGTCCCAGATATATGTATACAGCTCCCCATAGCTGTATCCCCACGGCCAGTTCCCATAAAGATAGCGGTCATACAGGTATCTTTTCAGCTCCCGTGGGAATTTCGGGAAGAAGCCATTGGATTCCTGTACCTTGATAATATAGCGGATTTCCTTATTATATAGTTCCATGGCTGGCCTCCTCCCCGCTCTTCGCCGCGATGCCGCGGTAGATCTCGTTAATGCTGGACTCCCGGAGCCGGTTGTTCTGGCCGGGGAAGAGAAGTAAATGGCAGTGGTGGGTCAGGCGCCCGACCAATGCGGCAGTCATCTGCTCGTTATAAAGGACGTTTACCCATCTGGAAAACTCCAGGTTCGTGGTGAGGATGATCTCTTTTTCGTCCTCTACCTCTGAAAGGTAATCAAAGAGGAGCTGTGCGCCATCCCTGTCATAAGGGACATACCCGAACTCATCCAGGATCAGGATCTTTGCTTTGGAAAGCTTTTTCTTAAAAGTACTGAGCTGTCCACGTTCCTTTGCTTCAGAGAACTTATTCACCAGCCCCGCCGTACGGAAGAACCTCACAGGGATCTCTTCCTGGCAGGCGGCGAGCCCGATGCAGATAGAAAGCATCGTCTTCCCGGTACCGGTACATCCATACATGATGATGTTCTTGTGCTCCTTATGGAACTCAAGAGATTTCAGTTTTTCCAGAGACGTGTCCTGAAATTCCACTTCATCCGGACGGAACTGGCCAAAACTGCAGATCCGCGGGAACCCGGCGGCGCTGGTCAGCTTTGCTATCCTCACTTTCCGGCGGTATTCTATCTCGGAATTGAGCAGGTGGTACAGGTATTCCTGGTGGCTTTCCCCTTCCGTTGTAGAAGAATGGTCTGCAAGGTTTGAGGACAGCCTCAGTTTCCGGCAGCATTTGAGGATTTCTTCATAATAATCAGCCATTGTTTGCCACACCTCCTCCCAGAAGGCAGATGTCATAGGAGGCAAGGTCTGCCGGCATCTGTGACAGTTTCGGGATCCCGTCAGGCAGCTTCATCGGCGGGAGTTCCGGCACATCGGCGTAAAGGCTGCGGTGCAGGTTCTGCAGGCTGTCAGCATCTGTTGCCTGGTATAAGAGCGCCTGATTTACCGTCTGTACGGCACTGTCAAAACCGGTACGGTCCGTCAGTTCCGAAATGGTCTTTAAGATCTTCCCGCGCTCCGGGACCTGGCATTTCTGCAGATATTCCTGCATAGATGCCGGCATCATCCCAAAGATACCTGTGTTCATAAGGGAACGCGGATGGCGGCTGACGTAACTCAGGTACGGGAGCCAGTCCATGCTTTCCTGCCTGGAGTCTCCATACAGCCGACGGTGTACGACAATCTCCTGAAGATTTTCATCCAATACAGTCACCGTAGCTGATGTCAGCTTTAACGTGACCACTGTGTTGGCATGCTTCGGCGATGCGGAATACTCGTGTTTTCCGTCATTAAGTGTAAATTTGCCCCAGCCATTCGTCCTTGCAGATTTATAGGCAGCAAGTTCGAATTGTCCTGCCGGGAGCGGAAGCAGCGCTTTTTTGTCAAGCGCAAACCGCTCTGCAATCGTGCTGTCATAGTGATAATGACCGCGGTCCCCATCTGCATCATTGTCCGAGAGGGTCTGCGCATTATAATCAGAAAGCGAAAGGAAACGCGGTACGGGGACAAGGAAGTTATTACGGCTGTAACCGACTTTCTTCTCGACATTCCCTTTTTCCCAGCCGGACTCAGGGTTCATGAACACCGCTTTAAAGCGGTAATGCTCCTGGAAGCGGGTAAATCGCTCCGTCAGGTTCCTGCCGCCGCCCCGGATGATATTCGTTACGATAGTAGACGTATTGTCAAACCAGATCTCTGTCGGGACACCCCCGATATGGCGGAATATCGCATCCAGGGATTCCAGGAGGCATTCCATGTTTTCGCCATAGAGGAGCTGATGGAAGCCCTGGTTGCTGTAAGGGAATGAAAGAACAAGGAATTTCCCCTCATGCAGCATGCTGTTTTCATAAAAACTGGCGGCACCAAAATCACACTGGGCTTCCCCGGGATAATGGACAAGCGGCATTTTGCCTGTATCTTTTTTGTCAAGGTTCAGCTCTTTTTTCCTGGCTTTGACATAATCGGCAACAAGCCGATAGGAACAGTCAAATCCGTCTGCTTCTTTCACGAGGCGGTTATAGACCCGCTTTGCTGTGTGGCGCTGTTTGCGCGGGGCTTTTTTGTCATCCATGAGCCACTGGTCGATCAGCGGCTTAAATGGATTCAGTTTGGGGCACAATTCCTGTTGCCTGGCCGGCTTGGGTTCCGGCGGATTGAAGTCTGTCATGTCCACATATTTGGCGACAGTCTTCCAGTTGAGACCAGTAATGGCTGCGATTTCAGATATGTTTTTGTCTTGCCCATAATAGAGCATTCTGATACGATGTATCTGATCCATTGTAGTCATTCTCCTTTCCTCCTTGTAGTATTGTTTGGTTAACAATTACAAGGATAGCGATTGTGAATAATGTCTGCAATGGATTTTCTGATCAGCCCCGACTTGGCGGCCGCCTTATGGATGCCAGCTGTTCCTGGAGGCTGTTCATGGGAATCTGCATTTTTCTCCAATTTGGAGATGCATTTTTCTCCATTTCTGGTCTGCAACATTTGGTATTTTTATTATGCAACAAACACTTTAAAAACCAAGTACATCGTAAAATATATAATCATAATATTAAAGAACACAAAAAATACTATTTGGAAATTCCTGCACGAAGCCGTACTCCGGCAGGTCACCCTCATAGAATAAATCCCCGTCGACATAGGCCTCAAAATACTCCGCCTCCTCGTCCAGAAGGCCGGTACTGAAGGCCGACCAGTAGACCGCCTCCCCGTCTCCGTTCAGCCGCTGCGCCGTGATGGCCGCGTCGTTAATGCCCTCGGTATAGCCCTGCCCGTTCCAGCCGGTCGTGTTCCCCGCCGCATTCGAGTCGATGTAGCAGCGCAGAGACCCGCTTGTAACATAGAGGATGGCGCCAGAGGAGTCATTGCTCCCGCCATATCCGCCGCCGCCCACGGCCGCGCCGGTATAGTCCACGTTGATGTTCATATTCACCTTCGGATCCACATGACCGTGGTGCCGTCCGGGGCACCCCCGCTACCCGCGTTGCCGCCGATCACCGCGCCGCGGGAAACAGAGACCAGGTTATAGGTTCCCTCAACAAAAGAGATACTCCCCGGCACCAGAGTATCGCTGGCCGCGTCAGCCCCTGCGCCGATGAAAGCACCCTGTTTCGAGCCCTTGGCGAAGAACGTCAGGGACGAATCGTCGTCACTGAAGGTGATGTCGCCGTTCAGCTCCCCGGAGTCGCCGCCGATGCCCGCCGCCTGGTTATACTTGTACAGGTAGAGCGTGCCCCCGCCCGCGATCGTCAGGGACGTTCCCTCCCCGACATGGACCAGCGCATAGAGAAGCCCGGAGTTCTCCAGGACGACCGTCCCCTCGATGGAGAGCCGGTTCCCGCTGCCCGTGAAGTCCACGAGGGAGGCCGTCTCCGTGCCGTTATTCGTGATGAACGCGTCCTTCAGCGTCAGGTCCGCGCCCGCCGTGCAGTCAAAATGCAGGTCCTCATACTCCGTGCAGTCCATCACGTAGTCGTCGTCCCGCGATACGCCGCTGCCCTCGATGACGACCGCCTCCGTCGTGCTGATGGTGACCGTGCCTGTGGCGCCGTCCGCCAGGCTGTACGTCCCGCTCTCCGTGATGGTCTCGCCGCCGGAGAGCGTGGCAGTCTCCGCTGCCAAAGCCATCTCCGCCGATGTCCATGCAGGCAGGCTCGTCCCACCGACAAGGCTGATTGCCAGCGCGGCCGCAAGCACCAGGCCCGCAAGCCGTTTCAGTGTGTCTCTCTTTTTCATGTCCCGCTCCTTTCTTTTCTCGTAGTGGCATGATGATGCCGCATCTTACAGATGCTTCCCGTGTAACACCGGTGCGCCACCCACGACGCCTCGGGATCTATGTAACGTGCGCCTCCCGGCGCACAAAAAGAGCATCTGTCCGCGCACGGGGTGAAAAACTCCATGCGGAAACAGATGCTCTCTGAATCAAAAAGGGCATACTTAGTTATCTGTCTGTGAAGTTATGCATTTTTCTGGATGTCCTGTCAAGCTTTTTGGGCACTTCCGGCATGACAGCGGCGGGAAAACAAACCGCCCCGTCCTTATAGAAATACCTGTAGCTTATTTTAACATCTATCTGTTATGTTACCATGGCAACGAAAAACACCTTTACCCGCAGGCGGGGTTTTCCGTTTGTGATACCGTATCCATCAGAATCCCATCATCTTCCCCCACCAGTTCATCCATCCAGGCATACAGCCCAGGGCATTTCCGTTCCAGTTTCCCAGGCTCCGTCCAGTAGTATCTGAACAGATCCGCACACAGCTCCTGCCTGTTGTCCGAGTCCGGGTTCGCAATACCGAACGTTGCGATAAAATCCTCTGCTTCTTCATCATACAGGCTGATGAACTCTTCACTGTCTGAGGAAAACGACAGCCCGTCCGGGGCCGTAATGTAATCCAGCCAGTGCCCCATCTCATGCACCGGTGCTGTAGATGCCGCCTGTATGCTGTCCGTTATGACGATCCTTTCCAGGCCATAAACCGTTGCACCGTTCACGTTCCCTTCACCGGCAGAGTACCGCCCATCCAGGTATACATCATTGATATCTTCAGATGTCACCATAATCGTCCACCCGGAATCTTCAAACTGTCCCAAAAGCCACTCCGGCAGTTCCTGCAGTGTTTCGTTGCACAGGCTGACATAGTAATCATCCGCGCCGTTGTTTTCCGTGATCCCGTCCACAAACCCGTATTCTTCCGGAATCTCATCCTCTTCCGCTGTCTGTATGGCGACGGTTGTCCGGGTGACCGTAAGCGTCCTTGCCCACATTCCAGCGATGCCGACAATTACGGCACATATCCCGATGGCTATTGGTATGTATGATTTTTTCCTCATCAGTTATCTCCAAATTTCAAGTCTAACAAAACTATGCCAGAGGTTTTATTGTAGTAATCCGGTATAAATCGTGAGGTAATTATACGGTTAACTCAAGAAAAGAGTTTACCGGTAGGAACCGAAGATCACCTTGCCATGGCAACGAAAAACACCTTTACCCGTAGACGGGATCATTCTTGTTTGATACTAAATACCTCAGAATCCCATTAGCTGCAGCTCCCCCACCAGTTCATCCATCCAGGCATACAGCCCAGGGCACGTTGCCACCAATTCCTCCGGCTCCAGCCAGTAATATTTAAACAGATCCGCACACAGTTCCTGCCTGCTGTCCGTGTCCACGCTCCCCAGCCCGAACACGGATATAAAGACTTCTGCTTCTTCCACATATATAGCTTCAAATTCACCGCTCTCAGATGAAAATTCCCCCGCCCCGTCTGCTGTGATCCAGTCACACCAGTGCCCGATTTCGTGCAGCGGGGCGCTCATGCAGGCTTCTTCCGTCCCTGCGACCACAATCTTACGCTCACCGTATAACGCTGCGCCAGACACGGTTACAGTTTCCGTATCGTATTTCGAGCCAAGGTACCGGCTGTTGATGTCTTCCGGTGTCACGGCAAACGTCCACCCGGAAAGAGCAACCTTTGTTTTCACCCATCCTGGAAGGACGCTGAGTGTCTGCCCGCACAGTTCCATAATGGAATCATCCACGCCCTCATTGAGGATTTCCCACGCCGGGACAAACCCGCCAAAGGTCTGTATGTACAAATCCGGTGCTGAAATCGCAGTAATGAACATCGGTTTTTCCTGCGTCTGGGCCTGGGCTTCCGCCGTTTCTTCCGGCCCGGGCAGTTCCGGCTTGTCAATGGCCGCTTCACCCTGGTCATCTTCCTGGATTTCTTCTTCCTGCTCTTCCTCTTCCTGCACTTCCTGGGCTATGGTGATGCGCGCTGAGTCCATGAATACCGCGCAGGCACACAGGCACGGCAAGGCCATGGTGCATATTCTCAGGATTCCAAATACCGCCTTTTTCTTCATATGAATTTCCTTATGTATGCTTTTTGTCTGCTATTTCTTATATTTATACGATTTTTATGTCTTCAGTGGCAACAAATCGGGTGAAAATGTGAGGATATTCCTGGTTGGTTTTCCGAATTTGGAGATCTATGTGCTTAAGAAAAAAGAAAACTCCGGAAGCGCCTGCGGCAGTGGGATGCCTTCAGCCTCTCGGCCACGCAGGCAGGATTGAGTGCCCCGGGCGGAAATCGGACCAGCGCAGCCTGATCCGCAGACAGGCTCCATGTCCGTCAGGCAGTCGGGGCTCAAAGTGGGTCGGTTAGCAACCTCATCCACCATTTAGCCTCATATCAGGTTTCTGTTCGTAGGCTCATGACTTTGCTACGCGCTTCCTTCACCCCACCATTACTGGCTTCGGCTTGTGTTTAACTACATGGACGGTAAGTTGCCCATGACTGGACTTTCATCAGCTAGAACTGTGCCATGTCCGGCACACAAAAAAAGCCAGATACCATAGCATCTAGCTTCTTAACATAATTTGAATTGTAATTTTGTAATTTACAAATTAAGGCAGAGTACCACGTCCATAGGATGCCCCGCATGGGCGTGGATGAATGCCCGGCTAATTTACTGATTCTGAATGTACCTGCGCACTGTATCAAGGCTGTTTTCACTGGCAGTGATAACAAAATAACCGTCTTTCCAGAAATACGGCTTCCAGTAATGTTTTTTTACTTCGTCCGGGTAATCCCTCCGTGCAAAACGTGCTGTTTTTGTCTTTAAGACATTTGCCAGCTCCTGTGGTGCCAGTTCCGGGCCCGCTTCATACAGCAGATGTATGTGGTCTGGCTCCCCGTTCATCTCCAGGATATGGCAGTTCCTGCTTTCGCAGGTAGCCCGGATCGTGCTGTATACGCTGTCTTTCACGTCCCCGGTCAGCACCGGGTTGCGGTACTTCGTCACAAACACCATATGGTACTGGAGCAGGAAACAGCTGTGCCTGCTTTTATAATACTGTTCTCCTTCCTTTTTCACAAACATACGTTCTTTCTCCTGTTGACGGCCATTCTTATTTATGGTATATAATAACATGTAAACATTGGATTTTCAATATCCATAGAAGACGGTGTAAATTTACTGTAGGATTTATAGTAAGAAACTACCAGAAAAGTATTA
>JAJBUT010000085.1 GCA_020860185.1 Lachnospiraceae bacterium | reverse complement strand
GTGAGGGCGGTTCAACCTGCATAAAACGAATGCTGCGAATGAGGAGCTGGCTATCGGACTAATTTACGGACGCTGGGTCCAAGGAGGCTGAACGATATACCGATTGCTCCATCATTATAACAGCTTAAGCAACAAGATGGAAAAGATCCTTACTGGCTGTAAGGTATCTAACCCATAAATACATTGTAGTAGGAGGAGAATATTACTATGAGTGAGAAGGCGGAAAGCAGAGTTTATCTGGCAGCAGATATTCAACACGCGCTTGGCCTTGGTCGTACCAAGACCTATGAGTTTTTGAATGACGTTTATAAGCAGAAGAATCCGCCGTTCCGTGTCATCAAGGTGGGAACGTCAGTCAGGGTGTTGAAATCATCCTTCGATGCATGGCTGAACGGCACAGTAAGCTAATAAGCTTAATTACTATGGGGAGAGGAGGTGAAGCCCGATGGGAAATAAGAAAGGTATTGCATTTTATGAACACGGCAGCTGGTACCACCGTCTGAAGCAGCTCCAGAATGATGGAACGACTAAGTACAGTAAGAAGGGCGGATTCTCGACCGCCGAAGAAGCGGAACGCAGTTACTACGCTTGCGAGGAAGCATACAAAAGAGCCTGTCGGGCTTATCGCGCCTCCTCATCTGCAAACTTTGAACTGGCTGACTATCTGGTTTTCTGGCTGTATGATCTAATCCTGCCAAACGTAAACCAGGGAGTAAAACTCTGGCACGTCAGCGTGGAATATCTGAATGTTCTGCTGAAAATGGTGTCGAAAACATGTGAATCCGCAGGAAATAAGAGTAGGGAACTCTTAAATATCGCATTTAAGGATGCCGTGGCGCATGGCTTTATTTCCAGAAATCCTGTGCCGGATACGAAACCGTACAAGCGGCGGAAACCGAAAATCATGGTCCTTAATAAAGAGAAAATGCGATTCTTTCTGGAGAAGGCGTCAGAAAGCAGCTGGTATCTGGAAATCTTATTGGGCCTGTTCGTTGGGCTTCGCAAGGGAGAGATACTGGGTTTAAAAATCAGTGATTTTGACATGGGACACAGCACCGTCAGTATTAAACGTCAGGTTACGGCAGACCCCATTGTATTGAAGGGGCAATCTGCAGTTTCTGAGTATCAGGTAATTGAGAAAGAGCCGAAGACACAGAATAGCTTTCGGACATTGCGGGTGCCGGAGGCTGTGATGGTGGAGGTGACGAAACGGAAGAGATTAATTGATCTAAGGAAGGAGGCTCTTGGAGAGGCGTACATAGATAAGGGCTACCTGTCCTGCAGAGAAAACGGTCTTCCGCATTCATTGGCGTCTTTTAATAGTGCACTGACAAAGCTGTGCAGCAGAAATGGTTTGCCGCATATCACTGTCCATGGACTGAGACATATGTATGCGACGATTTTAATCGAGCAGGGCGTTCCTCTCGTAAAGGTCAGTGCTCTTCTGGGTCATGCGTCGGTCCACACGACGTTTGAATACTATTGTGAGGTCATGGATGAGAATGAACGCATACTGGATTTTATGAACGGCTCTTTTATGCCGGAGGAGTGACAATATGTTAAAGTTTAAACAGAAGGATTACATTGACTGGATCGTCAGGCCGGTTATGAAGATCAAAGAGAGGAATAACTATGGTTACCGTGTCGTCCTGCTTTATGCGGACGGCACAAAACATACCCGCCAGTATTCCGGCTTTACAACGAAAAAAGCGGCGGAAGAGGCCAGAATGAACACGATGGGTGAACTGGCAAACGGAACCTATATCGTCAATGACAGAGTCAAATGCAAGGATTTTCTGGAATACTGGCTGGAGTATGACATCCGCCAGAGGGCGCAGAGCAGCAATACTTATGATTCATATTCTAATATCGTAAGGAAACATATTATCCCGTTTCTGGGAAATAAGAAGCTGGCAGAGATACATAAAGGGGATATTCAGCGTTTGTATGATGACCGTGCAGCATTTTCAAAACCGATTGTGAGGCAGGTAAAGACTGTGATCAATACTGCTTTGCGCTATGCTGTGTCCCCGTGTAGGCTGATTTCCGTAAATCCGGCGGAAGGGGTGCTGCTCCCTAAAACTGTGGAAGCAAGGCCGTACCACACCAGAAATATTGATACGGCAAAAACGCTTAATGTGGAACAGATATCGCTCCTTCTGGAAGCGAGCAGGGAGACGCCGATCCATATGCAGGTATTGTTCAATGTTATGATGGGGCTGCGGCGTCAGGAGATCAATGCAGTGAAATATTCGGATGTGGATTATATCAGCCGTACACTGTCAGTAGAGCGTCAGCTGGGGAAAAAGCTGAACCGCACTCCTTATGGGAGGGATGAGAAGCCCACGACAAAGAGCGAACTGCCGTTGAAGACATCATCCAGCCGGAGGATACTGCCGATTCCGGATTATGTTTTTGAGGAAATCTTGAGGGAACGGGAGAAATATGAGGAGAACAGGAGAAGGAGGGGTTCACAGTTTCTGGATGCAGATTACATTTGCTGCTCGAATTATGGGAAGCCGCGCAGCAAGGATTTCCATTGGAAACATTACAAGGCATTGCTGAAAGAGCTTGGCTTGCCTGATATCCGCTGGCATGATCTGAGGAGTACCTACTGTACATTGCTCCTGAAAAATGATTTTAATCCGAAAGCGGTCTCAAGACTGATGGGACATGCAAAGGAGATCATTACGATGGACGTGTATGGTGATAATGCAAATATCATTCCCGAAGAGATTCCAGAACTTCTGGAATACATGGATGAGGTCATGCCAAAGAAACCGGATGCGGACAATGCGGAAACGAAAGTTTTAGATACCGTGATAGATGTGGAGGCGTTTCTGGGGACAAAAGAAAAAACGGGAGCATAAAAATTATTTAGATGCATTGCTTGCAGACAGAAAAGTGTTATGATAGTATATGAAAAGGCGCGGATTTTAGTTCATATGAGGCGCATGGAGGTGAATTTTATGCTCGCTGCAGTAAAAGGTATTATACGAGGAAATACAGTAGTGATTGAAGATGATGACATACGGGCTTATGATGGGTCTGAAGTTGTTGTGACATTATTAGAGCATCATGCCAAGTCCCAGAGACAGGTCTCAAAAAAAACTGCACTCGACTGGGACAGTTTTGTTTTGCCAAGTACCCGCGGAAAGAATGTCGACGAATATATGAAGGAGATGCGTGATGGTGACAGAATATAATAAGGTCTTTATTGATACGGCACCATTCATATATTTTATCGAAAAGGATGAGAATAATCCACATTATTTTGAAAAGGTAAAGAATTTCCTGATCAAAGGATATGAAAATGATGTTGCGTTTGTGACATCAGTGATTACGATAGAGGAATATATGGTGTTTCCGTATCGTAATAATCAGCCGAAATATATAGAATTGTTTGACCGGCTCATACATTCTCTTGGAATTAAAGTTGTTGATATCGATAATCAAATTGCCAGAAAAGCCGCTGAAATCCGAGCAGAATATAAGGCGTATAGAGCTATGGATTCTTTGCAGCTGGCAGTTGCATGTTTGACAGGGTGTGATCTGTTTCTGACAAATGATAAGCAGTTAAAAGGATTCAGAGAGCAAAAGTGTATTGTAGTTGACGATCTGGATTAAAAACAATCTACAGGCGCGAGGGGAGCAGCTGATTTATGTCCGGCTGCTCCTGTCTGTATATCAGATTTTCCGCAGGATTTTATTTTTTCCGAGTGGTCGGGAAAAATGAAATTTGTGAACGAAATTCGTAAAAGCACGATTTTTGAATGAACTGAATATGTGCCTTTTCGAATTTCTGCCTGATAGGCGAACTTTTTTGATATGGATTTTGGAGGTGATTTTTCTCCGATGTTGTTCAAATTGCACAAACCATACGAGCCCACGGGCGACCAGCCCCAGGCGATCGAAGCCCTTGTCAAAGGCTTTAAAGAGGGCAATCAATTCCAGACTTTACTGGGTGTTACGGGTTCCGGAAAGACCTTCACGATGGCGAACGTCATTGAGGCATTAAACAAGCCGACTTTGGTAATTTCGCACAATAAGACCCTCGCTGCACAGTTGTATGGTGAGATGAAAGCATATTTCCCCGAGAATGCAGTGGAGTATTTTGTGTCCTACTATGACTATTATCAACCGGAAGCGTATGTCCCTTCCACGGACACCTATATTGCAAAGGATTCCTCCATCAATGACGAGATCGATAAGCTTCGCCTTTCTGCCACGGCCGCTCTGTCCGAGCGACAGGATGTGATCATCGTGGCTTCGGTCTCCTGTATCTACGGTATCGGCAGCCCGAGCGATTATCAGAATATGATCGTCTCCCTGCGTCCCGGCATGGAGAAGGATCGGGACGAGGTGATCCGGCAGCTGATTGATATGCAGTATGATCGGAACGATATGGATTTTCATCGAGGCACCTTCCGGGTTCGCGGCGACACGCTGGAGATTTTTCCCGCGGATTACGGTGAGACGGCCATCCGGGTAGAGTTTTTCGGAGATGAGATTGACCGTATCACGGAGATGGATGTCCTGACCGGCGAGATCAAATCGCGGCTGGAGCACTGTGCGATTTTTCCGGCTTCTCATTACGTGGTGCCGCAGGAGAAAATCAACCGTGCGGCGGCGGAGATCGAGAAGGAGATGGAGGAGCGCGTCCGTTTTTTCAAGGGAGAGGATAAGCTGATCGAAGCGCAGCGTATCGCGGAGCGCACGAATTTCGATGTGGAGATGCTTCGCGAGACCGGCTTTTGCAGCGGGATCGAGAATTACTCTCGCCATCTGTCCGGACTGGAGCCGGGCGTCCCGCCTTACACGCTGCTGGACTATTTTCCGGATGAGTTTCTGATCATTGTGGATGAGTCCCATATTACCATACCGCAGGTCAGGGGGATGTACGCGGGAGATCGATCCAGAAAGACGACGCTGGTGGATTACGGGTTTCGTCTTCCGTCGGCATTAGACAACCGGCCGCTGAACTTTGAGGAGTTTGAGAGCCATATTGATCAGATGCTGTTTGTGTCCGCCACGCCGAATGTCTATGAGGAAGAGCACGAGCTGCTGCGGACGGAGCAGATCATCCGGCCGACCGGGCTGCTCGATCCTCGGATCGATGTGCGGCCGGTGGATGGTCAGATTGACGATCTGATTGCTGAGGTAAATAAAGAAACTGCCGATGGACATAAGATCCTGATCACGACCCTTACAAAGCGGATGGCGGAGGATCTGACGGATTATATGAAGGACGTCGGCATCCGTGTGAAGTATCTCCATTCCGATATTGACACGCTGGAGCGTGCCGAGATCATTCGCGATCTCCGCCTGGATGTTTTCGACGTTCTGATCGGTATCAATCTGCTGCGTGAGGGGCTGGATATACCGGAGATTACGCTGGTAGCGATTCTGGACGCGGACAAGGAGGGATTTCTTCGGTCTGGGACATCCCTGATCCAGACTGTCGGCAGGGCGGCGCGAAACAGTGACGGGCATGTGATTATGTATGCCGATACCGTGACGGATTCGATGCATGCGGCGATTGAAGAAACAGAGCGTCGCCGGAAGATACAGCAGGATTACAATGAGGCCCATGGGATTACGCCGCAGACGATACAGAAGTCTGTCCGTGATCTGATCAGCATATCGAAAAAGGTGGCAAAGGAAGAGATGGAATTTCGGATGGATCCGGAGTCCATGAGCAAAAAAGAACTGGAAAAACTGATCAAAGATGTGACGAAGAAAATGGAGAAAGCGGCCGCGGAACTGAATTTTGAGACGGCCGCGGAGCTGCGCGACCGCATGATTGAGCTGAAACATGTGCTGCGGGATCTGGGCGACGCATCGGAGTGACCGGTATCGCTGTGGGGAATCACATATACAGACAGGCCGTGTATTGGCTTATGGGGAAGGAATGACAGTATGGAAGCATTTGTTGCAGTCGATCTGGAGATGACCGGGCTGAAAGTAAAAACAGACCGGATACTGGAGATCGGTGCGGTAAAAGCAGAAAACGGCAGGATGGTGGATGCCTTTCAGATTTTTGTCAATCCGCACCGCAGACTGGACGAAACGATCACCCGGCTGACCGGTATTACGGATGAGATGGTGAACGGCGCGCCGGATCCGGAAGAGGCAATACAGGCATTTTTGTCTTTTGCGGGAGATTTGCCTCTGCTGGGTCACAATCTGATGTTCGATTACAGTTTTCTGAAACAGACGGCGGTGAATTGCGGTCTGCCGTTTGAGCGAAATGGTATGGATACGCTGAAAATCGCGCGGAAGGTTCTGGCGGAGCCGGAGAGCAAATCGCTGGACTCTCTCTGCGATTTTTTTCTGATTCAGAGAGACAGGCGCCATCGAGCGTTAGATGACGCGGAGGCGGCCTGTCGACTTTTTTTTCTGCTGCAGAACCGTTACGGTCAGGAACAGCCGGAGCTGTTCGCACCGAAACCACTGCAGTATCGGATAAAAAAACAGGGAAAGATCACACCGGCTCAAAAAAGAGACTTGAATCATTTGTTTATTTATCATAGAATAGAGAATCATGTGGATGTGGAAAATATGACGAGGAGTGAAGCATCCCGTATGATCAATGAGATTTATGTGAAGTACGGGCGCGTTCCGGAACAGGAGGAAAGGCTGCATGTATAAAAACACGAAAAGACGAAGGGTTCTGACCGCAATCATCGCGATTCTGATCGTGGCGGCTCTTGTATTATCTATGCTATTGTCTCTGTCTGTCTGAGGAGGCGTTGTCCGGGCAGGCGGACCTTCATTGTGATTTGTGCCGCCGTTTCCGGCGGCGGAATGGAGATTAGTATGAAGAAATGGATGAAAGTATTTCCGGTGATCGCGGCTGCGATGATGGTTTCGACCGTTTTTTGTCTGACAGATGCGCAGGCTGCGGATACGGTTGCGGAGACGATTCCGGATGGGATTTGCATCGGCAGTGTGTCGGTGGGCGGTATGACGATTGCAGAGGCCAGAGAGGCGGTCAGTGATTATGTGGACGAGATTGCACAGAAGACGGTCACGCTGACGGCGGATGAGAGTTCGATAGAGACGACACTGGACGAACTCGGGTTTGCGGAGGACGTGGATGCTGTGCTGCAGGAGGCGCTCGGATACGGGCAGACAGGGAATCTGGTCAGGCGCTATAAGGAACAGAAGGATCTGGAGAATGAGGATCGGGTATTGCCTCTTACGCTGACGGCGGATGAGGATCAGATCGAAGCGTTTCTGGAGGCGCATGCGGATGAGATTAATCAGGAAGCGGTTGATTACGGTCTCACCCGTGAGAATGGGGAATTCGTGATTGTCGAGGGACAAAACGGACGGGAAGTTGATGTGGATGCGTCCGTGACGCTGATTGCAGAGTATTTTTCAGATGGATGGCAGGAGGATGCCAGTATAGAGCTGGCTGTTGCGGTGACGGAGCCGCAGGGAACGGAGGAGGAGCTGTCGAAGGTTCAGGATGTACTGGGAACATACAGCACGAATTATTCTTCTTCCGCCAGCGGACGAAAGGCCAATGTGAAAAACGGTGCGGCCAAGATCAACGGCAGTGTGATCTATCCGGGAGAGACTTTTTCTGTCTATGAAGCGGTCAGCCCGTTTTCTGCGGAGAACGGATATGAACTGGCAGGATCCTACGAGAACGGAACGACTGTTGAGACATACGGCGGGGGTATCTGCCAGGTCTCTACGACACTGTATAATGCTGTGATCCGGGCGGAGCTGGAGATTACGGAGCGCTATGGGCACTCTATGATCGTCACGTATGTCGATCCTTCTGCCGACGCGGCGATCGCAGGCACATACAAGCTTCCTGTATAATTCAAAGTGTAAGGAATGAGTTAGAAAAGGAGTTGAT